>DAAK01000041.1:0-4452 GCA_001701075.1 Bacteroidales bacterium GP3 | reverse complement strand
CCCCAGACTGAAGTCTGGGGTTTTGGCATGATTTTCAGGTCTCCGACCTGATTTTAAGACTCTGAGGGACGCGCAAGGAGTGCGCTTACTACTATGCAGCGTAGCTGCAAGTCTTCAGTCTTCAGTCTTCAGCGGGCTTCGCGACTTGGTGGGGAAGGTGGGAAGGCACCTTCCATTGGGATTAGAGGTAGTGGAAGATGTTGAGGTCGAATTGGTCGATGGAGTAGATGACGATGGCCATTAAGGCGATGGTGACTACGATATACTGCCAGAGGGTGACGGAACGGACCATCCATGAAACCTTAATTGGATCCCTATGCATCATGGAGAATACCCAAATTGAAGAAAACAGGAGGGAGAGACCAATTACAAATCCAACCCATGGAGACACAAAATCTACAGCACTGGGACGCAATATGAGGATGATGCTAACTATGATTGCATTCCCTAAATATACAAAACGAGTGAAGAATCCACCTTTGGCGGTGACGAGAGTCTCATTGCAGGAGCTGCAGTCTTCTTCATAACGAAGATATTGAATGGATATATGTGCATTTGACGCAAGTAGTCCACTTATGATGGAATAGAAAAAAACCGGAATCCAGTTTGGATTTTCCAAATCCTGAGTCAGTGCAGTGCCACTGACAGCTACGGGGCCGAAGAGGAGGAATGTGAATAAAATGGACCATTTAGTGCGCACCACGGGACGAGGCGCCATAAAATAAAAATATAGCAACGCTGCAATGATCACTATATAAAGGAGACCAATCCAACCGATAAAAGAGAACAGGGTCATGCCAGCGGTCACCGCAAGGATACCTATGCCATTAGCCACGATACGCAGCAATGTCACCCGCGAAGAATTAGAAACAACAGATCTACGAGCCTCGCTAACGGAAACAATCTCATTAGACCTTTTGCTGAAATAAAAATATCCATGATAAAGGTTTGCCGAGGCCTGGAGCAAGACTGCAAAAAGCAGAGTCATGATGGCCGGGAAAACCGATATCCCTCCACGGATTATAGACGCAGTGAGCCCACACATCACGGCAGCAGCACTAATGATGAGAGAAGTGGGATGGATGTTGTTGATGATGGTGCGGGTGAGGGAGTTCACTTTTTACAACGATTAATGATCAACGATTAACGATCAATTAGATGCCGAGGTAGAGGATGGCAGCGAGGGAGCCTACGCCAATTATGATCCAGAGGGCGACGGCTTGGATAAGGGGTTTTACGCCTACTTGCTTAATCACTTTCATGCTTAGGCCTGCGCCGATAGCGAAGAGGACGGCGATAAGGCATTGCTTGGCAACATCAACGAGTACATTATAGACGGGGCGAAGAGTTTCTGAGCCGACATATGTATTGAAGATCATTGCAAGCACAAACAGAAGGATAAACCAAGGAATAGAGACCTTAGAGTTGCCTTCTTCTTTGCCGTCTTTACGGAAGAACCACATGGTGAAGAACGCGAGAGGTATAATCCAAAGGGCGCGAGTGCATTTGATGAGAGTGGCAAGGTCGCAAGCCTCAGTGCTACCGGGATAGTACATCTGGTCGAAAGCGGCACCGGCACCAACGACACTGCTCGTGTCATGGATAGCGATAGCAGCCCATGTGCCGAACTGATGCTGACTAAGACCTATATAATGGCCAAGAGGAGGGAAAATGAAGAGTGCAATGGCATTTAAGATAAAAATGACACCGAGAGAGACCGCCATTTCGTTTTGATCCGCTTTCAAGACGGGGCCGACGGCAGCAATCGCACTACCGCCGCAAATAGCAGTACCTGAAGATATCAAGTAGGATGTCTTTTCATTAATGCGCATGAGGCGACCGAGAAGGACACCGGCAACCATCACCAAGATAACGGAGGCGATGGTGAAGATCATGCCTTCGGCACCACTCTGGAGTGATTTCTCAAGATTCATACCGAAACCGAGGCCAACTACGGATGCCTGAAGAAGATATTTGGAGAGTTTTTTATTGAATTTGGGGTATGGGATACCGAAAATGAGAGCGAAAACGAGTCCGATGAAAAGGGCAATAGGGGCTGTGATGATGCTGACGCCGAAAATCAGTTTGAAGGGGATGAACATGAGGATCAGAAGGATCCAGTAGAGGTATTTTGCCATAGTAGTTGTCAGTTGTCAGTTTTGAGTTATCAGTTGTCAGATATATTGTGTAATACGATGCAAATTTAACATTTTATTGGGAGATGGCAAAAAAAATTTTTAGGATAAATGATAAATTATTATTACAAAGTCTTCAGTCTTCAGATTTCAGTCTTCAGTTTTCAGTTGTCAGAGATTTTATCATAAAGCGCCTCTCCGAGGCTATAGGGCATTTTCTATATTTACCCCAGACTGAAGTCTGGGGTTTTGGCATGATTATCAGGTCTCCGACCTGATTAGTGCTTTGGCGGGGAGGATGGGAAGCATCTCTTCCATAGGATGGATAAAAAGATAGGGAGGATTGTTATAATGGTATGGAAGTAAGAATAGAAGAGGGATGGAAACGGGAGTTGGGAAGTGAGTTCGAGAAGCCGTATTTCTGGAATCTGACAAATGCAGTGAGGATGGAGTATTCTGATCCTCGGGTGACGGTGTATCCGCCAGCCGGGAAGATCTTTGCGGCTTTTGACAATTCTCCTTTTAAAGACACGAAGGTGGTGATCATCGGGCAGGATCCGTATCATGGACCGGGACAGGCAAACGGATTGGCATTTTCTGTCAATCCGGGAATCCAGATTCCGCCATCGCTGCGGAATATATTCAAGGAGATTAATACTGATATCGGAGCACCAATACCCTATGATGGGGATCTTACGAGATGGGCCCGACAGGGTGTGCTTTTGCTCAATGCTACCCTCACAGTAAGAGAACACCAGCCAAGATCGCATGCGAATCTCGGCTGGAGTGAGTTTACAGATGCTGCAGTTCGTGCCATAAATGAGCATGGCGAGAATGTGGTGTTCATGCTTTGGGGATCGGATGCGATCAGGAAGGGAAGCATGATAGACAGGAGTAAGCATCTTGTGCTGACGGCACCACACCCGTCGCCTCTTTCAGCGTCGAGGGGGTTCTTTGGGTGTCGGCATTTTTCGCAGGCGAATGCGTATCTCCAAGAACATGGCAAATCGCCAATCTTTTGGTAAGGGGTTGTCAGTCTTCAGTCTTCAGTTTTCAGCTGATTAGAGGAGGTGGATGTTGGCGGCGGCGCAGGCCTGGATTTGGTCTTCGGGCCAAATAGAGGCTTGGACTTCGCCGATGTGGGCTTTCTGGAGGAGATACATGCAGAGACGACTCTGACCAATACCACCACCAATTGAATATGGCAATTCCTCGGCAAGAAGTGACTTGTGGAAGTCATATTTCTCGCGATCTTCACAACCACGGAGTTTGAGTTGCTCACGAAGAGATTCGGGACTTACACGTATGCCCATGGAAGAGAGTTCGAAACCACTCTGAAGGATAGGATTCCAAAGAATAAGGTCGCCATTGAGACCACGATAGCCGTCTTCGTTTGGAGAGATCCAGTCGTCATAGTCGGGAGCACGTCCGTCATGAGGCTCGCCATTTGAAAGCGGAGCACCAATACCAATTATAAATACAGCACCGTATTCCTTAGCCGCCTCGTTTTCCCTTTCTTTAGGAGAAAGGTCGGGATATTTGTCGAGGAGTTGCTGAGAATGGATGAAAGTGACTTCATCAGGGAGCCAAGGAGTGATATGCGGGAAACGCTCATAGATCTCAGCCTCTACTTTCTTAATTGCAGAATAAATTTTCTTAACTGTATCCTTGAGATAATCAAGGTTGCGGTCTTCTTTACGGATAGACTTTTCCCAATCCCACTGGTCGACATATAGGGAATGGAGGTTGTCGAGGTCTTCAAAAGTGCGTATGGCGTTCATATCAGTGTAAAGGCCATAACCGGGTGCGATGTCGTAAGCACCAAGTTTCATGCGTTTCCACTTAGCGAGGGAATGGACCACTTCAGCTTGTCGGCCACCAATAGCATCGATGGGGAAGCTGACAGGATGCTCAACGCCGTTGAGGTCGTCGTTGATACCGGTGCCGGAGAGGACGAAGAGAGGAGCCGTCACACGGCGGAGGTTGAGAGCTTTCGCGAGTTGCTTTTGGAAAGAGTCCTTGATGTGCTGGATGGCGACTTCGGTGGTCTCCGGGAGGAGTTTGAGGTTGTATTTGGAGGGAATGATAAGCATTTGAATAACGATTAATGATCAATGATTAATGATGAGTCTTCAGTCTTCAGATTTCAGTCTTCAGATGGCTTCGCGACTCTGAGGGGAGGCTGGGAAGCCTCCCTTCCATATTTTGCTTCGGAGGGACGCACACGGAGTGTGCTTGCTACTTTCATTGCTTTTTATTTCACCGTTACGGTCATGAAGCTGTTGGCGTTGGCTTTCTCAGCGATGGTCAGGACAGA
>DAAK01000071.1:3544-3920 GCA_001701075.1 Bacteroidales bacterium GP3 | reverse complement strand
GAGCACAATGACAAGTCTGCCACACCCCAACGGAAGCATCCCTTTCAGGATGCAGCATTCGAAGGAATCTTCACTCCGATCGCTTTCGCCAATACTGCGACGCAAGTCGCCGATACTGCGCAAAGCGCCGATACTGAGGTAAATCCTCCGATACTTTGCGGCATTGCCGCAACTCCGTTGCATCAATGCATCAACAGATGCATCCGGATGCCCATGATGTAGGCCCGAGGCCCAAACGCGCCCACTACATCCATGCCCATCCCATGCCTCTGCCAAAAACGAATTTAGTTCTTCGTGTTTTGTTGCTCATGATTTCAGACATCTGAAAACTGATATCTGAAAACTGAAATCGCCCATGCATTGATCTAAAGTATCG
>DAAK01000071.1:0-3507 GCA_001701075.1 Bacteroidales bacterium GP3 | reverse complement strand
ACATTATTCGCCACCCTATACTTTCCCCGCCATAGGTGGCGGGGCTTTTCCCTTAGTTTTTGATATTTCCACATCCCTATATTTTAAAGGTACGTGTTTAGATGTCTCCTACATCTATCACGTACCTTTTTTTTAATAAAAGTCCTTCATCATCATGCCATAAAGCTTAAAAAAAATAAAAACAAAATTATAGAAATATGGCATAGTGTCTTGATAATCTGATAGATTTTTATTAACTTTGCATTGTAAACGCTAATCAAAAAGTTCATAGCCATGGCAGGATTTGACTTAAGCAAGCTCAGTGAATATAGAGAACATAATCAGCTTGAGGCCAAGAGGGCTAAAGGTGGTTTCCCTGGATCATTCTGGGAAACATACTCTGCGTTTGCAAATACCGATGGCGGTATTATCCTGCTTGGCGTGAACGAGGCTAAAGATGGATCGCTTCATCCAGAAGATGTTGATGTCGAGAAACTGCAGAAAGATTTTTGGAATATGGTCAACAATCGTCAGAAGATTAGCGCAAATATAGTCACTCAAAGTATGGTTAAACCAGAGTTGCTTAATGGTAAGAATATTCTTGTAGTCCGTGTTCCTCGTGCCGAACGTACCGCTCGTCCCGTCTATGTCGGAATGGATCCAAAATCAGGCTCATTCCGCCGAAACCATGAAGGTGATTATCACTGCTCTCTTGATGAGATGTCCTTGATGTTCCGTGATGCCGCTTACATCACTCAAGATGCAAAAGTACTCGAGAAGATGGATATGTCCGTTTTCTGCAAAGAAACAGTCAATGGGTATCGCAATTTCTTTCGTTCCACCCATACCAACCATCTTTGGAACAATGAGGATGATGAGATGTTCTTGCGTAAGATTGGGGCCATTGGAATCGGTGAAGATGGCAAATACCATCCGACTGCTGCGGGGTTGCTTATGTTCGGCTACGAGTATGAGATAACACGTGAATTTCCTAATTACTTTCTCGATTATCAAGAAAACCGTTCATTAGGCGTAACCCGCTGGACTGACCGTCTCGTATCAACTTCAGGCGACTGGAGTGGTAATGTATTTGATTTCGTAATCGAAGTTCTTCGTCGAATGCAACAAGGATTAAAGGTCCCCTTCGTGTTGAAAGGCAATCAGCGTGTTGATGACACTCCAATCCATAAACTCTTACGAGAGGCTGTTACCAACATGGTAGTCCACGCAGATTTTTATGGACGTCAAGGCTTAGTAATACAGAAATCCAAAGATGGCTACAAACTGTCAAATCCCGGTTCTGTTCGTATCTCAATCGCAGAGGCTGTCAATGGTGGAATTTCCGATCCCCGCAACGGTATCATGCTAAAGATTTTCTCTCTCATCGAATTTGGAGAGCGAGCTGGAAGTGGACTCAGTGGCATTTGCAAAGTATGGGAAAAAGTTTACCATACTCCAGCCAAGGTAGAGGAAACCCATAACAATGGTGTTGACCGCACAATCCTCATTCTCTCCACAGGAGGCAATGAACAGGACGTAAAAGCCATGCTCGAACTATACGGCGACATGATAGAGGGTTCTGAACCCCAAACTGATCAAGAAACTACTCAGAATGACAAGGAAAATGACAAAAAAATAAAAAATGAACCCCAAAATGGAATTCAAGAGGTTCATGAACCCCAAAATGGACCTCAAAGATTATTGGAAGTCGTAAAAATGAACCCCAAAATCACAAAAGCATCCCTTTCTGAGATATTAGGAGTATCATCTTCGACTCTCAAACGCTGGCTAAAAGCTAACAATATTGCCTGGAAGGGCCATTCGAAAAATGGTCATTGGGAAATCCTGAATACAGATAATAATTAAATTTCCAAAATAGTGGAGATTGCCCTCTTAAAATCAATTGTAGGCAGAGCCTAATCAATCGATTAGCTATGGAAGTAGCTTTATGGTGAACATTTCCTTTAGACTATGATTATGGAGAAATACGATGATGCGCTTAGGGCTCTTCAGGCTATACTACCGACACAGCTGCTGGCCAAGTCTTGGCTCGACCTGGCTCAAAAACTCGGTATTGACCGCAAAATTTTATATTCCATAAGAGATGGGAAGGTAAGGCTAAGCGCCTTTGAAAATATTCTCGTCCTCCTTAATGAGCAGCTTAATGTAGACATCCCGGCACTCTTGCGGATGGAGGCCGCTATCAAAAATGTAGCCGACTTCACAAAGGTCATCAAGCCGGAGATGAATCTCGAATATCCAGATTGGCAATTCCAAGCCATCTTATGCTTCATCGCTCACGATTATTCCCATTTCTCTCCCGATTTCAGCAATGGCGTGCTTCAGCAAATCCTGACTCTGGAACGCACTGATCCGCACGCATTCTTCAATATGCTCGCATTATTCTATATCCTCTCAAACGACATTCAGTTTTATAAAGAAATAAAGAAAAAGACCCATAAGGAGCGCTGTGCTGCAGTGATAGAGCCGCTCGGAGAGCGACTGATGAGCATTTATCCAAGCAACGGGTTTGGAGCAGGCATCGCCTACTCCTATTCCAGATCAGACGTATATAATGCGGAATCGCAGACCCTATGGTCGCTCGTAGGAACCATCTCATCGATGCTTCAGGCTTATGCGTCTCCCCTCGACACCACCGAACAAGACTGCAATTATATCCTGCTCCCAGGCCTATCCACACGTTCTTATTGGAAAGGAAAGCATCCGGAAAAGACACTGCTCCTATGGCAGAGACCAGGGAAAGAACCGGCTACCGGTCATTACGAACTCTTCAGCATTGATAATCATACCCACGCACCCAAAGGGATTGCTTCTCTTTTCCTTCTGACCGACGAAATACTTTCCGCTTTTATTAAGAGCAGTGCCAACACCCAGCTCGGGCACTATCGGCTGAATGGCGACACTCTATTATTCGAATGGGAAAAACCGGATGATGACCCGACGAAGACAGGTAATCTCTTGACTCTCCTGTCACTCTCCAATTCGCAATCGCTGAGGGAACTTGACCGCTCACTGACCGATGACACTCTACTTCGGGAGATGGCACGCAGCGAAGGACTTGATTATGACTTCGCCATGCAACCAAAAGATGTGATAGTATCAAGAAAAACATTGACACTTATACTGAAGGATGGCAGCAGGCACTCGATTGACATAGAATCAGCCCCATTCCTAAGCCAACTCACACCTAACGAGCCTGTGATGGTGCTCCGCCAGATTTCCGACAACCGCATCTTCGCAGTATGGCCACAAATACGGCAATCGCTCCCACTTGATCATTTCAATCAAATCTAACCCCTGACCCCTGACCCCTTACTCCTGAAATCTGAAAACTGAAAACTGAAAACTGAAATCTGAAATCTGAAATCTTATCCCACCATAAACAATGGCATACACATTTATGTTATAATTTTGAAGTTTGGCACGGAAATTGCTAATACGAATATGGTCGGTTTTTAGCAACCACACCAATTATAAAATAAAGTATAACCCGATAAAACTAATAAC
>DAAK01000011.1 GCA_001701075.1 Bacteroidales bacterium GP3 | reverse complement strand
ACTTGCACAGTATTATAGAATGCGGAGCAGACCCGGCATCCGGAATCACCCTTACACAGATTGAGAAAGAAAATGCACAATATGACGCTCTCGTGGAATGGATCCCTTCACCAGATGCTAGTGAGCAGGCTTTCAAAGCAACTGCAGGAAACCGCTCTATCACCGAAAACCTAAATGCTTCAACTTCAAGTTATGTGATACCTAACGTGACCGAAGGTGAAGAATGGAATATAGAAATAGTAGCTTCAAATGCTGACGGCAAGTCACTTCCAGCTTATGGATCTATGAAGATCGGCAAGACTGCAGTCGGCTTCCTGAGCATCTATCCTACCGAAGAAGAGTTGCTCCAGAATGGCGACGACGATGAGGCTTGTGCATGGCTTTGGCTAAAGGCAGAATACCCAGCTGCATCATATGTCTATTTCGGAGACATAACTTCAGTCAATGCATTGGAACCCTATCGTGTACTCTTCTGGATGCGCGACCTCGAGGATCGTCCCGAAAATGAAGTATTCGAGATGCCAGCTGTGGTCAACGATGCCACTCCATACGTCAAGGAATGGTATACCAACGGAGGCAATCTCCTTCTCTGGAGCCATGCCACAACATATGTAGGTGCTCTTGGCCGTATTCCGATGGACGACCTCCGAAACAATGACCGTGCTATTGGTCTCGGTCGCGGTGGCTGGAATCCAGATACTTGGATGATGGCTGTGCAGCTTCACCCAGGCAGCAAATTCAAGAAAGACCACTCCAATCACCCAATTTTCAAGGGCCTGGACGTAATTGAAACCGACCGTACAAAGTTAATACCGTTCAAGGGCGCCGGTTGGACTGAAGACCATAATTGCCTATTCTTCAATCTTCCAGCTATTTATACTGGCCTTGGCAATCAGGATGAAGCTTGCTACAACACAATCACCTCTACTTTCGGCATCTATCCTCTTGGCACATGGGATTCACAGATCGACTGGGTATCTCAGCTCAACGTATGGGAAGCTCGCCAGGGCAATACCGACTTCAAGGGTACTGTGATCTGCATCGGCAATGGTGGTTGCGAATTCTCCCTCAAGAATGCTGATGGAACTCCTGACATCACTGCTTATCCCAAAAACAATCCCTATCAAGGCAATGTGCTGAAGCTCGCCAAGAACTCCATTGAATATCTAAAAACCCGCTAATCACCATGAGATTCTATAATCTCCTTCTCATCTCCGCACTTGCATTCGCTACAGCAGCTTGCGATGAGGATAAGAATCCACATCCCGCTTATGTGAACGGCACAGAAACAGAGAATCCAAATACTCCCGACAATCCCGATCCCGGTACAGAGGTGAGTTCCTCAAGAAATGAGCAATACCGTCCACAGGTGCATTACACTCCGGCAAAGAATTGGACAAACGATCCCAACGGTATGGTCTATATAGACGGAGTCTATCACCTCTACTATCAATATAATCCTCAGGGCAATGACTGGGGCAACATGAGCTGGGGGCATGCCACTTCAACCGATCTCATACATTGGGAAGAGAAACCTGTAGCAATGCTCCGCAACGAATGGGGAGACATCTTCTCAGGCAGCGCGGTTATTGACAAGGATAATACCGCAGGATTCGGCAAAAATGCAATGCTTGCTTTCTATACCGGATCAGGTGAACATCAGCAGCAATGCCTCGCCTACAGTACAGACGGAGGTATGACATTCACTCAATATGAAGGGAATCCTATCATCCCTAATACAGTGCTCGGTGATTTCCGTGACCCGAAAGTAATCTGGCACGAGGCTTCTAAACAGTGGATCATGGCCTTGGCTCTCGGGTGGGAACACAAGATTGAACTCTGGGGCTCGAAAGATGCCAAGAATTGGGAAAAACTCTCTGCTTTCACCACAGATGCTGCCCGCAGCAACATCGGTCAATGGGAATGTCCCGACCTCTTCCCTCTTCAGTATAAGGGTCAGGAGAAATGGGTGCTGATTGTCAGCAACAATCCCGGCGGTCCGGCAGGTGGTTCAGGCATAGAATATTTCATTGGCGATTTCGACGGAAAGGAATTCAAGGCTATGGATCTCTCCTATCCTCTTTGGCTTGATTACGGTGCAGACAATTATGCCGGTGTGACTTGGAGCAACGCTCCCGGCGACCGCAAGATCATGATTGGCTGGATGAACAACTGGAATTATGCCGGCAACGTGCCTGTATCTCCTTGGCGCTCCGCCTTCACGCTCCCTCATGAACTGAAGCTCGTGGAAGTAAACGGTTCTCCTATTCTGGCCGCTCCTGTAGTCAGCGAACTGGATGCTATCGCCGGCGCATGGACAACTGCTAATGACGGCAATGTAGGAAATCTTGATGCTTATGAAGCTCGTTTCACACTCAAATCCAATGAGAACTCTACTTTCCGTCTGGAAAACACCAAAGGTCAGTATCTGGAATTTGAAATCAACGGTACAGAAAAGATGATTATCGCAAAGCGTACATCCACAACTGGCGAAGTCAATTTCCACAACCTCTTCTCAGTGCCCAGTATAGCAGCTCCTCTCAACATAGAAGGGAATGAGGTTGAAATTCATGTAGTTGTAGACCGTTCCTCTGTCGAGCTCTTCAGTGCAGACGGAGCCACATGCATGACCAACATTGTCTTCCCCATCGAGAGCTACACCATCATCTCCGGTGTAGGCGCAGTAGAATACCGCAAGCTCAACTCTATTTGGTAAGCCGATTCCTTTTTCCATACATAATTGAACTGGCCGCAAGATTTTATTCCTGCGGCCAGTGTTTTTATTTACCAGGGTGTGCGGCTGATGTATTTGTAGACGTAGGTCTGGACTCCGTAAGAGTTGCGCCATTGCATCCATAGAGTGTCACGGTCGCTAAACCAATAATTCATAGTTGAGGGGCTGCCGTATTCATATTGTATATTGATTTGAAGCGATGATGTGCCGCTTACGGAACGCTGACACCAATAGGCGAGTCTTTCTGTCTCCTGATACCCGTGATCGTAATAGAAATACGTGCCACGTCCATCACCGTTGAAATACATATAATTGACCTCATCACCTCTTACATAGTCAGAGTTTACCTGATATAGTTGCCAGCAACCTATAAGATTATCATCATAGAATGTATCATTCCAACCGCCAGGAGGTTCCGGGTCCCAATAATTGATATCTCCACACGAGGGAAGCAACAACATCATCATTGCAAAAAGAGGAAGAAAAAGGATATATCTTTTCATAATAGTTTTGATTATTTAAGTTTTCGCAAGCTCAACTTAAGGGTTATGGGGTTATAGGGTTATGGGATTAATTTAGATAGAGTAAAATATCATTCAGAATAAAACTTTCATTTTTTCTTATAACCATATAACCTTATAACCTTATAAACCTCAACTTTCGCTTGCGAAAGTTGAATTAATTAGATGTTAAAAGATACCTTGATAACAAATTATTTATTTAAAAGTTGTCTTTGTTTTTTAAAGAATAATCATAAATTATGAGTTAAAAATTATCTGTAATTGAAAAAAAATGATTATCTTTGTCCTCTATGAAGGATTTCACTGAAGAAGACATAGAGAAAATAGAGAATATGGCCGACAACGATGATGTTGCCGGCATTCGCCATGAAATAGCCGACCTTCACCCGGCCGACATTGCCGAGCTTTTGCGTGAGATGAACATAAAGCAGGCAGAGTGGCTTTTCAATCACATTGATGATCAGGAAAAGAAGGCAGATGTGCTTATGGAACTCGATGAAGAGGACCGTAAGAAGCTGCTCGAACATATGGATCCTGAGCAGATTGGTGAATTCATCGATAAACTTGATACCGATGATGCTGTCGATCTTATTCAGGAACTCGATGAGGAAGACCGGGAGGAAGTGATCCAGCATATCGACGATGTGGAGCAAGCCGGTGATATTGTGGATCTTCTTCAGTATGACGAAGACACGGCCGGTGGTCTTATGGGCACCGAATATATAGCTGTCAACGAAAACTGGTCGATGCCGGAATGTCTGAAGGAAATGCGCAGGCAGGCAGAAGATCTTGACGAAATATATTATGTATATGTAGTTGACGACGACAATCGTCTCAAAGGTATTCTTCCACTTAAGAAGATGATCACCGATCCATCAGTGTCGAAGATAAAGCATGTGATGCAGACTGATCCTGTCAAGGTGCATACTGATACTCCTAT
>DAAK01000061.1 GCA_001701075.1 Bacteroidales bacterium GP3 | reverse complement strand
TCTGGAATCTGAGAGCTATGGTTTTGTCGCAAAATAACTTTGTTTTGTCGCATTTATTTTGCTGAATAAGGGATTTGCGCTAATTTTGCACCATGATTTTGATAATTCAACTTTCACAAGCGAAATTTGAGGTCTATAAGGTCATTAACCTACACCCCAAGAACCCTTAAGTTGAGCCTGCGAAACTTAAATTAAAAAGCATGGTAAAAAAGATTGTAATAGCTGCAGCATGCATTGCTTCTTCAATGGCATCAGTTGCAGATGAGTCTCCAAAAGACACCATCAATGAAAGGATGCTCAATGAAGTGACTGTGACCGGCAGCGCTGCCCGACAGCGAATAGAAAACACCAGACTCGGAGCTGAACGCCTCGAGCTTACTAAGCTTGCACAACTGCCTGCATTCGGCGGCGAGAAAGATATAATAAAGTCGATTACTCTGCTCCCTGGGGTCAGAAGCGAAGGTGACGGAGGCGGTGGTTTTGAGGTCAGAGGAGGTAATGCCTACCAGAATCTCGTGTTGCTCGACGGTATATCGCTCTATAATCCGTCGCACGTGATGGGAATCTTCTCCACTTTCAACGATGATGCACTTGGAAGCGCGACCATTTTCAAAGGTCCTATTCCTGCCATGTATGGGGATGCCACATCCTCTGTGCTTGAAACGACACTCCTGCCCGGGGATATGGAGGACTTTCACGGCTCAGCTACCATTGGATTGCTTATGGCAAAGCTCAAGGTGGAGGGACCGATAGTGAAGGATAAATTGTCGTTTGCCGTGACAGGTCGACGCTCCTATGTCGACGCATTCCTTAAGCTTGTGCCTAAATATAGAAGCACCGTGATGAATTTCTATGATGTCACGGCAAAAATGCGCTACACTCCCACCCCCGACCATATAGTCGACGCATCTTTCTTCATAGGGCATGACAATATGGCAATCAGTGACCTAATGGGGCTCTATTGGGGAAATCTCGGTGCTTCTCTCAATTGGATTGCCAGGAAGGGAGACAAGCTGACATTCACCACAACCGCTTCACTGACCCATTTCGACCCCAAGATGGTGATGGAGATGATGGATCTTGATCAAGCGATGTGGACTTATATTCACAATTATTCCATCAATGAGAAGATACGCTTGCAATTATCTGACAAACATGGCATAGAATTCGGATTACGCTCTGAATTGCTAAGAGTTAAATCTGCTGAATGGCTGCTGAATGAAGCTAAGGAAAAGGAAATACGATCTTTGTGGCAGAATTCCGCTTGGATTGACTATTCGGGTTCATTCGCCGATAAGTTAGACATCACAGCCGGAGTACGGCTTAATCTTTCGTCGGCATTGTCGCAAGGACGGTTTCATGAATATGAGTCTTCCTATCAGCTACACAACCAATTTGAAGGCAAGACATATGTAGATGTTGAACCAAGAATCAATATAAAATACAACATATCAAAACTACACAATATAAAGGCAGGCATAGGCACATCGTCGCAAGATCTTCATGCCATACGCACTACTACCACTTCTTTCCCTTTCGACCGCTACGCCCTAACATCGGCTGAAGTGAAGCCGGAACGAGCTTTGCAATATTCAGTTGGCTACAGCGGAATGACAAAGACGGGGACATACGACTGGTCGGTAGAGGCATATTACCGCGACATGCAAAATGTCTATGACTACAAGGATGGCAAATCTTCCTTTTCAGATATTGTGCTCGAAAGCCTTATTCTTGGAGGAAAAGGAAGAAGCTTTGGCACCGAGTTCATGATTCGTAAGAATACCGGAAGACTGACCGGTTGGATAGCCTATACACTCTCAAGGACAGAGACAAAGATACCGGGCATCAACGAGGGGAAATGGTATAATGCTACCAACGACCGCCGGCATGACTTTGCAATCACCGCAATATATCGCCTGAACGACAAGTGGAATCTGTCAGGCTCATGGATATTCCTTTCAGGTCAGCCACTGACAGCACCCGATGTGAAATATGAGATTGCTGGAGAAACTTGCTACTATTATTCGGGACGCAACACCTATAAGACTCCACCAATCCATCGACTTGACCTTTCTGCCACCTACACCCACGTAGGAAAGAAATTCACATATGAATGGGCTTTCGGCATCTTCAACACTTATTGCCGCTACAATCCATATGTGATATATTTCAAGGATGATCCCACGAAGCCATCAGGCACACAAGCAGTGCAGCAGGCTATGTATGGGTTAGTTCCATCCGTTTCTTATACACTTAAATTTTAAATAATTTTGAAGTTTGAATAATTTTGAAGTTTGAATAATTTTGAATTTTGAATAATTTCGGATTTCTTTCTTCAAGGTATTTTATATGATTTATCAAACCATTAAGAATTATATGGCTCTCAAAATAAAAAAATTATGCATTATGCATTGTGCATTATGCATTGTGATGTCGGTGTTAGCTTCTTGTGAAAAGGATCTTGATTTGAAATATCACGAGATTGATCCACTCACTGTGATAGAGGCAGAGCTCACTCCTGACGGAATCAAGGTGGCATTAAAGCTTACTACGCCAATGGATGAAGCGATGAACCGCACCCTTCTTGCGGATGCAGATGTGTCCCTTACGGACCTGACGACTGGCAATATATATAATCTTGCCACTGATCCGGAGGGTTATTACACTAATCCAACTGCTGGAATCATCGGACATGAATATAAATTAACGGTATCAAGAAACGGAAGTGTCTACGAGGCAGAGACAGTCATGTATCCCTCGACAGAGATTCTTGGTCTTGAATTCAACTGGATAAACATGCCATACGACCAGGTAGCCGTATTTCAGGCACAATATGTAGAGGATGCATCTCAAGACGGGGATTGCTATTGGATAAAGCTTTATCGAAATGACGAGATATACCTATGGGTGGAAGCTGACGATAGGAGTGCTGTAGGTGGGATTGGGACTTTCCTTACCATGACCTCAAGAAAAGACACCGACGAGGAAGAAGATGATGAGGTGCTTTTCGACGGCGACGTGATGACATTCTCAATTTGCCGAGTATCCCGCGATATGCACAACTATCTGGAAGCGCTAAAGAACGAAAGCAATGGTCCTGCCATGTTCTCCGGTCCCCGTTGCCTGGGGTACTTCATAGCCACCTCGCCTACCTCCCAATCCATCGTCTTTCACCCCGACGAAATCCCCGAATACAAATAATTCAATCTCATAAGAACGCACAGCAAAGAGTATTATACTTTGATCAAAAAGCAGAAAAATAAATTCTAATTCCTCATAAAGATTTTCAAATACTGGGAATGTTTTATAAACTTAATTTCATTTCCGGTAGGATAACATCGATCATTGAACCAGGAACATCGCATTCCTTCGCCAAGATTGGCCACCGTGAAGCTGTTTCTGTAATGCTTTCTATAATTTCAGATGCATACTTGATATTGTTTCTCCTTGCAAATTCAAGCAAGTCATGTCTTGTTATATCGTCAAACTTACCATTGACTGACATTTGATGTTTTGAAGTCCAGCCACCCATAGGATTATAGTTAAATCCCATATCGTATGCAGGTGAAAGTCGCCACTTGCCAGACTTATCCATGAGGAATGAAATATTTTTGGTGTGATCATCCTGATTTCTGACAACCACGTTAAAAACCATTCTCCTAAACATCTCCTGTGCCTGAGAATATGGCAAGCGCAAAGCTCTCATGATATTGAATGCCTGTTCGTAAGAATATGAACGTGGCAGGCGATAATCATAATGTGCGATTCCACACAGAGTCTGCATGTGGACTTTCTCACCGTTGATACGGTCAAATCGTTTCGTAAGAAAGTGAGCCCGTCCGTTTTCCTCAATCAGACTACAATCCGACATTTCTATTCCGCACTCTTTTACAAGACGTGAAAACGAATATTCAAGCCTTCCAAAATTCTGTGTCTCACGGAATCCAGCTTCAGCAGTGACACCATCCAACTTGATCAGATAATAATCGAATCCATCCGGGGCATTTATCTGTCCCGACCTTACTTCACCAGTCTCTTTATTATAAGCAATAATTGCTTTTGCTCTTTGACCTCCTGCAGAAGTCCCAAGACGCACAATCTCTGCTATTGCGGCTTTCTTATCAGCCGAAAGATTTACTCCAAACTCTTCTTTCTCTGCCAATGCCTCACTTGCAACCTCAACAAGCGAGTCTATTTCAAACTTTACATCATTACCGTATGGGGTATCCATCGCCGGCTCAAATTCCAAAGCTCCCATACATCGTTTTCCGAGAAAACAGAGCGTCTCAACTGAATTGCCGGCATTACGCCCTGTAAGAGCAAGCCACCGTTCAAATAAAACACGACCATATGTGTCAGGTAATGAATCGGCAAGTAAGCCAGGCAGGCCTTTGAAAGTTTCACGTCCCATATCTCCAAATGAATACACACGTCCGTAACGCACCGGCATAAGTATAGGGGAAGGCTCCAATCCTTGCCCTATGAAGTTGTCAGAATATTCAAATAATGCAGTATTACTGTTTTCGTTCCAACGGACTGATCCTATCTGCTCACCATAAAGATTGACTCTTGCAATGTCTACCATTCTAATTCCTCCTTATTATTGGACTTCGATACTTTTTTATCTGATTGATCTGATTTAGCTCTTTTGCGCATTTTCTTTTTGGATACCTCTACAAACTTCAGATATTCATTAGGGCTCATTTCCTCTTCCTTTAAAAGAGGAGAAAACACATCAAGTTCTCCCAAAACACGAAGTACACGCATAAGAGAATCGAAAGAGCCGATCTCACCATTCTCTATCTTCTTGACTGAGGACACTGAAATCTGCGATTGCTTTGCCAATGACATCTGTGTGATGTTCTGTCGCAATCGTAATTGCCTAATTTTTTTGCCAATCCTACGGCATATTTCGGCATCAGCAAACATATAAATATTTTCATTCATAGTCTAAAATTAAACTATTAGACTGCAAATATAGCAATAATAGTTGAATATTAAGCTATGCAAGCCAAATTTTCTTCGAATTTTATTAAAAAAATATTCCAGCTGACCTTCCCTGAAAAGTGTTGACAGATTTGAGGGCGATTAACTAATATGGTTTACACGCCTGATGACGCTCAACCGATTTACTTTACACGTTTTTCTTTCGTTGACTAAAATGGTTTACAGATCTGTTTCTGTGAACTGATTTGCTTTACAACCT
>DAAK01000224.1 GCA_001701075.1 Bacteroidales bacterium GP3 | reverse complement strand
GGGTGACAGGCGCGTTGGATTTTATATTCAGTCTGAGCTGACATAGAGAATGCTGCGGCGATGGCAGCGAGAGAGAAAAGTATCTTTTTCATTTTATAGGGGATTTTAGATGTTTTCTTGGAGATTGTCGGAGTGCTTCTTGATCATGTCGCGCTGGTTGCGGGCGATGTGTACACGATTCCACCACATCATAGCGCAAGCTATGACAACGAGAATTCCGGCACCGATCCATTTAAGGTTGACACAACCCTGATATAATGCCCAGCAGAGAGGAGAAGAAGCAAAGTCGAGAGCTCCGCCTTCGAATCCTGCGGGAATGGCAACTGCAGCGTCGCCTGTAGCCACGAATACGTCATGAGCAGCGAGAGTAAATGCAGGCGCGATATTAGTCACCATATACAGGCCTGCGGTGATAATAATCACACCGATGATGAAAGTCTTCAGGACGTTGCCCTTTGTGAAAGGAAGCACGAGTGGGAAGAGATAGAACATGCCGGCGAGTGAAGCGAGAGGGAGGAACTGGTTGCCGGGAAGGACAACAGCCAAAAGAAGAGTCACCGGGATAAGGAGAAGAGACACAACGAGAGTAGTGGGATGACCGATGACGAGAGCCGGGGACATACCGATGCTGAGACCGTCGGCACCCTTGAATTTGCGGGCGATAAGACTGCGGGTGGCATCAGAAATAGGCTTTAGGCCTTCGATGAAGAGCACGGTCACACGTGGGATAAGTTCCATCACTGCACCCATCTTGATGCCAAGCGATAGAATCTTTGGGATGTTGTCGACTATTTCATTCCAGGAAGTGCAAGTGAGGCATCCGATACCAACACCCACTACAACACCAAGGAAGAGGGGCTCGCCGAGAATGCCGAATTTCTTCTTCATGCCCTCGGCATCTATTTCTATCTTGTTGAGGCCCGGAATCTTGTCGAGACCCTTATTTATGATCCAAGCGAAGGGAGCAAAACCTGCACAGAATGGTTGCGGGATAGATATTCCCTCCATATCCTTGTAGAAATTCTGGAACTTGTAGGCTGTCATATCGGCAAGGACGAGCGTCACGATATAGCAGATGATAGCGCCGAAGAATCCCCAAGCGAGCGATTCGGTTGCGAAATAGATTACTGCACCGATGAAAGCGAAGTGCCAATAGTTCCAGAGGTCGATATTGACAGTGCGAGTAGTCTTTGTCAGTAGCATAAGGAGGTTGACACCGAGGCAAACCGGGATAATGAATGCACCAACGGCAGTGTTGTAAGCCACGGAAGCGGCAGCAGGCCATCCCATGTCGAATACTTTAAGCTGAAGGCCATAGATTTCCACTACAGACTGGAGTGCAGGTCCGAGGGCAGAAGTAAGCAGGGCGGTTACGATTGACAGACCGATGAAACCGACGCCAACCTTCAGGCCGCTTTTGAGGGCGTCGCCCAGCTTGATGCCGATGCAGACACCGAGGATGGTGAAGATGACAGGCATCATCACTGCGGCGCCGAGGCCGATGATATAAGCGAATACCTGTTCCATTAGAATAAATAGTTTAACATGATTTGTTGTTAGTTATTAGGTGAGAGCGGAGAGGGGTTTTGTCGTGCAAAGATAATAAAAAGATTTGGGATTTAAGGTGTTTTATTTGAAAAAAGATTCCAGAGGCCAGAGATTATTCAGTGGGACGATGGTATTTCCAGCGGCGGTGAGTCCAGAGCCAAAGTGGGGGCTCACGTTTGATGGAGTCTTCAAGGCGAGAGAAGTATGATTCTGTAAGAACATTGACGGGTTCGGAGGCAGCGTCCGGGGATATTTTAACGAAGCGGCCAACATACATATTTCTTTCTGGACGCCGCATGTCGAGATAATAGGCGGCAGCGTGAATCTTTCGGCTTATCTTCTCGGCACCAGTGAATACGGGGGTGTCGTGGTGAAGAAATTGAATCCAATGATGGATAGAACTGCGTGATGGAGTCTGGTCGGCAATATATCCCGTAATGCTTGGAATCTTTTTCGCCGACATTTCCAGCAAAGTCTTGGCTGAAGTTGCCATAGGGAGATTGGTGGCACCGAAACGGCTACGGATAGCTCCGAAGACTTCGTCGGCGGCCACGTTGGAGAGGGGATGGTAGATTTGGCAGGGAATGGCACCCGTAGAGAGGTCGAGCCATAGTGGCATAGTCGAAACCCATTCCCAATTGCAGAAATGTCCGAGGAAAATGCTTACGTTGTGCCCGGCACGGAGATCATCGTTGACTTCCTCAATGTTTTCAAACCTCATGCGTCGGCGCATTTCTTCTGCGCTCATAGAGCCGAGCTTAACGGTCTCTATGAAATAGTCGGCAAGAAAGTGATAGAAACCTTTGACTGTCGTGTCCACTTCCGTATCAGACATTTCGGGGAAAGAAGAACGGATATTATCGTGGCAAATGTTCACACGGTATCTCACCACGCTGTGAGCGAGCCATGCTATAAATGAGGAGAGACCCCTTAGGATAGGCCATGGCAACGCGCCCAACCCCCGGAAAGTGGCAGAGAGCAGGGCGCGATTGATGGCGATAATTGTCTTATTATGAGTATGCTTTCCCATCAGATAGACAATCTGCGGAGAACGTTTAACTTATCACGGTTTACTGACTTCTCGTTCTTGATAGCCTTAACAAATGGCACATATACGATCTCATCATTGCGGATACCGATCATAACATTGCGCTGGTCGTCGAGAAGGGCATCGACAGCAGCAGCACCCATGCGGGAAGCAAGGATACGGTCGAGAGCAGTCGGGCTACCACCGCGCTGTAGGTGTCCGAGGATAGAGACGCGCACATCGTAGTTAGGATATTCATCTTTTACACGCTGAGCGAGACCCATGGCTCCGCCGGTGATAGGAGATTCAGCAACGAGTACGATAGAAGAGTTCTTTGACTTGCGGAAACCATTCTGGATAAGTTCGGCGAGCTGGTCGACTTCTGTAGATATTTCTGGGATGATTGCAGCCTCAGCACCAGCTGCGATAGCACCATTTAGCGCGAGGAATCCAGCGTTGCGTCCCATTACTTCGATGAAGAAAAGGCGTTCGTGGCTTGTAGCGGTGTCGCGTATTTTGTCGACACACTCCATAATAGTGTTGAGGGCAGTGTCATAACCAATGGTCCAGTCAGTTCCGTAGAGGTCATTGTCGATAGTGCCGGGGAGGCCAACGATTGGAAATTGGAACTCATTGGCGAAGATACGTGCACCAGTGAGAGAACCGTCGCCACCAATCACACAGAGGCTGTCGATGCCATGGCGCTTAAGCACGTCGTAGGCACACTGGCGACCTTCCGGAGTCTCAAATTCCTTACAGCGGGCAGTCTTAAGGATAGTTCCACCTCGCTGTATGATATTAGACACGTTCTGGGTAGAGAATTCCTCTATTTCGTCAGAAATCAGGCCTTTATAGCCACGATAGATACCGAAAACCTTGAAACCTGAAGTTATGCCAGCGCGAGTGACGGCGCGGATAGCTGCGTTCATACCGGGGGCATCGCCGCCGGAAGTTAGAATACCAATGCTTTTGATGTTGCTCATGTCTGTATAAGTATTAAAGATAAAATATTAAATATTAAAGTGATTTGGCCTGTTATATCCTGATGGGGCCTGATTTGGCTGAATTAGAGGATAAGAGAGGAGGGTCAGTGGGCTTCGAGCCAGTTGGCACCGAGGCCGGCAGAGGCTGTGAGCGGTACTTTGCCCGACCATGCCGCTTGCATTCGGCGTTCTACTATCTCTTGAAGGAGGCCTTCTTCTCCAGGCACCACGTCAAAGTTGAGTTCGTCGTGGACTTGCATTATCATCTTAGACTTCAGATGCTTTTCCTGCATCTCTTGCCAAATGGCGACCATTGCGATTTTCATAACGTCGGCAGCCGTGCCTTGCACCGGAGCGTTGATAGCGTTGCGTTCGGCATAGCCACGGACAACGGGATTCTTGCTGTTGATGTCAGGGAGTCGGCGCTTGCGCCCCATGCGTGTGATGGCATAGCCATTTTCCCGGGCTTCCTCCACGCTCTGGCTCATATATCTATGGATGGATGGGAATGTGGCAAAATATCCGTCGATAAGCTCTTTCGCTTCTTGACGCGGAATCTGGAGGCGCGATGCCAGGCCGAAAGCAGTGATTCCATAGAGGATACCAAAGTTGGCAGTTTTCGCCTTCCTACGCTCGTCGGGAGTCACGTCTTCAAGAGGCACATGGTTGATTTTAGCAGCTGTGATGGCGTGAATGTCCTCACCTTTGCGGAATGCTTCAATCATAGTCTCGTCGTCGGCAAAGTCAGCCACGAGGCGGAGTTCAATCTGGCTGTAGTCGGCAGATAGGAAAATATGGCCGGGGTCGGGGATGAAAGCACGTCGGATGTCGCGCCCCATTTCATCGCGTACCGGTATGTTCTGAAGATTTGGAGATGACGAGGAAAGGCGGCCTGTGGCTGTGACTGTCTGGTTGTAGTTGGTGTGGATTTTTCCAGTTGTCTTGTTAATCGTCTCCGGAAGAGCATTAAGATAGGTGTTGAGGAGTTTCTTTATCTGTCGATATTCCAATATCTTGCCAATGATAGGGCTTTTCCACGCCAGTTTTTCGAGTATTTCCTCAGAAGTGGAATACTGTCCGGTCTTAGTCTTCTTAGCCTTTGGATCGAGCTGCATCTTGCCAAATAGGATTTCACCCACCTGTGCAGGACTCCCCACATTGAATTGCTCACCGGCAATCTCATATATTTCATCGCAAAGCTGACGGGAACGATCTTCCATACCTTCAGCAGCGGCAGAGAGAGCAGCTGTGTCAATTCTCACGCCAGTATATTCCATATCTGCAAGCACAGGAGCAAGTGGCAGCTCAATGTCGGTCATCAGAGAAGTCATTTTCTCAGCTTCAAGAGCCGGCTCGAAAATATCCTTTAGTTTCAGTGATAGAGCAGCGAGCTCGGCTGGAAATGGCTTTGAATTTAGTGAATAACCGAGATATTTTTCCGCGAGGAGTTCAGGAGTATGGCGCATTTCAGGCTCAAGGAGATAATGGGCAATAGTCACGTCATAGAAATTTACGATGCTCATGGGGTTGGAGTCACTGTCTTGACGGTGGCGACGCGCCACTACCATATCACGTTTTATGGCACCTGAAACCTTGAGGATTTCTGAATCGGAGAGAATCTCGAGAATGGTGTCGTTGCCTGCAGGGAGAGCTGAATCAACATACCATGAGCGGCCGTCGGGAAGAGCGATAGCTGTACCTTTCCAAACAGCCTCCATGTCGTTTTCTCCAACGGTAGACAAATATATGCCTACAGTCTTTGCCTCTTTAACAGAGGAAACCATTTCCTTCAGAGCATCCTCGTCATTTATTTGGATGCAACCTTCACCAAGAGATCCGGGTGTAGGCGCATCAGCAACAGGAATAGTCTCAGCTTCCTCCACCTCGAAATCAAAAAGCGAAGGTTGTGAGGCAGCAGCAGCCTTTTTGACAGTCTTAGAAGCAGAAGGGAATTGATTGCCGGAAGTAGAGGCAGGGGATTTCTCTGACATAAGGCGGCGACCAACTCGGTCGATGAGACTCTTGAATTCGAGCTCCTTGAATATTGCAAACAGCTTGTCTTTATCAACTTCGCCGAGAGCGAGGGTGTCTGGAGTAGCGTCAACCGGCACATCTGTGCGTATAGTGGCGAGATCTTTCGACAGCATGATAAGAGCTGCGTTTTCCTCGATTTTCTTCTTGAGAGCTCCCTTAAGCTCGAAAGAACGGGCAATTACATTTTCAGCAGTGCCGAAATCGGCAATTAGCTTTTGTGCAGTCTTTTCTCCCACGCCGGGGCATCCCGGTATATTGTCGATCTTGTCGCCCATAAGGGCAAGAAGGTCGATTACTTGGCTTGTGCGCTCAATGCCGTAGCGTTTGCAAACCTCTTTTTCACCACGGAGCTCGAAGTCCTGACCACGATAGGCAGGCTTATATTGAATCACATTTGGCCCCACGAGCTGTCCGAAATCCTTGTCGGGAGTCATCATATATGTTGTGAATCCCTCCTTGGATGCCCTCGTGGCCATAGTGCCTATCACGTCGTCGGCTTCATAACCGGGAGATTCGAGTACAGGTATGCCATAACATTTGATAATTTCCTTGATTATGGGAATGGAACGCTTGATGTCTTCAGGGGTGTCAGGTCGCTCTCCTTTATAAGAGTCGAGAAGTTCGGAGCGGAAAGTAGGGCCTTTAGGGTCGAAGCACACCGCGATGTGAGTCGGTTTCTCTTTCCGGAGCACCTCCTCCAAGGTATTGACAAAACCGAAAATGGCAGACGTGTTGAATCCGTCGCTTGTCAACCGCGGCATTTTAATTAGAGCATAATATGCGCGAAAAATTAATGCGTATGCATCGAGGAGGAAAAGTCTCTTTTCTGACATGACAGTGGTTCTGTAGAGTTGAAAATAGGTTTGTAAGGGTAAAGAAAGGGCAAAAAAGCACTTCTTCACTATAAAAATAACAAATATCGGGGGTAGTAGTGTTGAAATTGGAAAAATATTTTGTAATTTTGTGGAGAAAAAGGATCGCAGACGAGTGCGAGCCGATCTGATCAGAGAAATGTCGAAGACAACAATAGATAAAATAAGACAACTTTTAGGAGTTGAGCTTGATGCGATGAATGAAATCATCCGCACGAGCCTTTCTACCAGTGACCCGCTGATGGGTCGCGTGGTGGACCAGTATCTACGTACGAAAGGGAAGCAGATCCGACCACTTTTGGTGCTACTAAGTGCCCGGCTTTTTGGCGATATCAATGAATCGACGCTACACTCTGCAGCAGCCCTTGAAATGCTTCACAATGCATCGCTTATACATGACGATGTAGTTGACAATGCAGACTATAGACGCCGCACGCCTACGTTGAATAAGGATTTTGACAATAGGATAGCAGTATTGGTAGGTGATTACTTCGTGAGTTCAGCTCTGCAGGAGGCCATCAAGACGAAAGACATGAGGACGGTGGTCTCAATAGCAGAATTAGGCAAGGAGTTGTCGCTTGGAGAGATCGACCAGATATCCAATGCGCGCGACCGGGCGATAGATGAGGCACGATATTTTAAAGTGATAAGCCAGAAGACAGCATCACTCTTCATGAAATGTGTGAAGATGGGGGCAGAGTCAACTGAAGCTACCAAAGAAGAGATAGAAAGACTTGTAGAATATGGGCGCCTGCTTGGGCTATGTTTCCAAATAAAGGATGATATCTTCGATTATTTTGAGGATAAGGAAGTTGGGAAACCCACAGGGAATGACCTTAGAGAAAATAAGGTCAGCCTACCTCTTATATATGCAGTCAACTCAGATAATGGGGAGGAAGGAAGCAAAATGCTTGCTTTGTTGCAGCGCGGAGATCTCAGCGACTCAGAAATCCAAACACTAATAGAATTTGCAAAAGATAAGGGTGGGATAGATTATGCCTACTCTGTGATGGAAGGGATGAGAGATGATGGAGATAAGCTGTTGCAGACACTTCCAGAGAATGAATGGAGGGATGCGTTTGCCGAACTGTTTGATTTTACTATACGGAGACAGTCTTAATTTAAGAACCAAGAACCAAGAACCAAGAGTCAAGGACCAAGGAATACAAAATATGCCTCAGGCTGAGAGCCTGGGGCATACTTTATAATTAGAGGGCGTCTATTTAGAAGAGGCCGGCGATAGCGAGAGGGATGTAGAGAGTGTTGGAAAGGACTCCAAGTACGAAGGATACGATTATCCAAATCTCTGCATTGTGAGAAGCATGGCGAGCTCCTTCCAAATCTCCTTGATAGAATTTAGAACTTACTTTAGCGGAATAAATAATTGCCACTATGCCTGGAATGGTGCAACAAAGAATAGTCATTATGACCGACCAGACGAGGTAGGTAGGGGGCATTGGCTCTGAATGGAGTGCCATGCTGACAGGGGCAGCCGGACCAGCATGGCTTGTCTGACCAGTCTGACTTGTCGGACTCGTCTGAAAAATCAGGTTGTTCGGAATATTCGGATTGCTGAAATTGGCCGGAGAGTTTGTGGGAATTGGCGGCACATTGTTTGGCACACCAAGAGTCTCGGCCCAAGCATCGTCAACACTTTTGGGGACGTCAGGAGGAGTCATGGCAGCGACAGTCTTCATCACAGCCTCAGGGAATATGATGTATTCAATCTCATGGACTTTCGCCTCAAGAGATTCAGGAGTGTCGTCGGGAAGGACAGCAACTTCCTTCTGCACCACAATCGGGCCATCATCTAAATCCTTTGTCACTATATGGACAGTAGCTCCACTTTTAGTCTCGCCGGCATCGATTACTGCCTTGTGAACATTGGCACCATGCATCCCCTTCCCTCCATAAGCAGGGAGAAGCGAAGGGTGAATGTTGAGAATACGGCCTTCATAGGCATTCACAATGTCATCCTTGATGAAAGAAAGGAATCCGGCGAGTGTAATGACCTTAATGTCGTGGCTTTTGAGTACGTCGAGAATAGCCTGAGGATCATCCCTCCATGTGCTTTTAGGGAAATAAATGGTTTCAACACCAAGTTCGCGCATCTTCTCAATGACGGGAGCATTCTCACGGTCGGTAAGACAGAGGGCAACATGTATGCGGGTGCCTGAATTGAAGGTTTTCACGAGATTTACGGCATTGGAGCCGGTGCCGGAGGCGAATACTGCTATGTTGGTCATAATTATGAGTGCTTTAAGGTCTTTAAGGTCCTTAACGACTTTAAGGTCTTTAAGGACTTTATTTTTATTGTTTATATTATGTGGAGAGGGCGTGAAGACGGGCGTATTGACCGTCGAGGGCAAGGAGCTCGGAGTGAGTGCCGATTTCTATGATTTTTCCATCTTTCATTACGCAGATTGTATCGGCGTTGACGATAGTGGAGAGGCGGTGTGCAATGACAATTGTGGTGCGGTCAGACATAAGCCTGTCGAGAGCTTCCTGAACGAGGCGTTCGCTTTCGTTGTCTAGAGCCGAGGTGGCCTCATCAAGGATGAGGATATCGGGATTCTTGAGAATGGAGCGGGCTATGCTGATTCGTTGACGCTCGCCTCCGGAGAGCCTGCAACCTCTATCTCCGAGAATAGTATCATATCCCTCTGGGGTAGCCATGATGAAATCATGGGCATTAGCAATCTTTGCGGCACGCACCACTTCTTCCATAGTGGCGTTTTCATTGCCGAAAGCTATGTTATTTCGGAAGGTATCGTTGAAGAGGATTGCTTCTTGATTGACATTCCCCATAAGTCCGCGGAGATCGGCAACCTTTACTTCGCGCACATCACAGCCTTTGACTTTTACAGATCCTTCTGTCACATCGTAGAAGCGTGGAATCAGATCGACAAGGGTTGATTTTCCGGATCCGGATTGCCCGACAATTGCGACAGTGTGTCCTTTCGTCACCTTGAGATTGATATTATCGAGCACCATTCGGTCGCCATCGTCGTATTTGAAAGAAACATTCTGAAATTCGATAGCCGGAGTGGAAGGAGTGATATCCTGTGGAAGTTTTTCCGGATTTTCAGGATCCTTGATAGGATTTTCCGCATCGAGAATCTTGTCTATACGAGCAAGAGCTGCCATGCCTTTTGAGACGGCATAACCGGTCTTTGAGAGGTCTTTTGCAGGATTGATGATGCTGTAGAAGATTGTCATATAGAAAATGAAAGAGGCAGCATCAATGGAGGAGGAGCCGGAGAGTATAAGTGTTCCACCGAACCAAAGGACTACAATCACGGCGATGGTGCCGAGAAATTCGCTCATTGGATGAGCAAGCGCCTGCCTACGGAGCATCGCGTTTGCCGACTTCACATAAGATTGGGTCTCAGAGCGGAATCGGGAGTCCATCTGCTTTTCAGCGTTGAACGCCTTTATGATACGCAGACCGCCAAGACTCTCTTCGATAGTAGAAAGAATCTGACCGCCTATCTGCATAGTACGTAATCCCTGAGCTTTCAGCTTCTTACCAACAGTTCCCATCACCCATCCCATAATGGGTAGCAATACAAACACGAATAGCGTCAGCTTCCAGCTTACGGCTATCATGGTGGCGAGATAAATGATAATGAGGATTGGGTAACGGAAGAGAGCGTAGAGTGAGGACATCACGGATGCTTCGACCTCAGTCACATCACCGCTCATACGGGCCATAATGTCGCCCTTTTTCTCGTTGCTGAAATATCCGATTGGGAGTAAGAGAATCTTGGCATACATAGTGTTTCGTATGTCGCGGACCACTCCATTTCGCATCGGGATGGTGAAGTATTCACTAAGATAGCCAGTCATCACCTTGAGTAAGGTCATGACAATGAAAATGGCGCCGAGGTATGCAAGAGCTTTTGAGGCTCCTTGGGTGTCGATAATATGACCTGTGAAATAGTAGAAATTGTTGGTGATGGTGTCCATTAAATCTGGAGAATTCCAAGGTTTGAACTGATATTCTCCCCTCTCCAGCCCAAAAATCACCTGCAGGATTGGGATGATGAAGGCGAAAGAGAACACCGTCATCACACCATTCAGCAAGTTGAAGAAAATGCTGAGCGACAGAGTCCCTGTGTATGGACGGGCAAAGCGACGTAAGAATCGAATGAAATCTTTCATACCGTTTCTTATTACTTGGCAGGAATCTTAAGTTGAGCTCCGGCACGGATTGCGTCGCTCTTCAGACCGTTGGCTTTCTTAATTGCACTGACTGATACACCATATTTTTGTGCAATTCGGCCAAGATTTTCCCCGCTTTTGATGGTATGTGTGGTAGCTTTTGATTTCTTATTAGAATTCTTTTTAGAAGAGCTCTTTGCTGATTCCTTTTTCTTGGAGTTTTTGGCAGAAGAGGCGGACGAATCTTTTTTCTGTTGAGCTTGAGTCTGCTTTGAAGAATTGTCGCTGGCTTGAGAAGCCGCTTCCTGCGCATCCTTAGTATCGGCGGCGGCGAGCATATTGGCTGTAGCTTCCTCACGGGCGGCAGCTGCCTTGTCGGGCGCTACACCATTGATGGTGAGCACCTGTCCTACCCTGACGGCATTGCGCCGGAGATTGTTCGCACTCCTGATATCTGCAGGTTGAACCCCATATTTAGCGGCGATGGAAGTCAAGGTTTCACCGGCAACCACCTTGTGGGAGACAGTGGATGATGCGGCCGGAGCAGCATCGATATCCTCAGTGTTCAGTTGACCAGCGTTCGCATCTGCAAGATTAAGATCTGCATCAGAAGCCTTTCCTGGCTCAACCTCTGTGCGCCGTTGGTATTTGTCAGCTTGATAGGCCACAATCTGGTCATGGCTCATAAGGTAAGCGTGAATCTGCTTTGAAGGGAGCACAAGCATATACGGGCGTTCCGGGGTTCCGGGGATTATGTCTTCCCTATATTGAGGATTGAGAATGCGAAGCTCATCCTTAGGAATGGCGAGCACAGCCTCGATCTGATCGAAGTGTATTCTTTCCACCACTCCTACAGTGTCTGTCACGATTGGCTTAGTAGGAAGAACAGGGCTGATATTGTGTTGAGGATGATAGTTCATCACGTAGTTGGCTGCTATGAACATAGGCACATATCCACGAGTCTCTTCAGGAAGATAAGGGTAAATTTCCCAGAAATCTGCTTTTGAAGAGTCCCCTCCTGCACGACGAATAGCCTTATTGACAGTGCTTGGTCCGCAATTGTAGGCAGCTATAGCAAGGGTCCAGTCGCCGTATGAGTCATAAAGTTGCTTTAGGAGTTCGGCGGCAGCATTCGACGAAGTGTAAGGGTCGCGTCGCTCATCGACAAGGCTGTTGCATTCAAGTCCAAGGCCTTTTCCGGTAGCGAGCATCATTTGCCAGAGGCCAGTGGCCCCGTGTTTGCTTACGGCGTTAGGATCGAGAGCAGATTCAATGACTGGAAGATATTTGAGTTCCTGTGGAAGCCTGAGTTCTTCAAGAGCCTGCTCGAAAATCGGCATGTAGTATAGGCTTAGGCCGAGAATGGCAGCGACCTGTGAACGACCGTTTTTTGTGTAACGGTCGATATATTGCCTTACAACAGAATTGAAAGGCATTTCTATTACAGTTGGCAAGGAAGCGAGACGTTGCCTGATGACTGCATCTGAAGTGTCTACATCTTTCTTGCTTGAGAAGTTATTGTCGGAGGCAGTATAATTACGCATAAACCAGCCTTCGAGCAGTTTCTGCGTATCCTGCTCAAATGTCTCAGGAAAGACTATGGCATCGTCTGTGATAGATGTCTTCAGGTCCATCACGTTAGGGTTTGCGGCGAAAGTCGTCGCTACTGAGGAAGAGAGCAGAGCTAATGTCAGAAGTATGGTTTTGCGCATGGGAGATTTCAGTTTTCAGATTTCAGATTTCAGTTGATTTAGAAAGTGAAGGCCCAGTTGAGCCCTATGGAATATTTACGGGTGACGGGTTCGGTATAAAA
>DAAK01000134.1 GCA_001701075.1 Bacteroidales bacterium GP3 | reverse complement strand
GGATCAAAAATAAAGCTTTCGCAGTCTAATTTCGGCACTTTGGGCGACGGCTCAATTATCTCAACGAGATTCGGACAGCAATTCATCATCAATTCCCCCAAGAGATGATCATTGGCAGGAAGTCGCACTTTTCTTAGAGATTCACAATCGGAAAAAGCATACGACTCTATCTCTTCCAAACTATCAGGAAGAATTGCCTCCCTAAGAGAAGAGCAAAAGGAGAATGCATTATGTCCTATATGCTTCAAGCCATCCGGAAATTCTATATTGTCAAGACTCTTGCAGTAAGTAAAGGAATTGCTCCCTATATCTTCCAATAATTTCGGGAAATTTATCGACTCTAAGGCTGAACATTCACTAAAAGCTTGAAACCCTATTTTCTTAAGACCCGAAGGCAAAGATACTTTCTTCAACGACGTGCATCCCAAGAATGCATAATCGGAGATTTCAGTGATTCCACATCCTTCAACTATCTCAATCTCATCAATATCAGTGCGATCCATATACTCTCCTTCATTTATTGGAGACGATATTACAATTTTATCAGAAAATGCTTCAAAAGGCATTCCTATTAACAATAAAACAACTAAGTTTATTATCAAATAGTTATGATTTATATAGAAATTTGTGTGCATTTTTTTGATATTTTTTATGTTTTTTCCGAACAATTTATTTCCACTGTTGTTTTATAGTTATAAAAATCGTTTCATGATGTTAGGTTAGTTCGAAAGTATTATGGAAAACTTTCAAAAAACAGTTGCTTGAGAAAGTAGCTGTTTTTTTATAACTTACATACCGTCACATAATGGTCTGCAAATTTTGAAGCTGCCTCCAGAGCATTATCCTTCTCTCTGAAAAGCCCAAATATAGTCGACCCTGATCCAGACATCGATGCGTAATCAGCTCCATTTTCAATAAGTTCTTTCTTAATATCCTCAAGGATAGAGTGTCCAGGGAAAAGTGAAGCTTCAAAATCATTCACCATCAGTCCCTGCCATTCTTCGACATCAAGCCGGGCTATTTCCCTCAACGATTTCTCCGGCGCGGCAGGATGTACTCCTGCAAACGCCTCTTTAGTTGAAATAGACACCTCAGGCTTTACCAGCAGACACCACCACCCAGACAAATCAAGATCAATGAACTCTATGCGCTCCCCTACTCCTTCAGCATAGCATGGCCGATTATATATGAAAAACGGGCAGTCTGCGCCAAGCTTCAATGCCAGAGCCGCGAGTTTTTCCTCACTGAAAGGCTTTCCACTCAATTCATTAAGCATACATAGCACTCCTGAAGCATCCGCACTACCCCCTCCAAGTCCTGCACCATCAGGAAGATGCTTTTCAAGAGTAATCAGGTACTCCCCAAGATGCGGATACTCCTCTTTGAATAGTTTCCAAGCCTTATATACCAAATTCTTCTCCAGCGGACAATCCACTTGCCTACCAGTGAAACGGAATTCAGTCCTTTCTGCCGGGGTTATCTCAAGGATGTCGCAAAATGGCTCTGGATTCTCTGGACTCCCATTATGCACCCCAACTGGATAAAAAACAGTCTCCAAATCATGATATCCATCCTCACGCTTCCTTACTATATTTAGCCCAAGATTCAACTTGGCATTAACAAACTTGATCATTTTTATAATTTAGAATTTTATCTTTAATATTTAATCTTTAATATTTTAGGAAACATTCCTACAAGTATTGCAGACCGCAAAGCAAGATAGCATGTAAACGCCATCCATAATATCCATTGCGTATGTGGGAGCGAATGAATCATGACTGCAAACAATCCCACCCCACACAATGTAGATATCAACATTGGCCGCGTCCTCGTCAGCCCTATATAAAATCCATCAAATATAAAGGCCAAGGCACCTGCTGCCGGCAATAATGCTACCCACAGCCTACACTCTCCTACACTCCTCGCTACTGCAATTGAATCACTAAGAAGCCCGACGATTGAAGAAAGCGCCAAACTGTAAAACGCCACAAAAAACACAGTTATTCCTAATGTCCATTTCAGAAGAGCGACTATCGACTTTCGTAACATTACAAAGTCGTTAGCCCCTTTGTATCGCCCGATCAAAGCCTCTCCTGTAAATGCAAATCCATCCATAAAATAGGAGAAAAAAAGAAAAAGCTGATTGATGACAGCATTTGAACCGACCTCCACATCTCCCAATCTCGCGCTATATGCATAAAGCATCATAGTCAGGGCAATTAGACATGCGGAGCGGAAAAAGAGATTCGAATTTACATTCAGCATAGCCTTCCATTCGGAACCTGATTGACGCGAAGACGAATCTGATTTCCTAAATACTATCCCATTCTTCCGGCATAGCCGCACACACATCCACACAGCAGGAATCAATATCAACCACTGCGATGTCACAGTGCCAAGAGCAATCCCTTCGTAGCCCAATCCAAATCCATATACCAATGTAAGAGTCGCAATCACATTGAGAATGCTCATACCAATGTTGACTGCCATAGCAGTAGCCGTTGACTGCATTCCAATAAACCATCCCGTAAGTGCAGTGATCACCATCATTGGAACTGCGCCACGGATGCATATCGAAAAATATTGCCCGGAAAGAACAGTTGTCTCAGGAGTGGCGCCCATCACTTGCTGCAATAGTTTGAGCATCGGTATATGCAATGCCATCAACAGCAAACCGATTACAATGGCCAACAACATCGAGTTTCTAAGGCTTTTACCCATACCCTCCTTATCGGAAGCTCCGTAATGAGTCGCCGTCAAGCCAGATGTCCCTGCTCGCAAAAAGCTGAACAGCCAATACATTGTAGTCACCATAACCGATCCTATAGCCATGCCAGCCAAGTACCTCTCCGCTCCCATATGGCCCGCTACTGCGGTATCACAGAGACCCAACAACGGCACAGAAATATTGCTGACTACCGTCGGAATCGTCATCCGCACTATTTTTCGGTTCAACGACACTTTTTCGACTGTTTTTCCACTAATCATAGTGCAAAGTTGAAAAAAAAATGTGAAACAGGCAAGAGATAAGTTGTTTTTAATCGGATTTATTGTTAATTTTGCAGTATGAGTGAACATATACCCCATTCAGGCATGCGTTCTGACATCCTCGACACTGGTCAGTGGCATCTCGCCGTCGACATATCTAAACATGGTTTCGGTGCGTGGCTCCTCCCCGATGAGTCGCTCGGCGCCACCCCTCGCGTGATTATCAATACAGCATGGCAACCTTCAGAAGAGGGTCTGCTGACCAGGATTGAAGATGCTGTCTACGACAATCCAACCGTGCTCGACGATTATTCAGCCGATATAATTGTGGAAAGCGATCGTCAGCTCTGGCTTCCAGAATCGCTTTACCAGACGGATGAAGATTGCGCGGATGCTTATGTGTCTGTGTATGGTGGCGACATCCTCGATGTGATGGTCAATGAACTGGGAAAGGAAAAATGCGCGTTTATGCTCACTCCAGGTCTAAAATCATTCATGCAGCGTTCTTTCCCTGGAGCACGAATTTGGAGTCAGCAGGCTCTTCTCAAAGATGCTTCGCAGCAACCTCACGAAGCTTTCAAATGCCTCATCGACATCAGACAATCATCTTTCGACATAATACTTCTTTGTCGGAATGAATTGCTCAGCGCTTCTACCCATCTGTGGAAGACTGAAGCCGACATAGGATATACTCTCCTTAATATTCTTCAGACCTACGATGCGCCATCTCCTGAAACCGAGATAGTCTTCAGCGGAATCCGCGAGGTGCGTCAGTCGGTCGGAAAGATTCTGCAACCATATTTTAAGTCAATAAGCCAGAAGAGCCATGATCTGGATGGCAAAGAAATTCCTACTGCCGTCTATCTGGCTATCAATAGAAAGAAAAGATATGCGCATCATACGAGGTAAATATGGCAAACGCCGTTTCGACGTGCCTCATAACATCACGGCAAGACCTACGACCGACTTTGCCAAGGAAAATATCTTCAATGTCATTGAAAACATCGAAGATATTGAAGGGAAAGATGTCCTTGATCTCTTTGCGGGTACCGGCGCCATAAGTTTTGAATTTCTCTCAAGAGGCGCAAATTCGGTGACTTCTGTAGAAATGGCCGCCACACAAGCCAATTTCATCAGAAGCGTCAAGGAAAAGCTTAACGATGATGCTCTTCGTGTCATCCGCGGAGACGTTTTCAAATTTATCGCATCTGCAAAGAAACCATACGATATAGTATTTGCAGATCCACCCTACGACCATCCAAGATTTGACGAGATTCCCTCTCTAATCCTTCAATCCGCGCTCGTCAAACCCGGCTCTCTCGTCATCATAGAGCATAGCGGAAGTCACGACTTCTCTTCTCTTGATGGCTTTGAACAGCACCGCACATACGGCTCCGTCAATTTCTCCATATTTAGAATAATTTAGAATTTTGAATGATATAATGTTGCCTCCTTGAGGCAACTTAGGCATAGATCATATGGAAAAAGATATCAAATTAGATCCCATAGAAGACGCTATCGAAGATTTCAAAAAGGGACAATTCGTGATAGTCGTCGATGATGAAGACCGCGAAAACGAAGGCGATCTCATCATCGCTGCCGAGAAAATCACGCCAGAACAAGTCAATTTCATGCTTCAGAATGCACGCGGGGTGCTTTGCGCTCCTCTCACAATGAAGCGTTGCAAGGAACTAAATCTTGGTTATCAAGTGGAGGAAAACACCTCTATGCTTGGAACTCCTTTTACTGTCACTGTCGACAAACTTGAAGGGTGCACCACCGGAGTGTCTGCTCACGATCGTGCAGCCACTCTGAATGCTCTTGCCGACCCAAAATCGACTCCTGAGACATTCGGTCGCCCCGGACATATCAATCCACTATATGCTCAAGATAGAGGTGTACTGGAGAGAGCCGGACATACAGAAGCAGCTGTCGACCTCGCTCGCCTCGCCGGACTCGAACCTGCCGGTGTGCTTATGGAAATAATGAATGAAGACGGCACTATGGCTCGACTTCCTCAACTCCGTAAGCTCGCCGACGAATGGGGATTGAAGCTGATAAGCATCCGCGACCTCATATCTTACCGTCTTAAAAACGACAACCTCCTCGAAAAGGGCGAAGAAGTAGACATGCCAACGGCATACGGACATTTCCGACTGATTCCTTTCCGCGAAAAAGACAACGGATTGGAACATATAGCTCTAATAAAAGGAGATGTGACCGACGGATCACCGGTCCTTGTAAGAGTGCACAGCAGTTGCGCCACCGGCGACATCTTTGGCTCCATGCGTTGTGAATGTGGAGAACAACTCCATAAAGCGATGGAATTAATTGAGAAAGAAGGTCGTGGTGCAATTGTCTATCTCAATCAAGAGGGTCGCGGAATAGGGCTTATGGATAAGATAAAGGCCTATAAGCTTCAGGAAGAAGGGCTCGACACTGTTGATGCCAACCTTCATCTCGGACATAAGGCAGATGAACGCAACTATGGTGTAGGAGCGTCTATCCTTCATGCTCTCGGTATCAAAAAGATGCGTCTGATGAGCAATAACCCCATGAAGCGCATTGGCCTCGAAGGATTCGGCATAGAAACTGTAGAAAACGTTCCTCTCGAAGTAAAACCGAACAAATACAACCAGTTTTACATGCACACCAAGAAAGAGCGCATGGGCCATCAACTCAAATTCAGCTGATTAATGTAAGAAAAAGCACCCGCCTACATAATAACCCAAATGAAAAAATCAATATCCATTATCCCCCTACTCTTCCTTATTACAGCATTAGCAGTCGAAGCAAACGCCAAGAAACAGCTCGATCACACATGTTTCGACAACTGGAAAAAAGTCTCAAACCATTCTCTTAGCAATGATGGGAAATGGGCTGCTTTCAGTGTCAACCCACAGGAAGGCGACGGTGTCCTTACCCTTAGAAACACTGCCAATGGGAAAGATATAAACATTTCAAGAGGCAGCGAAGTGGCATTCACAGCCGACAGCCGCTGGGCTATAGCCAAAATAAAACCCCTTTTCAAGGACACCCGGCAGGCAAAAATCGATAAAAAGAAAAACTACGATATGCCTCAGGATTCTATGGCTATCATAGATCTCAAGAACATTTCTGTCACAATAATTCCTCTCGTAAAAGATTTCAAGATAGGCAAAAAGGGAGGTGAATGGGTAGCCTATAGCAGCTGCGACACAACTGTCACCAAAGACATTAAACTCTCCGACTCTGATGCCGGACTCCCCCTCGTAGTCAGGAATCTTCTCTCCGGAGAAACTAAAGTGTATCCGTATGTCGGTAATTACTCATTCAGCGAAGATGGCAAAAAGCTTGTGACTGTGACAAAAGCTGCTGCAAAGGATTCAATCTTCACTAATGGAGTAAGAGTCATTTATCTCCAAAATGGTAAGGATTTCATCCTTGATGAAGGCAAGAAACATTATGGAGACCCTGTATTCTCTATCGACGGCCAGAAACTGGCTTATACTGCCACCAACGACAGCAATGATACAGGAACCCGCAGAATGCAACTCTTCATGTCTTCGCTCTCCGACCAACCGTCTTCTCCAAAAGAATTTGATCTCGAAATCTCCACTGGTCGAAAAGGACCTAACCTACAGCGACCTCATTCTTCAGACCCTGAACTGCAAGAAAAACTCTTGAAAGAATGGCAAGAAAAAATGGCGAAGAATGCTCCTGAAACATTATATATTAACCAATATTCCAACCCAGTCTTCAGCCACAACGGGAAGCGTCTTGTAATAGGATTAGCTCCAGAAATTGCTCCGGATGACACTACACTCGTAAGTTTTGAACGCCCGGAACTTGACATCTGGCGTTGGGATGCTCCTTTCACTCCTCCGCAAGAGAAATGTAATCTTGACGAGATCAAGGAACCCACATTGCCTGTGGTGATCGACATTGAAAGCGGCGATTATCGGCTTCTCGATTCAAATCCACTCGCGACTGTAGTTGCTCCCAACCGATGGGATGCAGACTGGGCTCTTCTTCGCGACCCAAGCAAGGATATCGTAAGCCAACAATGGAATTACTATGCCCCCGAGCAAATAAGCGTAATCAATGTCAACGACGGTCAACGCAAGGAAGTTGCCTCCGTATATGTAGGCACTGCAAATCTGTCTCCGGAAGGTAGGTTTGTATATTGGTTTAAGGATGGCAACTGGTTTACTTATGAAATAGCCTCTGGCACTACCGTCAATGTGACTCAAGACATTCCATTCCCTGTTTGGGACGAAACCGACGATCATCCCGGTGTCCGTCAAGAATATGGCAATGCCTCATGGACTGAAGGAGATACCCGCTTCCTCGTCTATGACCGCTACGACATCTGGAGCATAGATCCTACTGGAAAGGAAAATCCGGTATGTCTCACAAAAGGATATGGTCGCGACAATAATCTTAAGATACGTTATGTCAACACTCACGGCAACGATCGCCGTTTCTTGAAAAATGGAGATCTCATGACGCTTACTCTCTTCAATTATAAGGATAAGCGGAATGGACTCGCATCCATGAAATATGGCATTCCTTCTCGCCCGGAAAATGTCTTGATCGACACCTTGAGCTTCACACAAATACGTCAGGCACTTGATGCTCCCTCCTTCTCTTTTGTAGAAGCTAATTTTTCAGTGATGCCCAATGTATGGATAGCTCCTAAAGGTATATTTGCTAAAGCTCAGAAAGTCAGTGATTCCAATCCTCAGGTAAAAGACTATAACTGGGGCTCAGCCCATCTCGTCAGCTGGTATGCATATGACGGCACTCTATCCGATGGCGTCCTCTATGTCCCGGAAGATCTTGACCCGACAAAAAAATATCCTATGCTCTGCGTATTTTATGAGACTGGATCAGAAGATCTCTACACACATTATAATATGGAGCCTTCATGGAGTTGGGTCAACTATCCATTCTATGTCAGCCGTGGTTATGTAATCTTTGTTCCTGACATTCACTATACTGCAGGCATACCGGGTGAATGCGCTTGGAATTTCGTATGCTCAGGGGCTGAGGCAATGTGCGACAGATACCCATGGATCGACCGCGAACGCATCGGTATCGACGGTCAAAGTTGGGGCGGATATCAGACAGCTTATCTTGTCACCCGCACAAATATGTTTGCTTGCGCCGGAAGTGGGGCTCCAGTCAGCAATATGACGTCTGCATTCGGTGGTATCCGTTGGGAAAGTGGGGATTCCCGTCAAGGCCAATATGAGTTAGGACAGAGCCGTATTGGAAGAAACCTTTGGGATGCCCCTGAGCTTTATATCGCGAACTCCCCTGTTTTCCACGCCAATCGTGTCGAAACACCTCTCTTGATAATGCACAATGATAACGACGGAGCAGTGCCTTGGTATCAGGGCATCGAAATGTTCATGGCTCTCCGCCGCCTTCAGAAACCAGTCTGGATGCTCCAATACAATGGCGAAGCACACAACTTGAAAGAGCGCCGCAACCGCAAGGACATCACGGTCCGTCTCCAGCAATTCTTCGACCATTACCTCAAAGGCGAACCGATGCCGGAATGGATGAAATCAGGAATCCCCATTACCCGCAAAGGCCAAGATTTAGGATATTAAATTAAAAGGGACGCTATCGCGCCCCTTTATTATTTCTAAATATTTAGTATTTTATCTTTTATCTTTAATCTTTATTCCGTCAGCTCCCCATGCAAATTCTTTTCCATATATTTGCCGGCAAGCTGAGCCGTTGCTCCCATTCCGAAAAGATACATCATCTTTGTTATTGCAGCTTCCGAAGTCAAGTCATGCCCTGATATCGTACCGGCATTGGCAAGTCCGACACCAGCTGAATACTTCATTGGGGAAACCATACCATTTGAGCATTGTGAAATATTGACTATAAGCAATCCATTGGTCACTGCATCCCTGATGCAATCAAATAGCCAAGGACTACTCGGCCCATTGCCAACTCCAAAAGTCTTTATCACTACTCCTTTTAATCCTGGAATATTAAAGGTGGCTCTGACTACACTTTCTTGTATACCTGGGAAAAGATCAAGATACGCCACATTGGTATCCATAATATACTCGACCTTAAATTCCTTTCCTCTCGTAGGACGAAGAAGCGCATCCTTATTATATGTGATATCCAATCCTATATGAGCAAGTTCAGGATAATTGCTTGACTGAAACGCATCGAAATTGTCGGCTGAAAATTTTGTGCTTCGGTTGCCTCTTAGCAACGAATCCTGGAAAAGTATAGCCACTTCCCTGACCATTGGACCTCCATCTGTGTCTTTAGCCGCTGCCACCTGAAGTGCCGTTATCAAATTTTCTTCTCCATCAGTACGCACCTCACCGATAGGCAACTGAGAACCAGTAATGATTACCGGTTTAGTAAGATTATTGAGCATAAAGCTCAGTGCAGATGCAGTGTAGGCCATCGTGTCTGTGCCATGGAGTATCACAAAACCATCATATTCGTTGTAGTTATCCTCTATCACTTTGGCCATCTGCCCCCAGTGCGTTGGATTCATGTCGGCCGAATCTATAGGCACGTCAAACTGAAAATTATCAATTTCGAAGTCAAGCATCTTTATCTTTGGTACATTGTCAAGCAGATGATTGAAATCGAAAGGTTCTAATGCCTTTGTATCAGGATTTTCTATCATTCCGATAGTACCTCCCGTGTAAATCAGCAGTATTTTCGGTTTTTTTATAGACATATGTTATTTTTTTCAATATGCAAAGATAACAAAAAATCACATACATTCCAACATTATTCCAAAAATTTAACACTCACTACCCAGCACCAACACTATTATTCAAACAAAATGACATAGCGACATCCAGTTTACGAGTCAACTCGACCATCTGGATATTATGCAGAAAGGAGCAAAAGAAACCATCTTTATGCTACTTTTATAATGAACTTTTTGAAACTTATTGCGTTTTCTTATCAAAGGATTAAACCCTTTATTCACCCCACTATGAAAACACCTATAAAACTCGCCTTATTATCTTTAGTAGCTTCCGGAGCGGCATTGCAATCCACTGCTGCCGACTCTCGCGATTGGCTACTTGATTCCATACCCCAAAGATGGAATTATGAATCGGCTTATTCACAGAAACTTCCTACCGACGATAATTGGTGGAAGACATTCGGAGATGCGACACTTGATTCACTTATAGACATTGCAGAAAAAGAAAACTACAATCTCTCTGCTGCTCTTTCAAGAATTGAAATGGCAAAAAAGACCCTTGATGTAGCTAAATCGGCCTATTTTCCCACTATCAATCTCTCGGCAGGATGGTCAAAAGGACAGTCATCTGGAGCATCCGGGCCAGTCGTTGCCAAGTCTTCACCCTACGACTATTTCTCACTTGGAGCATCCATGCAATGGGAAATTGACCTTTTTGGCAAAATCACACAGAACGTCAAAGCAAACAAAGCCGCCTATAATGCTTCAAAAGCTGAATACGATGGTGTGATGGTAAGTCTTGCCGCCAACGTAGCAAAAGCCTATATCAATCTTCGCACCTACCAGAATGAACTTTTGGTAGCCAACGATCATCTGGCAGAGCAGGAAAAAGTTTTGAAAATTGTAGAAGCGAGATTCCACGCAGGTCTTGCAAGCATGCTCGAAGTTTCACAATCGCGCACGGTTGTGGCCTCTACAAAAGCATCCATTCCTCCGCTTGAGGCTATGATTGAATCCACCATTAATTCCATTGGGCTGCTTACTGCTAAATATCCGGAAGACATAAGCGAATGGCTATCTGCTCCCGCACCCATGCCCAATGTGGTGTATGGTGCAAATCTTGGTGTGCCTGCCGATCTGCTAAGAAGACGCCCCGATATAATTCAAGCTGAATATCAGCTCGCCCAATATGCAGCAGAAGTGGGTATCGCTAAAAAAGATTTCCTTCCTACCCTCTCACTTACAGGATCAATCGGGACCCAAGCACACAATGCAAAGAATCTTTTCGGAGACCACAGCATGTATTGGGATATCAATCCTACCTTAAGTTGGACTCTATTTGATGGACTCGCCAGAAACTATAAGACTGCAGAAGCTAAAGCTGCCCTACAAGCCGCCGTTGACACCTATAATTATACTGTGATGAATGCAGTGATTGAGGTTTCTAATGCCACTACCACTTTCAAGTCGACCATGAAGACCATTGAGTTGACAGAAGACGTAATTTTGCAAAGCAAAGAGTCGCTCGACCTCGCTATGGAGCGATATAAGAAAGGCCTCTCCCCCTTTAATAATGTAGTGGATGCCCAAATCAGCTATCTGACCAATCAAGACTCACAGATCACAGCACAAGGGAAAGCTCTGACTGCCGTTGTAAATCTATACGAAGCTCTTGGTGGCGGCTGGAACAACTAAAATAATTCCAAATTCTAAATTAAAAATTCACGATAATATGAAACCCTTCTATCTAATACTTACCGCAGGATGCATTCTATTTTCAGCTACATCTTGCAAGAAATCTGACAAGAAAGATTCTCTACCGGATGTTCCTGAGATTTCAGTTGCAACCCCAATTGTTGACTCAATTGTGCTTCATAAGACTTATCCGGGTCTGCTAATAGCAAGCAACTCCGCAGCAGTTGTCTGCAGAGTCAATGGTACTATTATTTCCAAGAGTCTACAGAGCGGCTCATTTGTCAATAAAGGGCAGGTCCTGTTTAAAATTGAAGACACTAAATATCGTGATGCCGTGCAGCAAGCACAGGCAGCACTTGCCACAGCCAAAAGCCAATATGAATATGCCTGTAAAAATTATCAGGCACTCAATGAAGCATTGAAGAGTGACGCAGTATCACAGATTGAGGTTATTCAGGCAAAATCTACAATGGAGCAGGCTGCCGCATCTATTAAAAACGCAGAGGCTGCTCTGAGTCAAGCTAATCTTAATCTTTCTTATTGCACAGTTAAAGCTCCTATGTCAGGCTACGTAACTTCCAGTGGTTTTAGCCCCGGTGTCTATGTCAACGGAGAGGGATCGCCTGTTGAGCTTTGCACAGTCTACGATAATTCCCATATGACGGCTCAATTTGATATTGAGGATGCCCAGTATGAACAGATGATTGGGCAAAACGGCGGCATGAATCATGACCTTTATAGAAATGTACCTATTAAATTCACACAACCACTTCCTCATTCATATACGGCTGATCTCTCATACGAATCTCCGGCAATCAATTCTTCTACCGGAACTCTTACTCTACAAGCCGGCATAGACAATATCTATAATGAACTTAAAGACGGAATGTACCTCACTATCGAACTCCCTTATGGCATCAATCCGAAAGCTATCCTGATTAAAGATGCTTCCATTGCCACCGACCAGCTCGGTAAATATGTATATGTCGTCAATGACTCCAACAAAGTAGTCTATACCCCTATTAAAATTGGTGAAATATATCAGGACTCCCTCCGTGTAGTCAACGAAGGGCTCAATCCCGGCGACCGCTACGTGACAGAAGCCCTGCTATCTGTCCGCAACGGCATGACAGTCAAACCCTCCCTCACAAAGTAAGAGATTTCAGTTTTCAGTTATCAGATTTCAGTTATCAGATTTCAGAGGTCAGATTTCAGAAATAATTCTAAATACCCAATTTTAAATTGATCAAGGATGTTCTCTAAATTCTTCATAAATCGTCCGATATTTGCCACTGTCATTGCTGTTCTGATGGTGCTCGCCGGTGCGATGTGCTACTTTACACTCCCTGTGGCACAATATCCAGATATCACTCCCCCTACGGTTATGGTCAGTGCAAGCTATCCAGGTGCTTCTGCATCGACAGTGGCGCAGACAGTCGGAGTCCCAATCGAACAGCAGGTGAATGGCGTGGAAGGCATGCTATATATGAGCAGTAATTCCGGTTCTGATGGCAGCTATAGCCTTACTATCACTTTTGAAAACGGCACCGACCTTGACCAGGCTGCCGTAGAGGTTCAGAACCGTATCTCAATGATCAGTTCCACCCTCCCCTCTGAAGTAGCCCAGCAAGGTGTCAGCGTAAATAAGGAGTCAAGCAATCAGCTTATGTTTGTCGCCCTTACAGCAGATGATTCCAAAAGATACGATGCCCTTTACCTTACAAATTACGCCCAACTCAACCTTGTCAATCCACTTAGCCGTGTAGAAGGTGTAGGTGGTGTCCAGGCATTCGGTGGCGGCGAATACAGTATGCGTATCTGGCTTGATCCGGAGGCTCTGAGAGTGCGCGGACTTACTCCTGCCGATATCTCAAGTGCTATCCAATCACAAAATATGGAAGTAAGTGCAGGTTCTGTCGGCCAACCTCCACAAGACAATAACTCTGCATTTGAATATACCCTTGTCAGCCATGGCCGACTCACGACTCCTGAAGAGTTCGGCAACATTGTGATAAAGACCGATGGTGCTACTATGCTACGCCTTAAAGATGTAGCTAAAATCGACCTCGGTTCTGAAAGCTACTCAAACACTTCCACTATCAATGGCAAACAAGCGTGTGCCATTGGTATCAATCAGCTTCCTGGAGCTAATGCTCTTGATGTGGCAAAAGGATGTATCGCCGAACTTAACCGTCTGTCAGAGTATCTTCCCGAAGGTGTTCACCTGAATGTGATCATGAATCAGACTGACTATGTCAAGGAATCAATAGATGATCTATTTGTCACTTTCCTTCTTACTTCGCTGATTGTAATGGTAGTGATTCTCATATTCCTCCAGAACTGGCGAGCTGTCGTAATCCCGATGATCACTATCCCGGTATCGCTCATTGCAACCTTTGCTGTGATGAAGATTATGGGATTCTCCCTAAATACCCTGTCACTTTTTGGCCTTGTGCTCGCAATTGCAATTGTCGTCGATGATGCGATTGTCGTAGTCGAAGACTGTTCCCGACTTGTCGATACCGGAGAAATGACTCGCCATCAGGCAGCCACAAAAGCTATGCAGGAACTCACCGGACCTGTTGTCGGAGAGGTGCTTGTGCTTTTATCAGTGTTTATCCCTACTGCATTCGTTTCCGGCATCACCGGACAGCTCTACAAGCAATTCGCTCTTACCATTGCCGTTTCTACTGCATTCTCCGGTTTCAATGCCCTTACACTTACCCCTGCTCTTTGTGCTCTCTTCCTCACTCCAAGAAAACAATCAAATTTCTTTATATATCGTTGGTTTAACGCTGGTTGGACTAAAGTTGAAAACCTTTACAATAAGACTGTGGGAGTTATGCTCAATCACGCCACAGCTTCCCTTCTCGTTTTCCTCGTTCTTGCAGGCGCCGCATTCTATGGTTTTGTGAAATGGCCTACAAGCTATATTCCTTCTGAAGATATGGGATATTTCGTAACTTCTGTCCAACTACCTACAAGCGCATCTCTCGAACGCACAGAGAAAATCACAGATGCCCTCGCAGCTGATATTCAGAAATTGCCGGAAGTGAGGGATGTGATGACTATTTCCGGATTCTCAATGATGGGAGGCGGAGCTGCTTCCAACGGATCTACCGTCATGGTGATGCTGAAGCCATGGAAAGAACGCGGCAAAAAGGGTTCCGTCGACAACGTCATAGCCAAAGTCAATGAGATTTCCGCAAAATATCAAGGAGCCATGATATTCTCTGTGAATCCTCCGGCCATTCCGGGTCTCGGTATGTCTTCCGGACTTGAAATGAACCTTCTCGACATCAATTCTCTTGGCCCGACTGAAATGCTGAAGGCTATTGATGCCTTGCGCTTGGCTGTGGAGAAAGATCCTCGTCTTGAATCCCTCACTTCAATGTATCAGGGCGTCGTTCCGCAATATCAGCTGAATATCGACCGTGACAAGGCCAAGACCCAAGGTCTCGTGATGGCAGACATCTTCAATTCTCTGAGTGGATACCTCGGAGGTAACTACGTCAATGATTTCGTGGAGTTCGATCGTGTATTCCAAGTCCGCATGCAGGGCGACCAGGGCGCACGTGACAATATCAACGACGTGCTTCGCCTTTCCGTAAGGAATTCACAAGGTGAGATGGTACCGTTCTCCTCCTTCACTACTATCGAACCGGTTATGGGACAAGCCTCCGTCAACCGTTACAATATGTATCAGTCCGCATCCGTGACAGTCAATCCTGCAAAAGGAGTCTCTTCTTCAGAAGGAATTGAAGCTATGGAAGAACTCGTCAAGTCTACTCTTGGAAAGAATTATTCATATGCATGGACCGGTATCGCTTATCAGGAGACACAATCAGGCACGACCATCACATTCGTATTCATATTTGCAATCATCATGACAATCCTCGTGCTTGCTGCCCAATATGAAAGCTGGACCGACCCTATCGCGGTGATACTTGCAACTCCGGTAGCAATACTCGGCACGATTCTCGGATGTATCTGTATGAGCCAGTCAATCAGCGTCTATACACAAATTGGATTGATATTGCTTATCGGTATGTCGGCAAAGAATGCCATCTTGATTGTGGAATACGCCATGGATTTCCGCAAGAGCGGAAAGTCTATCAAGCAGTCTGCCCATGATGCTGGAGTCATACGTTTCCGTCCTATCATGATGACTGCCCTTGCATTCGTATTTGGTGTAATGCCTATGATGTTCGCTACTGGCGCAGGAGCCAATAGCCGGATAGAACTCGGCACCGCAGTGGTATTCGGTATGGCTATGAACGCCTTCATCGGCACACTCTTCGTCCCGAACTTCTGGGAATTCATGCAGCGCCTCAACGAAAAGTACCTCTCAGGTCTCTTCAAAGACCCGGCTCCAGCGGCAGCCTCAAAGGATGCATCTTCGACATCAGATACAATCTAAACTATAAAAACTCCAATTACCTCGTCAGGACGCACACCCCGTGCGTCCTTTTTTAATCCTCTAAGATTTAATCTTTAGTAATTTATCTTTAATCTTTTATAATTATCATTTGCTTGTCGGCATAAACACGAAAAAGACTGCCCCGACAAGGCAAAGGAATGCCGCAATATGATTCCATTGCAGTTTCTCTCCCGACAGGAAAAAGACTGATATTATTGTGAATACAGTGAGGGTGATGACTTCCTGCACCACCTTTAGTTGCATCATTGAGAATGGTCCGCCATTCTCAGCATATCCTATTCTATTGGCTGGCACCATAAAGCAATATTCAAGCAGTGCTATTCCCCACGACAAAAGTATAACTGCAAATAAGGGCCAGTTCTTGATCCAGCCAATCGATTGCATCTTAAGATGGCCATACCATGCAAATGTCATGAATGTATTGGAGATTATAAGCAATCCCACTGTCAACAAAGCCGATTTCATTTTCTATCCTTAATTTTTCTGCAAAATTACTCAATTTTTCCCAATAATCCTTGTAGTTCATTTGCTATAGTAGCATATTTTTTTTGACAAAGCAATTATTGGCTTGTAATTATCGAGGAAAGACGCCTTGCCGCCACCTCTGAATCCATAGGATCTCTGCCAAGTGTCATGCTTCTTGCTACAATATCTGGAGAATTTATGCATATCACCCTCTCAAAACCAGCTTCCAGCAAAGCCTCCTTGTCCTTGATTCTTCCTGTCACGAGCCAAACTGGAATATTCTTTTTCTTTCCTCGCTGAAGAATTTCAAATGGCAACTTCCCCATCAACGTCTGCCTGTCAGACGCTCCTTCTCCAGTAATGATGAGGTCGACATCATCAATATCATTATCAAAACCTATTAAATCAAGAAGTGTAGATGCTCCTTTTTTTATCATGCCTCCAGCAAATGCCATTAATCCGCCCGCTGCCCCTCCGGCGGCGCCACTCCCCGGACAAGCATTAAGATCAGTTCCGGTTTTCCTCTGTATGAGCTGCCTTACCCTCTCCATCCCTTGTTCGAGTAGCTCTACTGTCTGGGGATCAGCACCTTTCTGCGGACCAAATACTCTTGCTGCTCCATCTTCGCCTGTAAAAGGAGCTTTGACATCACAAAGAAGTGTCAGCTTAAGCACGGAAATGTTCTTTTTGAAATGTTCCGTAATCTCTAAGTCAGCAATGTCTCCAAGCATTCCGCCAGTAAATGGTCTGGGAAGCTCATTCCCATTCTTATCAAGCAGCCTCAACCCCAATGCCTGAAGTGCACCAAGTCCGGCATCCACTGTCGCAGATCCTCCAAGTCCTAACACAACTTCACTTATTCCCTCTCTAACTGCTTTCTTAATCATCTGTCCCACTCCATAACTTGTGGTCTTCATTGGATTGCGTTGCGCTTCCTCAATTAGTGTCAGTCCGGCAGCAGACGCAAAGTCTATGTAAGCGCATAGGCCATTATCCTGCTTTCGTTTTAGCCAGCTTGCTTCTACATTTTTGCCGAGAGGTCCTTTTACTTTGCAATCACATAATTCCACATCTTTTCTTCCGGCTGCCACCATATCTGTCATCCCCTCCCCTCCATCCGAAACAGGAGTATAAGTCACCTCTGCCTCCGGCCACTCATCCATCAGCCCAACGGCAACCCAAAGCGATGCATGATAGGAATCCAGACACCCCTTCATCGAATCCATCGCTACCAAAACCTTTTTCTTCATTGACTTAATAGGCATATACTAAAAAATTAAGACTTTTTCGGTGTTCTTCTGTTGAAAGGGCGGTCAATAAAGCGGTTTGTGAGATATGCGAATACGACCGTTATGGCTACTACGACCGATAAAGATTGCCAGACAGGGAGATTTCTAAGACCAAACATCACGCACACTTGAATGATAGGATAATGAACAAGGAAAATATTATAAGATATGCAGTTGACGTGAATGAATTTTGTTATCGTACGATGCCACATGGAAATCCCAAGAAAAAGCATAGCTGCTGCAAATGGACCTATAATGGGGCGTATGATTGGAATAAATCCTTCAGAGACATAGAGTATTAAACCTATTAATACTACGTATTTCAATTTTCTTTCAACCACATCACGATAGAAATATATCAACATCCCAGCATAAAAGAAACCCATTTGGGAGAATGCTTGGCGAGATAGAATCTCAAAAATTTGATGACCGGTTGATACGTAAAAATAATAAAAGACTGATCGCAGTATTATGGAAGTTATAATTATTGCGAAAGCAAAATATTCCTTACGCCATCTGGTTTTTGCTATAATCCAAATGAAGAGCGGGACAGAAAGATCGAGCAGCCATTCCACTTTCATTGTCCAAAGAGATCCGTTTACTGCTGCGTTTACAAATTCCGGACCTTCGAAAACACCAGGCAAGGAGGGTGCCAGCCAATTCAGGAAGCTTAAGTTAGCCGCAAGATATTTCCAGAAACTAATGTCTGTAAAGTATCCGACAAAGGATAGATTGGTGATAAACACTCCTCCTATTGCGCAGAAAAGGACGATGAAAAGATATGTAGGAAGGATTCTGCGGGCTCTGTGTTTGATAAACTTTGGCACATTCTGGATTTTCGTGTAGCTGTGATACATCAGAAAACCGCTTAATACAAAAAAGCCACCGATACGGTCGTATGGGATAAAATATGGTATATCATGACATGTGAGCAAATTGAAATGATTTATCAATATGCCCAAACTCAGAAGATATCTGAGTAGATTCATGTTGGGATAGAACATTGATCCCGGTTTTCTTCCTGCAACATTGTCCATTTGAATACAAAATTAGACAATATTTTTGGAAAGTGCAAATGTTGTTGCCAGAGGTGAATATGAATATGGATTTGGAATGTTGAAGGGAATTTATTAATTTTGTGAACGATTAACAATTCAACTTTCGCTTTCGAAACTTAAATCAATAAAATGAAAAAGTTAGTATTATCTTTGATAGCTATGGGGTGCTTCTTTAGTGGTATGGCCCAGAATGCGGAAAAATCATGGACTGGAACGTGGGCTACGGCCGTTGAGTTTACAGGACCTGGCGATATGCCCAAATCAAGTCTGTCGGGACGCGCTCTTCGCGAGATAGTGCAGGTGTCCATTCCTGGCGAAAAGATGAGAATGCAGCTCAGCAACATACATAGCAAGGAGCCGGTAGAGATAAAGTCAGTGTTTATTGCCAATGCGGCTGATTCTTGCGACATTGATGTGAAATCCGCGAAGTATCTCACGTTTAATGGCAAGAAGTCAGTGACCATTCCTGCCGGGGAATCAGTCTATTGCGATGAACTCAGTTATAATTTGCAGCCATTGCAGAGATTGGCAATTACAGTGAATTACGGTGAGAATACTCCTGTAAATGCTTCGTCGCATAGGGGCTCACGAACCACTTCATATATTATCAATGGGGAAGCTAAACCCAAAACGAAATTTGTAGATGCTGAGAAATTAGACCATTGGTATAATATCTCCTGCATAGATGTGCTTACTGAGCAACCAACAGAATGTATAGCAATCATAGGAAACTCTATCACCGACGGCCGAGGGAGCACTACAAATATGCAAAACCGATGGCCGGATTTTCTTGCTAAGGCTCTTGATGGAAAAGTCGCTGTGCTCAATCTTGGGATTGGAGGCAATGCTGTGGTGAATGGTGGTCTCAGCGAACCGGCAGTTGTACGCTTCGACCGGGATGTGCTCGGTCAGTCAGGAGTGACATCTGTAGTGATTTTTGAGGGAGTCAACGATATAGGAGGGAAACGTCCTAACCATCAAGAAATTGTCAAAAACATCATTGATGCCTACAATGGCTTTATCAAAAAGAGTAAGGAAGCTGGAAAGAAAGTTTATCTTGCCACAATCACACCCTATAAAAACAGTTTCTATGAAGATCATTTCAGTGAGGCTGCTCGTTTGACACTCAACGACTGGATACGCGCGAATAAGGATGTAGACGGCGTGATTGACTTCGATGCTGCCGTAAGAGACCCCGAGAATCCATCAGCATTGCGTCAGGAATATTCCGACGACTGGTTGCATCTGAATCCCTCTGGTTATGAAGTGATGGGAAAATTTGCCGCAGAAACGTTTAAATAACTATCATCAATCCAGGATGAATAAGGATAACAGTGAGGAAATCTTCCCCGTTGTGGATGAAGCAGGCAATGTAATAGGGAAGGCAACAAGAGGAGAATGTCATGGAGGCAGCAAGTTGCTTCACCCTGTCGTTCACCTACATGTATTTGATTCTGAGGGAAGACTTTTCCTTCAGCATCGTCCCAAGTGGAAAGACATTCAGCCTGATAAGTGGGACACAGCAGTGGGAGGTCATGTCGATTTTGGTGAGTGCGTCAGAGATGCACTCAGACGCGAGGCTCAGGAGGAATTAGGTTTGACTGACTTCGTTCCTGAGTTTGTTAAGGGATATGTGTTTGAGTCGGATAGAGAAAAGGAGCTTGTAAATAGCTTTAAGACCGTGATAAATCCGACTGATGTGCATCCCAGTGACGAGCTTGATGGTGGTCGCTGGTGGACAGCTGAAGAATTAGCCGCCAATGTTTCGGAATTGACTCCTAATTTGAGACATGAACTTTCATTTTTAAATATTAAAGATTCAACTTTCGCAAGCGAAAGTTGAAGTTTATAGGGTTATAAGGTTATAGGTTTATAAGAAAAGAATGAAATTTTTATTCTGAATAATCTTTTACTCTGTCTAATTTAACCCCATAACCCTATAACCCCATAACCCTTAAGTTGAGCTTGCGAAACTTAAATTACAGATAAATTAACCCGAGAACATGAAATTATACAAAAAATTAGCCGCCGTCTCCCTTGCTCTCTCAAGCCTGTCAGCTTCAGCTGCTAACCCTATCATATATTTCGACCGTCCCGCCGATTTCTTTGAGGAAACTTTCGTTATTGGCAACGGCACACAAGGTGGCATCATCTACGGCAACCCTTCGAAAGAAAGAATCTCCATCAACGATATTACTTTCTGGAGCGGTGAGCCCGACTCCACAGTCTATACACCCGGCGCATACAAAGCCATCCCGGAAATCCGCGCCGCTCTCGATGCTGGAGATTACCAGCTTGCCCAAGAACTCCAGAAAAAAGTCCAGGGACATTATACCAACAACTATCAACCTATCGGCAACCTCTTCATCGACTTTGCCGACAAAACACAAGCCTCAAATTATACCAGAAAACTCAATTTAGCCGACGCTACTGCAAAGGTAGCTTATTCAAAAGGCGAAAACGAGATTACTACCGAATATATTGCCTCTGCACCCGACAGCATATTAGCCATCAGAATCTCTGCCAAGCGACCGATTGATTTCACTCTCTCTTTTGACTCCCCTATCAAGAATTATAAGGTAAGTTCTGCCGACAACTCAATAATAGCAGAAGGAAGTGCCTCCTACTCATCCCTCCCAAGCTATGTAGATATGCCTGCTGATGAGAAATTCCTTTATGACGATCACCGTGGTATTCGCTTTCGCACTGATATACGTGCTATAGCACCCGGCGCAACAATAAAATCTGGCAACGATGGCTCTTTGTCGGTAAAAAATGCCACAGAAACCCTTATCATAGTAGCTATCGCCACCAATTTCAACGGTGCTGATAAAAATCCGGCTACACAGGGCTCTGATTTCCGTGCTATAGCCTCGCGAAAGGCAGACAAAGCTGAAAAAAAATCTTTCAATGAGCTTCTTAAACGCCATATCTCTGACTACTCAAATCTTTTCTCACGTGTAAACTTGGATCTTGGTGAGTCTGACGCTGTTCTCAACGAGATGCCTACTGATATACGCCTTAAGAACTATACCGACAATAACGCATATGATCCGGATCTTGAGGAACTCTACTTCGACTATGGTCGCTATCTTCTCATCAGTTGCTCCCGCACTCCACGCGTTCCGGCAAACCTCCAGGGACTCTGGAATGAGTACCTTCTTCCGCCATGGAGCTCAAATTATACCACAAATATTAATGTAGAAGAAAACTATTGGCCAGCTGAAGTGACAAATCTCAGTGAACTTCATATGCCTCTTCTATCTTTCATCAAGCAGCTTCCAATCACTGGAAAGGATACTGCCCGTGAATATTATGGAGTCGACCGCGGATGGTGTCTCGGACACAATTCCGACATATGGGCCATCACAAACCCAGTGGGCCTTAATTCCGGCGATCCTCAATGGGCTAACTGGAATATGGGTGGAGCATGGATTGCTTCCCACATATGGGAGCATTATCTTTTCACCCGTGACTTGGATTTCCTCGCTGAGTATTATCCCACTCTTAAAGGGGCTGCCGAATTTTGCCTCGGCTGGATGATTGAGGATAAGGATGGTAACCTTATCACATCCCCTTCCACTTCTCCTGAAAATAACTTCATTGCTCCCGACGGAAAACCAGCGGCAACATCTGCCGGTGGTTACGCCGACATTGCCATGATTCGTCAATGTCTTGCCGACACCCGCGACGCTGCATTGGCGCTCAATACCGATAGTGAGCTTATAAAAGAAATAGACGCAGCTTTGGCAAAGCTCGCTCCCTACCGTATCGGCAAAGCCGGACAACTTCAAGAATGGGCTGAAGACTTTAAGGAACAGGATCCTCAGCACCGCCACCAATCACATCTATATGGCCTTTATCCTGGTCATCACATCTCCATTGCCGAAACTCCTGAACTCGCCAAGGCTGCCGCCAAGACTCTCGAGATAAAAGGAGACAACACTACTGGCTGGAGCACCGGATGGCGCGTCAATCTCCTTGCCCGTCTCGCTGATGCCGACAAAGCTTACTCCATGTATCGCCGTCTGCTGAAATATGTCAGCCCTGATAATTATAATGGCCCCGACAAACGCTATGGCGGAGGGACATATCCTAATCTTCTCGACGCTCACGCTCCTTTCCAAATCGACGGCAACTTCGGTGGTACTGCCGGTGTAGCTGAGATGCTCGTTCAGTCTACCCCTGAAGCCATCATCATTCTTCCAGCTCTACCGGCTCAGTGGAAAGATGGGTCAGTTTCAGGTCTTCGCACACGCACAGGAGCTACTGTAGACTTAGACTGGAAAGGGGGGAAAGCGACCGCTCTTACGATCACGCCTATCTCCGATGCCAACATCACAATATATGCCAATGGAAACTCAATTCCAGTAAAATTGACCAGCGGAAAAACACAAATCTTAGAATTTTAAGACCCCAAAACATAAAAAAATTAATATTTATTGAAATTTCTCAATAAATTTTATTAACTTTGCAAGAGAAGTGTGCGGTTGACTTTTATAGTCCCCTACACTTCTCTTCAAACTATCCAATAACTAACGAACAACTCATCAGCGACACCATGAAAAGATTCGCATTCAAAATGTTTCTTAAGCCCGGTTTTGAAGCCGAGTATGAAAAACGCCACGCTCAGCTCTGGCCGGAACTAAAAAAACAAATTTCTGACTCAGGAGTGCGCAACTATTCCATTTACTGGGATAAGGACACTAACATCCTTTTTGGATACCAAGAAGTTATCGGTGACTCTAATTCTCAGGATGCCGAAGCTGCAGATGAAATCACTCGCAAGTGGTGGGATTATATGGCCGACATTATGGAGGTTAATCCTGACAACTCTCCCGTCACTATCCCCATCAAAGAAGTGTTCCATCTCGATTAATACAGGAAATGACTAAGTCTTATCATCTCGCCGTTGACCTCGGCGCAACATCCGGACGCACTATCCTCGCTTCTTTCGACGGCGAAAAAGTCGACATGCAGGAAATCGCCCGCTATCATTATCCGATGCTTCCTATCGGAAACCATCAGTATTGGAATCTCCCCCTTATATATCAGCATATCATCGAATCGATGAAAAAATGCTCTGATATTCTTGCTGAAATGCCGGGAAAGCCGGTCCTCAAAAGCATCGGCATCGACACTTGGGGTTGTGATGTAGCTTATTTCCTCAAAGATGGAAGCATTGCAAGCCTTCCTTATTGCTATCGCGACACTCATACCGTTGGTGCCGTAGAACGTTTCTGCAAGGAAATGCCGAAAGAGGAAGTATATGCACGTACAGGAATACAGTTCATGGATTTCAATACTCTATTCCAGCTCGACACAATCCGCCGCAACAATCCGGAGGTGCTCGACAATGCAGATAAAATCCTCTTCATCCCCGATGCTCTCTCTTATATGCTGACGGGTAAGGCTGTGACAGAACGCACTGTGGCTTCTACTTCTCAGATTCTAAATCCCAACACAGGTGAACTCGACGACGTTCTACTCGCTAAAGTTGGTCTTTCCCGCGACAAGTTCGGCCCAATGATCGAACCGGGTGAGGTAATTGGCACTCTGATACCACGACTCGCAGAACTGACTGGTCTCGGTGAAGTTCCAGTTGTTGCGGTTGCCGGCCATGACACTGCCTCTGCTGTTGCTGCGGTCCCTACCCCCGACAAGGACTATGCATACCTCAGCTGCGGAACTTGGTCGCTGCTCGGTATCGAAAACGAAGGCCCGATCATCACCGATAAGAGTCTCGAATATAATTTCACCAACGAAGGTGGTGTCGATGGCACTATCCGTGTCCTGAAGAATATCACCGGGCTCTGGCTCTTCGAACGCTGTCGCGAGGAATTCAAGGATGTTCCTTCAGATATTTCCCAACTGGCTGCTCTTTATCTTGAAAGCGACTGCCCGAGTATCGTGAATCCCGACGACCCTTCATTTGCAAATCCTGTCAGCATGACAAAGGCAATAGATGAATATTGCGAAAAGACAGGGCAACCCAAACCAGAGACTCCTGCCGACTATATAAGAGTAGTCTACAGAAGCCTTGCAAACAGATATGGCGAGATCACTGAATGGCTCCGCGAACTTTCCCC
>DAAK01000130.1 GCA_001701075.1 Bacteroidales bacterium GP3 | reverse complement strand
CCCTCTTTGATTCGGTATGCGACAGTCACTGTGTCGCCAGGTCCGAATGCGTCGAATTCTTTTTTGGGAGTTGCGAAAGCTTCCTCCACTACTTTGATTAAATCCATTGTAGTATATTTGATTAGTTAATGTCTGCAACATAACAGGTATCCTTTTCATGGGTGCCACTCTCGCACCCTTCCTGCCAGCGATTGCAAATCTGGATGCAAAATTACAAAAAATTTCCGTAACTGCCAAAAAAATGCTAAATTTGCAGTATGAAACAAAATCACGACCTCACAATTAACATAGACGGACGTCTTCTCGACTTTCGCCGGCCATGGGTTATGGGTATTCTCAATGTCACTTCCGACTCGTTTTATGCCGGTTGCCGCGCCCAAGACGAGGAGGCAATAAGAGATCGTGTTCTGGCCATTCGTCGCGAAGGTGCCGACTGTATCGACATCGGTGCCTGCAGCACACGCCCGGGTTCAGAGGCAGTGGAAGCTGATATTGAACTAAGTCGTCTTTTGACGGCCATTTCTATTGTAAGGCAAGAATGGCCTGAAGCTGTGATTTCTATCGATACGTATCGTGCAGAGGTAGCAAGAAGATGTTTAGAGGCTGGCGCTCATGTCATTAACGATATCTCCGGTGGTTCTCTTGATCCCGAAATGTTTGACACTGTCGCGGAGCTCCAGGTCCCTTACATTCTTACCCATATGCGGGGCACCCCAACTACAATGGACAATTTTGCCAGATATGATGATGTTGTGGCAGAGGTCATTTCTGAAATGGCATATAGGTTGCGCGATTTGCGTCAACGAGGAGTATGTGATATAATTATAGATCCAGGGTTCGGTTTTGCAAAGAATGTGGAGCAGAATTATCAATTGCTCGCTTCTCTTGAAGAAATTTGTAAGATAGGTCTCCCAGTGCTTGTCGGCGTATCCCGTAAGTCAATGATATGGAGACCTCTCGGGATCTCTCCATCGGAAGCCCTGCCGGGCACAATAGCTCTTAATTCTTTCGCGCTCCTTCATGGAGCATCTATCTTGCGGGTCCATGATGTTGCTGCCGCCGTCCAGGCTCGCGATGCCTTGCTCCTGACAACCTACATCTGACAACTGACGGCTGATATCTGACAACTGATAACTGACAACTTAATACTAAAACATGATAGACTTTGGAATAAAAGACATTCTCGATATACTGATAGTAGGAACTCTGCTATTCTATATCTATAGAATGATGAAGAGCTCCGGCACAATCAGTCTTTTCTACGGCGTCCTTCTGTTCATTATGATATGGGTGGTCGCAGCAGAAATCTTCGACATGAAACTCACCGGTACTATTCTTGATAAATTCATGAGTATCGGACTCATTGTGCTTGTAATCCTTTTTCAGGAACAGATTAAGCGTTTCTTGATAGAAATCGGATCGCACGGACATTTGAGTCAATTGAAACGGGTGTTTCATCATGGAGATAAAGATACTAAGTCTTATCACGGATTGGTAATGGCCGTCGTATATGCTTGTCTATCCATGTCTAAATCAAAGACGGGAGCTCTTATTTGTTTCGAACGAAAGGTTCCACTCGGTGATTATGAGAAAACCGGTGATATAATTGATGCCGATATAAATACCCGGCTTATAGAGAATATCTTCTTCAAGAATTCTCCGCTCCACGATGGAGCTATGATTATTGCACGTAGGCGTATCATCTCAGTAGGATGTATCCTCCCTGTGAGTCATGATATGCATCTTCCCAAGCATCTTGGTCTTCGTCACCGTGCAGCTCTTGGAATGAGTCAAGCTTCAGATGCTCTCTGCATCGTGGTCAGTGAAGAGACTGGTAATATCTCTATTGCCAAGGAGGGAGTTTTGACCACCAACATCACCAGCTCCGACCTCGAAAAGCAACTCTCTAATATTTTTGATTAGTTTTCAGTTTTCAGATATCAGTTTTCAGATATCAGTTTTCAGATGTCAGAGTCAAGTTCTGGCATCTTGCTTCAATGCTTTTGTGCCAGCCATTCTCTTGCTGTCAATGCGAGTTCGTCATACCATCTTTCGCCAAATCTCCTGATCAATGGCTCCTTAAGAAATTCATATACCCTTACTCCATTTTTCCTTCCCAAAATCTCTGCACATTTACAGATTTTCCATCTGTGGTAGTTGACGGCTGTCATTCCTCCATAATCTTTGAGCCTGATGGGGTAGAGGCTGCAGCTGATTGGCTTGAAGAATTCTTTGCGACCTTCACGTCTCAGTTTCTCAAGTACACACAGGCATTTCCCTCCAGGTGCATAGCAGGTAAAGATGCAGTCTTTGCCGTTGACGATGCTGGTCACCAGGTCTCCTTCTTCATCGACATATGACGCTCCTTGTTCGCGAGCCACTTCCTGTGCCGCAGGCAAAAGATATGGCATCACCTCGGGCAGAAGCGCATCAAGACGTTCCTTTTCTTCGGGCAGTAGCGGTGCCCCTGCATCCCCTTCGATGCAGCATTCTCCGAGGCAAGTGTCAAGATCACACTCGAAATATTTCTCCACTACGTCGAGCGACACCAATGTGTCATTTATCTGTATCATGTTTAGTTTTCAGATTTCAGTTTTCAGTCTTCAGTTTTCAGTATGCGGATGAGCCGCTTTTGGATTTAATGAGGATTTAGGGTATGGTCGGAGATAAGTCGGGAGTATCGGGCTCCGATAGGTTTGTACCAGACCTGTACGCGATACTCATTCCGGGTCTCATACTTATTCCCTTCTATAATGCTCGGATCCGGCTGTCGGTTTCCTCTGCGTGGCACGGCCACATAGCGATAGTTGTAGCTTCCTTGTTTTAGCGGCATTTCCAGCAGATAGGCTCCAAGATTATAGTCATAATGCATTTTGTTGCTGTTGTCGTGCGAGAAGTCGGTGAATTCTCCCTCCACGTAAATATCGGCATCCACAGCCTCAGGAGTATCCAGATAGAAATGCACCGTGATGTAGTCTGCGCCCAAATCCGAATCTGTCGAATTGTATTCCCTTACAAGAAACCTACCCTGCTGGGTCTGGTCGTAGCTATATTGCTTAGAATCCCTTTCTGTGTCGGGTGTCAGCCATGCATGGTAGTTTCTGCTTAGGAATCGCATTGAATCCACATGCATGTCGTTGTAGTTTGTACGTATGGTCTCGAATCTTCTGAATTCGTTGCCGGCTTTGAATACCAGTTCCGGCATATGTGAATAGACAATCTCCTTTCCTTCTATACGGGATGGAGTTAGTAGCGTTGTTGTAGTATATGGAGCATTGTTCTGCGTTATGTCGACACGAAGCATCGAATATGGGTCGTCAATAGTGACATCTGTAGGCAACACCTTCAATTCAAGTTGTTGCCATTCTGTATTGAGCCCCCTGTCGGTCTGCGTAGTCACACCACCCAATATATCGGCCGATTGTTCAGTGATTGAAAAACGTGCTTCCCCTATTGTCTCATCTGGATTGTCACGTTCGAATATCTCGATTATGTAGTTGCCGGAAAGCAAGGGATTCATGTTTTCGTTTGGGACCTCTATCCTGTAGTTAATGTAGTGCACGAAAGTGTTGGAGGAAAAAGCCCAATCCTCTATGTCTGCGATATTGAAGCCATCAAGAAATTCAGAGTCCAGGAGCCCGGATGGTTTCCAGTCAGGACCGCAGTGCACAAGTCGATATTGCAAGTCGCTGTAATCCTCACTCCATTCGTCGAAATTGATGATCACTCTCTCATCGCTTCCGAGGCGAATGGAAGGTGGCGACATGAAATCTCCCTCCTTCATTATCTTCATAGTCCGGAATCTTTCTCCGAAGGTACCCAAGCTAAAGAAAGATAATGATATTAGCACTATGCTGAGCACAAACGCCCTAACTTCCCCTCTCTTATAATTGATCATTAATAATTAATCATTAATAATTTATCATTATTCTTTTGGTATTATCTGAAGCTCCTCCGACACCAACTTCATACACTCCGGCCATTGCTTCCATCTCTCCTGATTCTGGATTATAGAATGTGAAAACCTCAGGTCCAAGCTCGAAAGTTATATCCTGAGATTCTCCTTTCTTTAGGTGTATGCGTCGGAAAGCTCGTAAGGTCTTGTTGAGCGATTTGTCAGTTTCTTTCTTGATGTATACCTGAACCACTTCGTCACCGTCTCTATCTCCACTGTTTTTCACATTTACGCTAAGTGTGACAGGTTTTCCGTTTCCTCCGTAAGCTTTTGGCTCTGAATAGTCGAACGATGTGTAGCTCAATCCGTGCCCGAAAGCGTAAAGTGGTTTTTCGGTCATATATCGGTAGGTGCGCCCTTCCATATCGTAGTCTTCAAAATCGGGAAGCTGCGTATCATCCTTGTAGAATGTGACTGGAAGTCGCCCTGCTGGATTGTTGATGCCGAAAAGTGTCTCAGCAACTGCCTGTCCGCCAGCCTCGCCAGGATACCAAGCCTGAAGCACGGCATCGCAGAGCTCATCTTCCGGTGTCAGACCCATGGCGCTCCCAGAGCAGTTGACGAAGACTATCTTCTTACCCTGATTCTTTAGCTTCTTGATAAGCTCGCGCTGCACCTTTGGAAGTTCGATGCTCGTACGGTCGCCACCACGGAATCCTTCTACAGTCACTGGCATCTCCTCTCCTTCGAGAGCTGCAGAGATACCACCAACGAAAACCACGACGTCGGAATCTCCACAGTTGGTGTCGTATTCGACACTTCGTCCGATATCGAATTTCAGTACAGCAATTCCAGGCCTGTCTTGCGACCAGTCTATCTCAATGTCGTACGTTTTTCCTTTTTCTGCTTGTATTGCGTAAGAATAGTCATTGGTAGGGTTTGATCCATACGACTTTGCCACCCTTTCGCCGTTGATGAGCAGTCCCTTCAGTCCTCGGGAAGCTGTCATATTGATGATATATTCGCCGCTTTCATCCGGAGAGAATTCCGTTGAAAATTTAGCAGAGAAATTCTCAAGGTTCACGCCTGGAGTAAATACAGTCGCGCCCCCTGTGTTCTTGTTGATTGGGAAATTGATGAGTTCTGTAGCAACCGGTTCTCCTTCCTTAGTCGTGTTATTCCAGTAAGTGGCAGAAATTCCTTTTTGCCCTTTGCTTGAAAGCAAGTCGAAAGTAGAAATGGTATTATTGTTCTTGACATGGTCGCAACCTTTTAGATATTTGGCTTCAGGAGCGATATTTCTGATTCCTTCGAGTATGCTTGTGGTACGGGTCGGAAATCCGTTGTAGTTGCCCCATTGCATCACTGTGTCTGTGGCATTGGGACCCATCACCATGACTTTTGTATCTGGGCTAAGCGGCAAGATGCCGTTGTTTTTCAGTAATGTCATCGACCTCCGCGCAGTTTCGAGTGCCAGCTCTTTATGTGCAGGGTTGCAAATGTCATTTTGTCCGAGACTGTCCCATTCGCTTGAATCGCCAAAAAGTTCGCCAAGGTTGAGACGCGCTTCCAGAAGGCGCATGAGGCTATTATCGATAGTCTCTTCTGAGATCAGTCCCTTATCATATGCCTCGCGTAGGCTGACGAAAGATGAGCCGCATTCGAGGTCGGTGCCTGAGATCACTGCATCTGCGCTTGCTTCTACGTCTGATGGGTGAGTGGCATGGGCATTTGGCCGGAAGAAGTCGCGTATTGCCCAACAGTCTGATACCACTATCTTGTCGTAACCCCATTTATTGCGGAGTATATCGTGGAGCAAGCGCTTGTTACTGCAGCATGGTTCACCTTCCACGCGGTTGTAAGCGCACATCACTTGGCCTACATTGGCATCCACCAATGTCTTGAAAGCCGGAAGATAAGTTTCCCAAAGGTCTCGAGGGTCAATGTCGCGGGCATCAAAGGAATGGCGGTTCCATTCCGGTCCGCTGTGCACGGCGTAATGCTTGGCGCAAGCGATTGTCTTGATATGCTTGGAGTCAGAAGGACCTTGAAGACCTTCTACTGCAGCTTTGCCAAGCATCGACGAGAGATAAGGGTCCTCCCCATAGGTCTCTTGCCCGCGCCCCCATCGTGGATCGCGGAAGATGTTGACGTTGGGAGTCCAGAAAGTAAGACCTTTGTATCGCGTCACGTCCTGATCGCCAAGTGTATTGAATTTGGCACGCGCCTCATCGCTGATGCAAGAGAATACATTGTAGATTAAAGTGTCATCGAAAGTTGCAGCCATGCCGATTGCCTGTGGGAATACGGTCGCATATCCGGCACGTCCGATACCATGAAGAGCCTCATTCCACCAGTTGTATCTCTTTATCCCGAGACGCTCGATGGCAGGACTGTCATCCATCATCAAGGCAATCTTCTCATCTAAGGAGAGTTCTTTAAGCACAAGTGCAGCCCTCTCCTTGATTGGCAGATTGCTGTCTTTGTAACTTTGTGCAGCTGCATCTGTAAAACTTGCCGCAAATCCTACGGCTATTCCTACGATTGAAGCCAATGATAGATGTCGTTTCATTTTGAGGTCTCTTACTTTTTAAATTCTCGTTCATCATTTATAATTGAAAAGGGCCCGAAATAGGCCCTTCTCAATTGGTACACCCATGGGGAGTCGAACCCCAATCGATGGAACCGGAATCCATTATTCTATCCATTGAACTATGGGTGC
>DAAK01000171.1 GCA_001701075.1 Bacteroidales bacterium GP3 | reverse complement strand
TTTTGGCTTGATATTTGTTATAATTAGGGAGAGTATTGTGACCGACAGGTCGTAATACCCCCTAATTTTTACTTTCTAACCCTAAAATATGAGCAAAATAAAAGATATAATCACCTCAGCTATACAAGATAAGAAAGGATACGACATTTCAATTCTCGACCTTTCAAAAGTAGATGGAGCTCCAACAGAGCAGTTTATCATTTGCAGTGGCAAATCCACAACTCAAGTCAGTTCGATAGCCGATAATGTGAGAGAAGAACTGCAGAAACAGACTGGAGAAAAACCAATCAATTACGATGGCTACCGCAACAGCCAATGGATAGTGATAGACTACGGCGACACAATGGTGCACGTCTTCCTTCCTGACACCAGACAATTCTACAGGCTTGAAGAGCTCTGGAGCGATGCAGAAACTACGGAGATTCCAAATTTGGATTAATCCATAATAAATAATTATCTCTGAGTACTCTGAGAACTCTGAGAACTCAGAAATCATCAATCTCTTCACACTGAAAGCTGAAAGCTAAAAGCTGACAACTGAAATCTGAAAGCTGAGAACTGAAAGCTGAGAACTGAAATCTGAAAGCTGACAACTGAAAACTGACAACTAAAATGGGAATACTTCCAAATAATAAAAACGGAGGCTCCAATAAGCGTCCGGTGTTCGGAATGTACTGGATGTACATTCTGATAGTAGCATGTCTCTTCGGACTGTATTATTTTCAAGATAGCAGCCAGACCAAAAGTGTAGACTGGACCGAATTTGAAGATGCAGCCAAAGCCGGTGAAATCTCAAAGATTGAGGTTGTGCCAGAATCCGGCATAGCCATTGGCGTGCTGACCAAAGAGGGTGCTAAAAAACAGAAGATGCACGACGACATCCAGGGTCCTGACTCGGAAAAGCGATTGAAGACCACTATCCCGAGTGCCAACAAGATACAGGATAAGATTGACGCTTGGAATGAGCAACTGGCAGCTGACGGCAAGCCGGAAATGACAGTCAAATATGAGAAGAGCAGCGATTTCATGAAGCTCTTCTGGTATTTCGGCCCCATTCTGGTCTTCGTAATCTTCATGGTCTATATGTCGAGAAGGATGAACGGAGGCTCCGGTGGAGGCGGAGGTATTTTCAGTGTCGGCAAGTCAAAAGCCCGCATATTCGACAAAGACAACGGCACAGATGTCACATTTAAAGATGTGGCAGGACTTGCAGAAGCCAAAGTTGAAATAGAGGAAATAGTAGAATTTCTCAAGAATCCACAGCGTTACACCGAACTTGGAGCCAAGATACCACGGGGAGCCCTTCTTGTTGGCCCTCCGGGTACAGGTAAGACATTGCTCGCCAAAGCAGTAGCGGGCGAGGCCGGTGTGCCGTTCCTGTCACTTTCCGGTTCCGACTTCGTAGAAATGTTTGTCGGCGTGGGAGCAGCCCGAGTGCGCGACCTCTTCAAGCAAGCTAAGGACAAAGCACCCTGCATCGTCTTCATAGACGAGATTGATGCCGTAGGCCGTGCCCGTGGTAAAAACCCGAATATGGGTAGCAACGATGAGAGGGAAAACACCCTCAACCAGATGCTTACAGAAATGGACGGTTTCGGATCGAATAATGGTGTGATAGTCCTTGCAGCCACCAACCGTGCCGACATGCTCGACAAAGCCCTGCTTCGTCCCGGACGCTTTGACCGCCAGATATATGTGGATCTTCCAGAACTCTCCGACCGTGTGGAGATCTTCAATGTGCATCTACGCCGCATAAAGATCAACTCGCACTTAGACGTAGAGCAACTTGCGCGTCAGACTCAGGGATTCTCAGGCGCAGATATCGCCAATGTCTGCAACGAAGCAGCCCTTATAGCAGCCCGCAACAACAAGCAGGCAGTGGACTGGGATGACTTTATGGCAGCCATCGACAGAATAGTGGGAGGTCTTGAAAAACGTTCACGTGTCATCACCGACGACGAGAAATTCGCCATCGCAACACATGAAGCCGGACACGCCACCATCAGTTGGATGACAGAATTCGGCAATCCACTTGTAAAAGTGACGATTGTCCCACGAGGACGAGCATTAGGTGCAGCTTGGTATGCTCCCGAAGCGCGTCAGATAATTCCTACCCAAGCACTCCTCGACACAATGTGCGGAATGCTTGCCGGACGTGCGGCAGAAGAAGTATTCCTCGGCAAAATCGGCACAGGAGCCTCCGACGACCTTGAGAAGACCACCAAGCTTGCAAGAGCAATGGTGATGATGTATGGTATGAGCGAAAAATTGCCGAACATCAACTATAATGACTCTACAGGTCAGGACTATGGTTTTACAAAACCTTACTCAGAAGAAACCGCAAAACTGATTGACGACGAAGTGCTCCGCATCATCAACGAGCAGTATGAAAGAGCGAAAGCCATCTTACGCGAATATGCCTCCCAACACAATCAGATAAGGGATCTTCTTGTGAAGAAAGAAGTGATCTACAACGAAGATGTCAAAGCTATCCTTGGTCCACGCCAGTGGAAGAGCCGCACAGACGAGATCATCGAAATCAACAAGAAGGAAGAACAAAACCGAAAGGGGATAGAAGCGAAGCCTCAATCAACCACCGATGACGATGATCCGGGGACTCCTCCGCCATTTAAGGGGGATTATCAATGATCAATGATTAATGATCAATGATTAATTATTAATTATTAAAGATTAAAGAATAAAGATATTAAGGCGTGTCTTTTGAAGGCACGCTTTTTTGTTTTCATAGAGAGCCGGGGGCAATTAACTATAATTAACTCAAATTTACAGGATGAATAATGAGGTATTGACAAAAAATGAGTAATTTTGTAGTTTGAACAAAAGACAACTAAAAACAACCTACACAATGAAGAACGTACTACTTTCAAAAGCAATGGTGACTGCAGTCCTGCTCGGCTGTGGAGTGTCATTTGCTGAGGCCGCCCCCGGCTTCTTCAAAGGACGCGAGTCAAATCCATTGGGAAGAATGAGAAAAGTGGAGACAAAAGGGCGTTGGTCGGGAATAGAGACCGGTGTCAACAAGAAAAAGATAGCCCCCTACTTCACCACACCTCAGGCTGACGAATTCCAATATCTTTACGGGCCGGATGGCACTGAATGGTATGCCGTCTGCAATTATGACACAGAGACTGTAGAACTTGATGGAGGGTATGCAACCGAGCATATCATCAAGGGCTATACTTACACCATCTATGATAACAAATTCAATGAGATAGGCAGCATCCATGATGATATCAAATTGGAGGAAGAAGAAATCCGCTGCGCTGCCGTGATGCTCGACGTGACGGTGACTCAAAAATTTTTCAATACCGACAACAAGTATGAGGTAATGGTATCGATGAGTATGAACAAACCTGATTATACCGTCAATACCCGCACCAAAATCTACTCCATTGAGAAATTAGAGGATGGAGCCTATTCCACTCCATTGTGCGTCATGCAAGGCTATCCTGTGGATGCCATCAACTGCGCCATGGACATATGGTCGGAAAACTACTACATCACCTTCTTGACTGAAAAGGGACCGGCTTCAGACGAGGAGTTTGAAGATTATATAGATTTTCTTGCCCAATACAAAAATGTGCTTACCACATACACAAAAGCAGGTTACAGCACTGAGCCACAAGTGATATTTGAGCAAGAGATCCGTCAGCTTGACATGCCTGGCGACCAGATGTCGTCGCCCATGATGCTCAGCAAGAAAGTGAATGGCAAACTGACACTCACATATGCCCAATACGAGAAGTCATTCTTCATAGACCCATCAGGAATGGGAGAAAATGAAGGCGCGACACCCGACAATAGCCTTGTCATTGACACATATCAGTTGAATGACAACTATCCGAGTGAAATGGAGCTTATCAACAGCACCAAGATAAAGGCTACCGCAAATTCAGACAACCCCAACGTCTATTATACATTTTACGGAATAGGCACTCTCTCTTGGGACAAGGATATAGATTTTGACGGGCATTATACACCAGTTGGCCAGCCATCTTTCGTGGTGACAATCGACGAATATCTCCTCAATGATGACGACCATTACAATTCATCCTACTACGTATACGACTCAGAAGGCAACAGAATCAAAACAATAGCGGAAGACACCTTCGACTATGTCATGATGTCGGATCTGCCAGGCTATGAGCCTCAGGCGATGTTCGTCTACACAGGCGATGAAATGGCGTTTAAATTCATCGACCTTTATTCATGTGATGTCGTGACTGAAATAGACCAGATGTATCGTGGATACGGACTCACAACATCATTCGACAGAGTAGCGACGAAAAACGGCTACGCATATGCGAGTGCACTCTCAGCAGGAATTCCNNGTCTTCTGCTATTGTCTTGATTCTGATGATGAGAGCCTATACGCACCTGTAATCTGGATTGACACAGAAGGAGAATTGATAAGATTAGACAAGATACCTACTGGAAAAGGAGTAGAATTAGCCCAAATCTATATCTTCCACTGTTCCAGTTCCTCCTNNCTCATAGCCTGGCAGATCCGACATCCACCATATGTATTCAACACAGACGACGAAGTGGAATATATGCTTCTGGTAAAGCGCAGGGTAGAAGGTTCAGAATGGCTACAGGAAGAACTTCTGATTGCATCGCCAGAAAAAGGAGTTATCCATTCATTCTTGCCAGATAAAGACAAGGGTAATCTGAGAATGGTCTATCTCATGGGAGGCAATGACCCTGAACTCATCATCGCCTATATGAATGATGACTATCGCTTCACGACCGACGCATATTCACTTCCATTTGAGAAATTTGCAGGAGGAACTGGAACAGTGGAAGACCCATATCTCATAGCCACCGCCGGCGACTTCATGCAGATCAAAGACGCACAGAATGCCAACTTCAAGCTGGTCTCAGACATTGAATGCGGAGGTGTTAGCTTCCCGAGCATTGACAATTTCACCGGCACACTCGATGGCAATGGGCATCTGATGAAAAACGTACAGCTTCATGGCAACAAGAAAGTAGGACTCTTCGCTTATTGCGAAGGAGCTACAATTAAAGACCTGAACCTCTACGACTGCAGCATGCTCCTTGAAGGAGATGGAGAATCCGCAATAATTGCTGCCACTGCAGGCAAAACCAAATTTGAAAACATCCACGTCCGCAACCTGAAAGTGACAGGCGACAAATTCGCCGGTATATTTGGAGGCATCGCAGGAAAAGTATGGATGGAAACGAGCATCGCATCGTGTGAAGTCGCAGGAGCAGACATCAACTTGCCAGAGAGCAACGGAGTAGGCTGCATCGTAGCCGATATGCGTACAGGCTCAAGCGTCACTGCAAGTGCCTTTACAGGCAATGCACTTGCCAACAACACCTTGGGAGGAATTGCTGCCACCACTACTACTGGAGATGAAGTCATCAACTTCTGCCATGTTGACGCCAACCTGAAAGCAAAGAACACTGTCGGAGGTATCGTAGGCTTCCTCGACCGTTCAAAAGTGAAGAGCAATTATGTGGAAGGCACTATAGAAGTGACCGAAGCTTCCAAATGGACCAATGCCCTTTCAGCAGGCGGCATCGCCGGCGAGCTTGAAGGAGACTGGCAGGGAAATGCCGATGTGCCCATTGTCAACAATCTCGTCGGTATCTCAGCCATCACATATCCCGAACTGGACGTGATAGCAAAATACCCACATCAGCTTGAGACAGTGCACCGCATCGTAGGTCGCACAAGCTATAATGCAGAGCCAGAAGCCGAATATGATGAAGATGGGAATTTCATAGCATATACGGATAAGATCCTCTTCGAAGAAGGAGTCATCAACAATCTTGTTGTCTCCGACCTTGCAGTGATAGACAAGGATTTTGCTGAAAAGACGATAGAAGGCACTACCACAGATCCGTCTGAAGTAGATACAGACATGCTGAATAGCACCATTGGATTCGAATATGGCACGACTTCTGAAGCCCCGTGGAACATACAGTCATGGTATGCATATGACCCGAGTCTATACTTCGAAAGCATGATATATATTCCTACAGCTGAGATGACAGTAGAAAAGGGAGAGACTTTCGACATCGAAATAGTCATCCTTTCCCGTGAAGAGTATACGGCAGAAGAACTGATGGATTCATTCATGTGTGAATTCAATGAGCAGCTGCTTGAGATGACCGGCGACGCGAACTATGACGGAAAGACCTTAAGCATTGGATTCAAAGCCCTTGAAGAAGGGACTTCCGGACTCACATTCTCAATATTGAGTGGCAAGGCAGGATGCACAGTCAATGTCACAAAAGAAGAAAGTGCAGTAGAAAGCATTGCATCAAATACTTTAAATATTGCATATGACGGCGAAGCAGTCATTGCCGAAGGATGCGAAATCAGCATTTACGACATCAATGGAAAACTGATGATCAATGGCAACGACAAAGTAAGTGCTGACTCACTCTCTGCCGGAGTATATTTAGCCACAGCTGCAGACAAGCGCGGAAACAAGAGAGCTATCAAGTTTGTAAAATAATTTTTCTCAAATAGTGATTGAAGGTAGGGCCGCCGGAATATTTCCGACGGCTTTATTTTTGTCCCATATTTCCTATTTAACATTCGTTCACAACCGAATTATCTAATATTTTTGTTGTCAGTTTAAGATATTCATAAACTTTGGATGAAATCAAGCGTTGTAAAAAGTATAAACTATTCTATACTGAAAGAAACACAACTATAAATATATGAAACAGAATCTAACTAAAATTGCAGTCAGCACGCTACTTATATCAGGCGTGGGACTTGCTATGACATCCTGCAAAGGTGATGGGAATGGCCAGCAACAACAGGCAGCTCCCACTATCGCAACATTAAAGGTGACAGAATCGGATGCCGACCTCAACACAAATTATCCAGCAACCCTCCACGGCAAGAACGATGTGGAGATCCGTCCACAAATCTCAGGATTCCTGACAAAAGTACACGTTCAGGAGGGACAGAAAGTATCTGCAGGCCAGCTGCTCTTCACCATCGACCAAGTGCAGCTTCAGGCAGCTGTAGATGCAGCTAAGGCAGCCGTGGCAGTAGCACAGGCAAGTGTCAACACAGCCCAGACTAATGCAGACAACAACAAGATATTACTTGACAAAAACATAATCTCTGCACCAGCCTATCAGACAAGTGTAGACCAACTTAATGCAGCCAAAGCCCAGCTTGGACAAGCCCAGGCCAATCTCACATCGGCTCAGAAAAATCTTTCATACACCCTTATCAAGGCACCCGTAGCGGGCGTCGTAGGCACAATCGACAATAAGGAAGGTGCGCTTGTATCTCCATCGACACTGCTTACCATCTTGTCGGACAACGGACAGATGGAAGCCTATTTCTCCATGACAGAAAAGGAAATACTTGCCTTGACCGACAACGGACGCAAGAACATGACGCAGGTGCTTGATTCACTCCCCGGAGTTGAACTGAAGCTTGCCAACGGCGAGATCTACAGTCAACCAGGACGAATCGTGTCAATCTCAGGAGTTCTCGATCCTGCCACCGGCAGCGCAACCGTAAAGGCAGCATTCCCGAATCCTGATGGAATGCTGAGAAGCGGGAACACCGGACAAGTCCTTCTTCCACAGATCAACCGTGGCGTAATCACTATCCCGCAGAAGGCGACATTTGAAATCCAGGACATGAAGTTTGTATATGTGGTAGGCGACAGCTCTAAGGTGCATCAATCGCCCATCGTCATCGACTCCAAGAACGACGGCACCAACTATATAGTGACAAAGGGTCTTAATCCGGGCGACGTGATCGTGATAGAAGGAGTAGGCTCCACAGTCAAGGATGGCATGGTCATCAATCCCAAGAACTAATCTGACAACAAAATTACTAAAGAAATGAGACTTGACAGATTTATCAATAAGCCGGTGCTGTCGACGGTGATCTCAATCTTCATCGTCATCTTCGGTATCCTTGGCCTTACGAGCCTTGCCATCGAACAGTATCCCGACATTGCACCTCCTACCATCTCAGTCAGCACATCATATACCGGAGCATCTGCGCAGGCAGTGTTGAACTCAGTGATAGCGCCTCTTGAAGAGCAAATCAACGGCGCTGAGAACATGGACTACATGGTGTCGTCGGCATCCAACAATGGATCGGCATCAATTCAGGTGTATTTCAAACAAGGAATGGACCCGGACATGGCAGCTGTAGATGTTCAGAACCGTGTGGCTAAAGCAGCGGCCTTCCTTCCGGCAGAAGTGAACCAAGTAGGTGTCATCACACAGAAGCGCCAGAGCTCCATGCTTATGGTAATGTCGCTCTATGACGAGACTGACACCTACACAAGCCAGTTTATCGACAACTATATGTCGATAAACATCATTCCGGAGATCAAGCGTGTATCCGGCGTAGGCGAGGCTATGGCATTCGGTGCAGACTATTCAATGCGCGTATGGCTGAAGCCAGACGTAATGGCACAGTATGGACTGATGCCATCGGATATCACAGCTGCCCTTGCAGAGCAAAATATCGAAGCTGCACCAGGTAGCTTCGGAGAGCAGGGCAACCAGACTTTCCAATACACAATGCGCTACAAGGGTCGACTGCAAGATGCTTCGGAATTTGAAGACATCGTGATCCGCGCCACCAAAGATGGCGAGATCCTTCGACTTGGAGACGTAGCGGAAGTAGAGCTTGGCAAACTCAGCTATGGCTTTGCCAACCGTGATAACGGGCACTTAGGATCTGCGGCCATCATCTTCCAGTCAGCCGGATCAAACGCAACGGAAGTAATCAAGAACATCGAAAAACTTCAGGATCGCGCCCGTAAAGACTTGCCGAAGGGACTTGTCATAGAGACAGCCATGAGCGTCAACGACTTCCTCTTCGCATCCATTCATGAGGTGATCAAGACCCTTATCGAGGCATTCATCCTCGTATTTATCGTGGTGTTTATCTTCCTGCAAGACTTCCGTTCGACACTCATACCGATGATCGCCATTCCTGTGGCACTTATCGGCACATTCTTCCTCCTTTATATATTCGGCTTCACCATCAACCTTCTGACCCTTTCAGCTCTCGTGCTTGCGATAGCGATTGTGGTCGATGATGCGATAGTCGTCGTGGAGGCGGTGCATGCGAAGCTCGACCAGGGCTATAAATCAGCACGTAAGGCCTCTATCGACGCAATGAGTGAGATAGGATCGGCACTTGTATCAATCACACTCGTGATGATGCTCGTGTTCATCCCAGTGTCTTTCCTCGGAGGAACTTCCGGTATTTTCTACCGTCAGTTCGGTCTGACAATGGCGATGGCAATCGGACTTTCCGCTGTCAACGCACTTACTCTCTCCCCTGCCCTTTGTGCCCTCTTCCTTAAGCCGCATAAGAGGGAAGAAGGAGATGAAGATCCGCTTGGAGGATATGACGTAGAAAGCAAGAAGGAAGAAAGGAAGGAGAAGATGAATCTGCTTCAAAGGTTCTTCTACTGGTTTAACGTCACTTTCGACGCATTGCTATCAAAATACAAGAAAGCCACAAAATGGTTTATCAACCATAAGATAGTGTCTTTTGGCACTGTTGCAGCAGCAATAGGGATCCTTGTATGGCTGATGAACATCACTCCGACGGGACTTGTGCCTACTGAAGACACAGGTACGATCATGGGTGCCGTCACAATGCCTCCAGCTACTTCACAAGAGCGCACACAGGCAGTGATGGATGAAATGGACTCTCTGATTGGGTCGATACCTGAAGTCAAGAGCCGCACAGCCATCACAGGCTACTCCTTCATCGGCGGCCAGGGCAACACCTACGGCTCATTCATCATCAAGCTCAAGCCATGGGACGAACGTAAGAAACCCGGTCAATCTGCAGCTGGAGTCATTCAGCAGCTATTTGCCAAGAGCTCTACGATAAAGGATGCAAACATAATGTTTTTCCAGCCACCTATGATCTCCGGCTACTCAGCAACCAACGGTTTTGAGCTTAAGCTTGAAGACAAGACAGGCGGTTCGCTCGACGATTTCTTCGCCGTCTACCAGAAATTCATCGGTGTGCTCAACGCACAGCCGGAAATACAGATGGCATATTCAACATTTAACCCAACTTTCCCACAATATCTGGTAGAAATAGATGTGCCGAAAGTGAAGCAAGCGGGATTGACACAAAATGCAATTCTCTCAACGCTTCAGGGCTATTATGGAGGTATGTATATCTCAAACTTCAACTCTTACGGCAAGCTTTATCGCGTGATGATGCAGGCCTCTCCTGATGCGCGTGTCAGTCCTGAGACATTGAAGCAGATAAAAGTGAGAAACGGCAACGAGATGGCCCCGATCGACAACTTCGTGCAACTGAAGCGTATCTACGGACCGGATATCATCAACCGATTCAATATGTTTACCTCCATCCAGGTGACAGGCACACCGGCCGATGGCTTCTCATCCGGTCAGGCACTTCAGGCTATCGAGCGTGTGGCCGCGGAGACACTTCCACGTGGCTATGACTTCGAATACTCCGGCATGAGCCGTGAGGAAGCTTCTGGAAGCAGCGGCACAGGCATGATCTTCTTGCTTATCCTTACGTTTGTCTACCTCATCCTCTCAGCACAGTATGAAAGTTACCTGCTGCCGTGGGCGGTGATTCTCTCAGTGCCGTTCGGACTTATGGGCACCTTCATCTTCGCCCATTTCCGCGACATTGCAAATAATATTTATCTGCAAATTGCGCTCATTATGCTTATCGGTCTTTTGGCCAAGAACGCCATCCTTATCGTGGAATATGCCCTTGACCGCCGTCGCACCGGCATGAGTATCGTGAAATCTGCCATTCAGGGTGCAGAAGCACGTCTGCGACCGATCCTCATGACATCGTTGGCCCTTATCATCGGTCTTCTTCCGCTGATGTTTGCCACAGGAGCGGGCGCAAACGGCAACCAAGCTCTTGGAACGGGCGCAGTAGGCGGTATGCTCATCGGTATGATACTCCAGGTTCTCGTGGTGCCGGCACTCTTTGTGGCATTCCAGACCCTTCAGGAGAAATTCACACCTCAGAAGTGGAGCGACAAAGACAACACTAAGATCAAGAGCGAGCTCGAACAGTACAACCTCAATAGAGAATAACGCTATGAACAAAATCATAAAAATAACATTCATGTCGGCACTTGCCCTGATGATGAGCAGCTGCCACATCTACAATAAATATGAACTGCCGCAGGATAATGCGGTGGCTGCCGAATATCGTCAGGCTGTGGAGAATCAAGACTCCACAGGCCTGGCCTACATGGGCTGGCGCGACATATTCACCGACCCGATACTCCAAGGATACATAGAGAAAGCTCTTGACAACAACACAAGTCTTGATAATGCACGCCTGAATGTGGAAATGGCTAAGGCCCAGCTTCAGGGAGCCAAGCTTTCTTATCTTCCGTCGCTTGCCTTTACCCCTAACGGAGGGTCTGCCTCATATGATGGAAGCCATATGAACTGGAGCTATTCGCTCCCATTGGCTGCCAACTGGGAGATTGACGCATTTGGGAAAATCCTCAACCGCAAGAGAGGTGCCAAAGCAAGTGTAGAGCAGACACAGGCATATGAGCAAGCAGTGCGCTCACAGATAGTCACCGGAGTTGCCTCGACCTACTATTCCCTCGTGCTTCTTCATCAACAGCTCGACCTTTCGAAGCGAACTGCTGAAATATGGAAAGACCAGGTGGCCACTATGGAGCAACTTAAGCAAGCAGGCAGCACAACAGAAGCTGCAGTGGTGCAGAGCCGTGCCAACTACTACAACATCCTTGCCTCGATACCAGACCTCGAGCAGCAAATCACAGTGGTCAACAATTCACTTTCAGTGCTTCTCAACACTTATCCTACCGAGTGGGAAGTAAGCTCAATCCTTGACATTGCCCTCCCTGAAGAGGCAGTGAAGGGAGTACCTATGAGCTATCTCGCCACTCGCCCTGACGTTGCAGCCGCTGAAAGAGGCCTGGCCACAGCCTTCTACACCGTAAGCTCTGCTCACGCTAATTTCTATCCATCGATAGCAATTTCCGCACAAGGAGGCTTCACCAATCTTCTTGGATCCATGATTGCCAATCCAGGGAAATGGTTTATCCAGCTTGCCGGTTCACTCACCGCTCCCCTCTTCTCGCGTGGCCAGAACATAGCGCAATTGAAAGTAGCCAAAGCACAGCAGGAACAGGCACTCAATAACTTTGAGAACGCAGTGATGACGGCAGCCGCTGATGTGAGCGATGCCCTTGTGAAGATTGACAAAAGCTCTGAAAAGAAGCGTCTTGTCGACCTTCAGGTGAAGGAACTTGAAAAATCTGTAGAATACACCAACGAGCTTTTCATTCTGAATCATCACACAAGCTATCTTGAGGTGCTGACAGCACGCAGCAGTCTGCTTCAGGCTCAGCTTGCAAGTCTCAGCAGCTGGTATGCCCACACATCCGCACTCATCAGCCTTTATCAAGCCGTAGGGGGCGGAAGATAATACTATCAGTCTGACATCTGAAGACTGAAGACTAAAAACTGACATCTGAAAACTGAAAACTGAAAACTATGAATAATATATCACCATTGGCATTCGTGCATCCCGAAGCAAAACTGGGCGATAATGTCACAGTTGGAGCATTCGTATATATCGACCGTAACGTGGAGATCGGCGACAATTGCTTCATCCACTCCCACACCAGCATCCTTTCAGGAGCAAGAATAGGGAAAAACAACCGTATTTATGAAGGGTGCATCATAGCAGCTACCCCTCAGGATTTCCGCTGGAAGGGTGAGGAATCGTATGTGATCATCGGAGATGACAACAAAATACGTGAGCAAGTGATCATCAACCGTAGCATCCACGAAGGGAAAGCGACAAAGGTAGGCAGCGGAAGCTGTATCATGGCGCAGTCGCACATCGGTCATGACTCTTCGATAGGCAATAAATGTGTGCTCGGCAACGGGGTGAAGGTAGCCGGAGACTGCAAGATCGGAGATTGCTGCATCTTCTCTTCTGGAGCACTCGTGCATGAAGGATACGAAGTAGGCGACTACGTGCTCGTGAAGGGTGGTTGCCGTGTGACGGGTAATGTGCCTCCATATGTCGTGATGGCCCATAACCCAATCTCCTATTTCGGTGTAAATGCTTTCGTCTTAGGGCGATCCGGTATGTCAGACGAAAAGATAGACGACATTGCAAAATGTTATCGCCATATCTATCAGACAAATGTAGCCCTACATCATGCTTGCAGGAGAATTTGCGAGGATGTGGAAGATGGAGAGGAGAGAAGAAACATACTTTCATTCTTGAAACGCATGCACTACGACATAGCCGCGAAGGTGAATTTTGAAGACTTTGAATAAATAATTCAACTTTCGCAAGCGAAAGTTGAGGGTTATGAGATTATTGGGTTATAGGGTTATCTGAATAATGAGATTTATTTATTCTGAGGAATCTTTTACTTAGATTAATTTAACCCCATAACGCTATAACCTATAAACCTTAAGTTGAGCTTGCGAAACTTAAATAAATAAATGTCAAGAGGCAAGAGGCAAGGGATATAATAAGGAAGAAGGGCGGAGATTTTTCAATCTTCGCTTTTTTTCGTCAAAAAACTTGCAGAATAATTCAAAAATGACTAACTTTGGAGGCTTAAAAAACAAACAACGATAACGAATCATGGAAATAGAAGGAAAAATCATACTCGACCTTGGCATGCAGTCGGGAATGTCGAAAGCAGGGCGTGAATGGAAGAAAAAGGAATGGGTGCTCGAAACATTCGGCCAGTATCCACGAAAAGTCAAGTTTCACGTTTTCGGAGACAAAGTAGACACAATGAATATTGAAGTAGGCAACTCCTATGTATTGTCAGTCGACCTCGAAAGCCGTGAGTTCAACGACCGTTGGTATACAGATATAAGTTGCTACGCAGTTCGTCCGTATGTACCGGGTGGAATGCAGGGTGGTTATCCCCAGCAGGGAGGATATCCGCAACAAGGTGGCTATCCGCAGCAGCCATATGCTCCTCAACAGCCATATGCACCGCAGCAACCTTACGCTCCTCAGCAGCCTTATGCTCCGCAATCTACTGCTCAGGAAGCACCCCAGCCATTTGGAAGCGCATCATTTCCCCAAGGACCAGCCTCCGACGGAGGATATGACACTGGCGACTCAACCGATGACCTCCCCTTCTAATTAAAGGATAGACATATGTTTAGAAAACTTTTACTTTCTGCAATCGTGGCTGTAGCTGGCCTTTCGGCATCAGCATCGCTGCCACAGGTGCAGCTCCGTGACATGCACGGCAATTCAGTTGACACTTCAACTCTCAGCAACGACGGCAAACCTTTCGTGATCGATTTCTGGGCCACTTGGTGCAAACCTTGCGTCCGCGAGCTCAAGGCAATTGCTGATGTTTACGACGAATGGGTAGAAGAGACAGGCGTCAAGGTATATGCAGTAAGCCTCGACGAAGCTCAGAATGAACAGCGTGTGAAACCTTTCGTGGAAAACAAAGGTTGGGAATACGAAGTGCTCCTTGACCCTAACGGCGACTTCAAGCGCCAGCTTGGAGTAAGCGATCCCCCACATGTATTCGTAGTGGATGGAGAAGGCAATATCGTTTGGAATCATCAAGGATATGTAGACGGCGCCGAGGAGGAAATCATCGAGGCCGTAAAGAAAGCAATGAAATAATCAAAGAGCATGAGAAAGACACTCTTGACACTCTCAGCCCTTCTCATATCCTCCTGGGCCTATGCGCAGGAGGATTTTTCAAGTTGGCTGAAAAAAGTACGGGCAACCGGTTCGGTGCAGACTGAATTCCTTATACCGTACAACTTCAAGGGAGAGAAAACCGGCGAGTACGAAAAAGATGTGCTCAACAATACATATTTTGATTTCACTGTAAACGCTCCTTATATATCTGTAGGCGCCAGATTCCAATGGGCAAAATGGCCTCTGCCGGGATATGACAAGGGTTTCGGAGGATGGGGCGTCCCTTACATATGGGCTACCGGCGGATATNNAAAAATCCTCCTGCGCATAGGCCCACCACTGTAGGCGATTTCTACGAGCAATTCGGATCCGGCCTTATCCTGCGTACATATCAGGAACGTTCACTTGGTGTCGACAATGCTATCCGAGGAGGTAGAATCAAAGTGAATCCTGCACCCGGCGTACACTTGACTGCACTCGGAGGCAAACAGCGCCGCTATTGGGAATGGAACTCCTCATGGCTATGGGGAGCGGATGCAGAATGGAGCCTGAATGAGACATTCAAGGATAAGTTTAAAAGAAACACCGGTCTCACTCTCGGATTCTCCTATGTTGGGAAACATGACAAGGAGGAACAGATAAAGGTGACTCCATCTGGAAGTTTGGTGCCAAATCCGGAACCAGGATATAACTATTATCTTAACTTTCCCCAGAATGTCGCAGCTTTCGACGGACGCGTGAAAGTGCGTGCCAATGATTTTAATTTCCTTTTGGAGTACGCAACCAAAAACAACGACCCCAACTCGCTCAATAACTTCACATACCGCAGAGGACAGGCCGTTTTGCTATCCGGAACATATTCCAAGAGCGGATTCTCAGCTCTTCTTCAAGCCAAAAGAAGCGATAATATGGATTTCCGCTCCAAGAGGGTGATTGATGCCGAGTATATGCTCAGTTCAACCGTCAACCATCTTCCAGCCTTTACGCTGACGCAGACATTTGCCCTTGCAGCAATGTATCCTTACGCAACGCAGGCCGACGGAGAATGGGCTTTCCAAGCTGATATCAGATATCTTTTCAAGAAGAAGACTCCACTTGGCGGGAAATATGGCACCAACGTACGTCTGAGTGCAAGCTATATTTCCGGTCTTGACTACTTTAAGCCAGCCGGAGCGATTTCAAGCGACCGCGAACCGGGCACAGACCAATATAAATCCCCGTTCTGGAAGATAGGTTCCCTCTATTATGCCGACCTGAACTTTGAGCTTAACAAGAAGCTCTCACGCAAGTATCAGATGACGTTCTTCTATATGTTCCAGAAGTACAACCAGACAATCGTAGAAGGACATGGAGGCATGGTCACAAGCAATATCTTTATCTATGAGGGACAATGGAAGATGGCGAAGAAAGCGCAACTTCGCTTTGAAGCCCAATACCTTCAGACAAAGCAGGATAAGGGTGACTGGATAGCAGGGCTTGTAGAGGTTTCCTTCGCTCCTCATTGGATGGTCACCGTCACCGACACTTGGAACAGTGCACGTAATGACAATTACTACTCTTTTCTCGTGACCTACAACCTCAAGGCTAACCGATTCACATTTGGCTATGGCCGAGTGAAAGAGGGCTACAACTGCTCGGGCGGTGTATGCCGTTGGGTGCCTGAGACAAAAGGTTTCAATCTAACATATAATTATACTTTCTAATGAAAGCTTCTTATATTACTTTAGGATTATTCCTTCTTGCAGGACTTGCCGCAGGATGCGACAACATAAGTGAGGATGACCGCTATATAAAGGTGGAGAAACCGGTGATTGACAATCCCCGCACTCTATTGATAATGGAATTTACTGGAAATCGATGTATTAATTGTCCTGTCGGTGCCACAACAATAGAAGAGATCAAAGAAGAGGAAGCCCCAGGCCGAGTTATTTCTGTAGGATTGCATCCATATGGAGACACGAATACAGAACCAGTAGCCTCAATACACACTGAGACTAAAAAACAAGACCTGCGCAGCGATGCGGCCACGGCGCTCTATGAATACTATAAGCCAAGCGGATTCCCTTCTGCTATATTCAATGGACTCCCATCATCAATGTCAAGTTCGATTGGCAACTGGAAGCAACGGGCATCTGAAGCACTGTTAGCTACAACCAATATTTCCCTTGATGCCACTTGCTCATATGACAGCAATACACGCAATCTGACAGTTGACTATTCAGTAGCATTTCTTGACGACGTCAATGCCAAACTGAACGTGACCGTCTGGCTGATGGAAAACAAGATCATGGGCACGCAGACTATGCCTGATGGAAAACCAAATCTCAATTACGAGCACAACCATGTGCTGCGAGCTTCACTAAATGGAGATTGGGGCGAGGAACTTGGAACTGCATTCCCAGCTGAAACTAAAAAAGAGGGAACCGCTTCGATGACTCTCAAAGAAGATTGGGTGGCAGAAAACTGCGTTGCGGTTGTCTACGTCTATCGTGATGACAACAAGGAAGTGGAGCAGGCTACCTCGATATCAATTTTGAATTGAGTATTTTGAATTTAGAATTATTTTCTGCGATATGAAAAGACTGACAATCTCAATCCTTACTGCTGTATATGCAACTATATTGGCTGTTGCCGGATTCGCTGCCGATGCTGTGAAGTGGGATATCAAACTTATTGGCGACGGTACAGACTCGCCTAAAGTAGTTGCCACAGCTACAATTGAATCGGGCTATCATCTATATTCAATCGACAATCCAGCCGGAGGATCTAATCCTCTTGTATTTTACTTCGACACAAAAGGTTGTGAAACTGTAGGAACTCCTACAGCCGATCACCCCTATACCAAGGAATTTGACGATATATTTGAAGTTGACCAGCATTTCTATGCCAATAAGGTGACTTTCACCCAGAAACTAAAACCAACTGCAGCAAGCTACTCTGTCGACGTAGAGATAAAGGGGCAGGCTTGCAATGACTCCGGTTGCACACAAGTGTTTGGAGCCAAGAGCCTTTCAGGTAAAGCTCCAGTTGCAGCCGCAAGTGAAGCCACTGCTCCCAAAGCTGCAGCTGAGGAGATTCCGACTGAAGAAAAAGCTGAAGCCATAGCAGAAGCTGTAGATTCTCTTCACAAAGCTGACGGGCCTCTCGTGCCTGGAATACTTACAGATGGAGATGTTTCTAAAGCCGGGTGGTGGACAAATGTCGAAGCTGAGCTTCGCGCATTTGAAGAAGATGCTCCAGAAGCTACAAGCAGCCTCCTATATATTTTCATAGCTGGTTTCTTAGGTGGTCTGATCGCTCTTGTCACTCCATGTGTATGGCCAATGATACCGATGACTGTATCTTTCTTCCTGAAGCAGAATAAGAAAAGTCGCCGCAAGGCTATCGGTGCCGCTGCCACCTATGGAGGTTCTATAATAGTGATATATGTAGTGCTTGGACTTGCCGTGACGATTATCTTCGGAGCATCCGCGCTAAATAATCTTGCGACAAACGCCATTTTCAACATTATATTCTTCCTCCTGCTTGTGGTGTTTGCCATCTCATTCATGGGAGGATTCGAACTTACGTTGCCCTCAAGCTGGACAAACAAGATGGACTCGAAAGTGGATGCCACTACCGGTATGCTATCCATATTCTTCATGGCTTTCACTCTCGTGCTTGTATCTTTCAGCTGCACCGGTCCTATCATCGGCACCCTTCTTGTGGAGGCCGCCTCTACAAGCAATTTCGTTTCGCCAGCCGTTGGCATGTTTGGTTTTGCACTTGCTCTTGCACTTCCCTTCACTCTCTTTGCAATGTTCCCGACAATGCTCAACAGCATGCCGAAGAGTGGCGGATGGATGAATACAGTAAAGGTGGTGCTTGGATTCCTCGAACTCGCTCTTGCGCTGAAGTTCCTCTCTGTAGCTGACCTTGCTTACGGTTGGAGAATCCTTGACCGTGAGGTGTTCGTAAGCCTCTGGATAGTGATATTTGCACTTCTTGGTGTCTACCTTCTTGGCAAGATCACATTCCCCCACGATGACAAGGTAGAGAAGACCGGAGTCACTCGTTTTATGCTCGCATGCATCTCATTCGCATTTGCAATCTATATGCTACCGGGCCTTTGGGGAGCTCCCCTTAAGGCCATCAGCGCTTTCGCTCCACCGACATACACTCAGGACTTCTCTCTTTACGAAGGAGACGTACATGCAGTTGTCGACGACTATGAGGAGGGTATGGAACTAGGACGCAAGCTTGGGAAACCAGTCATGCTTGACTTCTCCGGATATGGATGTGTCAATTGCCGCAAGATGGAGGCCGCCGTATGGACTGACCCTGACATCAAGGCCACTATCGACAACGACTATGTGCTTGTGACTCTCATGGTGGATGAAAAGAAGGCTCTTCCTGAACCTATCAAGGTGACTGAAAAAGATGGCACTCAACGAACTCTCCGCACCTATGGCGACAAGTGGAGCTATCTGCAAAGATCTAAATTCGGAGCTAATGCCCAGCCATTCCATGTATTGGTGGATAATGACGGAAAGCCTCTTGCGCCTGCATTCGTATATGAAGAGGATATTCCCGGCTACAAGAGATTCCTAAAGCAGGGAATTGATAACTATAAGAAATAATGCATAGTTCACAATGCATAATGCATAATTCATAATTGTGAAGAGAATATCAACTATCATAATGATATCAACAGTGACGGCTTGCGCAATAGCGCAGGCCGCTTCTGATACACAGGATATCGACAGAACAAATACTCCTGAATATAGGCAGTATCTTCTGCTTGCCGATTCGGCAAAATATTATATAGGCAAGGAGGAATGGAGTGAGGCTGCACGATGCACGAGAGAAGCATTACGTCTTGACCCAGCTAACGTAGGGAACATTATGCTTTTCAATAATCTTGGGCTTGCCGCCGGAATGGAAGGGAAGATCGGTGAGGCCATGCAATGCTTTGAGATTGCTCTTTCCAGAGCCCCCAAGAGCATTCCCGTGCTTACTTCAAAAGCCAAGATACAGATAAAGGCATCAGATTCTGAAGGAGCTATGGAGACTCTCGACACAATACTCTCACTTGACAGTCTGGCTGAATGGCCACTTCAGACAAGAGGATTGCTGCTTATGCGCAATGCTGACTACAAGGGAGCTTTTGAAGACTTCTCAATTCTTACAAAACATTATCCCGACAATACCTGGGGACCCGGTGGACTTGCAAAATGCATGGAAATGCAAGGGTATCTATCAGAAGCTGCCGGATATTATTCAGATGCAATAAAGCGTACTCTGCCAGATGATGAAGACAGAGTGGAATTTCAGTTAGGGCTGATAGAAAATCTTGGACACACCGGCAAGCTGTCTGAGGCTCTTGAGACAGCAAAGGAGGCGATCAATGAGCATCCTCATGATGGAAGACTCTATCTTCTGAGGGGCTGGATCAAGAAACTCCTACTTATCTACAGGGAAGCTGAGGCCGACAAAAAACTTGCCATTGATTACGGAGTTGACTTACAGACCGTTGAAAGGTTTTTCCCTGAAAAACGATGAAAAAGATATTGACACCTGTTTTCGACATCGTTTTTTTTTATTAATTTTGTACTCGCAAAACCGAAAACCTAAACGATGGACTTACTTCCACTTCATATAGAATATTTGCTAACGCGCCATGACTGCGTCATAGTGCCCGGTATCGGAGCCTTCATTGCTTCCGAAACCGAAGCATCTATTGATTATGAAAACGGAGTAATTCATCCTCGTCGGCGCGAAATAAGCTTCAACAGCAGTGTCGTGACTGATGATGGCCTCCTCACCCACTCCATAGCAAGACATGAAAGCCTTTCATATGAGGATGCCAGACGTCTGCTTGCAAGCCTCATAGAGAGAATGACGGCAGACCTGAATGGCGAGGGTGAAGCCTCGCTCGGGATGACAGGTCGCCTTGTTAAGGATTCTGAAGGATTAATAAGTTTCCAGCCACGCAAATCATCAGTTTTTTCGGATATCCTTCCGGAAATCAAGCTTTCAGAGAAAATCTCAGATTCTGTTCAGGCTATTGACGATAATGAGAACCAAGGAATTGAAGAAGAAGTGGCCGAAGAAGGGATGCGCATCATCCATGTTCCAGCCGACAGATACGTGTTTACTATCAGCAAACGGGCTGTGCATGCTGCTGCGATGCTGATTACGATCCTGACCATCGGGCTATCCTTGATGATTCCTATCAACCATGACAATGAGCAGAAAGCTTCAGTGATATCTATCGAGGAATTCTTTCACCACAAAGTCAACGTTGAAAACATAAAATCAGCAGATACCCTAAACAGCATAACAGAAGAAAGTGACTCAACTGCCACTATAGAATCTTCTGATACTCTTTAGAATAGCTGATGTTTGAGTTGAATAGTATCGAAAAAAACATTAAAAAATTTGCACAGTTAAGAAAAATGTATTAACTTTGCATCGCAAAAACGGGGGGCACCCCAC
>DAAK01000198.1:4494-4723 GCA_001701075.1 Bacteroidales bacterium GP3 | reverse complement strand
CCACACATTCCGCTGCGGGCATTGACGATGGAGCAGGAATCGAAGGCATTGCCATGAAAGGTTTTGCAGATGCGGTCGGCGGCGTCGCAGAGGGCGTCAAGGTCGTCGGCCTGCATAAGGGCGAGGGCGTCTTCTTTGGAGATCCCTTCGCCAGTATTTATCACTTGGTCAGCAAGTGCTGCAATTTCTTCTTTATTCATAGTTAGGATTTGGAGAGGGTGAGGGTGAA
>DAAK01000198.1:0-4478 GCA_001701075.1 Bacteroidales bacterium GP3 | reverse complement strand
GAGGGGAGGTTGCGGACGGTGATGTCGCCGCCGTGGAAGAGAGCGGCACGTTTCACGATTGCGAGGCCAATGCCCGTGCCCCCTTTCTTACGCGAGCGACCCGTCTCAAGACGATAGAAGCGGTCGAAGAGATGCTCAAGATGCTCCTCGCCAATTCCTATGCCATCATCACCAATTATTATGCGATAGCTCTTTTCATCTTCCTCCTGGAGGAAAATAGAAATAGTAGAGCACCCGGAATACTGAATGGCATTGTTGATGAGATTGTTGAAGATCGACTCCAGAAGAGGTGCATTGCCCAACATCATCATTGTATCGGGGAGATTGATCTCAAAACCGATACCGGCATCTTCTGCTTTACTAAGGAGATTTTCAGAGACTTCATCTACAATGTCGCGAAGCGACAGCAATTCCCTCTGAATATTGTCGGAACCCTCGTCCATACGGTTGAGAGTCAGTATATCCTGAATCATAGCAAGCAGACGATCGCAGTTTGCCTTACATTTATTAAGGAGCATATCGCGCTGAGCGTCGGTAAGCTGATCCTTACGGGTAAGGAGAGTCTCAAGTTCGAGAGAGATAGCGGAGACGGGGGTCTTCAGCTCATGATTGATATTATTCGTAAGTTCCCTTTTCAGCTGAGCTTTCTCTTGCTCCTCTTTCACGGCCAACTCAGCAAGGCGTTCACGCTCCTGGAGGGTACGTTGCCAACGCACATAGATAAGCACGATATTATGGGCGATGGTGCCAAGTTCGTTTCTTGGGAATACCTTGGTATCATATATTTCATCACCCTTTTCAGCTGCCTGTGCGAATTCGGAAAGACGCTTGACAGTGCTACCGATACGCGAGGTGGCATAACATGTGATGGCAATCACAAAAATATAGATGAAGAGGGCATACCAAAGGAATGTCCGGTCGATGCTCATGAACTCAGCGAGGCCGACATCATGGCCGAGGGCACCAGTACGCGCATACAGGTCGCCTTCCTTCAGGGCTGCATAATAATAGAAATCGTCGTCATCAATTTCATCATTATTATGGACATGGAAGCCACGATGATCGTCAGACTCATTGGCCATCTTGAGCTCAGAGAGTTCAAGAGGATTCTCAACGTGTCCGATGCCGGTGTTGTCGTAGAGGATGTTTCCTTCGGAATCGAAGATGGCAAACTGAAGCTGTTGAATAGGGAGGTTGATGGTGCGTTCCCATAGTTCAACATTAAGCGCTCCCCCATCATAATGATCGAGGAGTTGATAGTTTAGGATTGTCAACTGAGCGTTAAGAAGATCCTGTCGGTAGCGGCGCTCACGGGAGAACTGGAAAGCGACGAAGGCGACTTCGCAAAGGGTGAGGATTGCGACTACGACGAGGAGGAGCTTAGTGCTATAGCTAATCTTAAGCCGGGACACTTTTTTTATACTTTGAAGCCGTAGCCGTAGCCGGAACGGGTGACGATTAATTTGCCGTATTTGCCGATTTTGGCGCGGAGGCGTGTCACGTTGACGTCGACGACACGGTTTACCACCACAACCTCGTCAGACCAAACTTTCTGAAGGATGTCTTCGCGGGAGAAAATCTTGCCGGGATTGCTCATAAAGAGTGAGAGGAGCTCGAATTCCTTGCGAGGCATACGGACAGGGACTTCGTCGATGGTGCATACGATCTGGTCAAGGTCGATGACGAGTCCTTCTTCGCGGATGATGCGCTTAGCTTTCACCTCTTCCTTGGGAGCGGGAGCGACGCTCTGAGCGGCTGCAGCGGCACCGGCACGTTCGGTGCGACGGAGCACAGACTTGATGCGGGCGAGGATATTGCGGATGTTGTATGGTTTTGTGACGTAGTCGTCAGCCCCGAGGTTAAGACCGGCGATCATATCGTCGTCTGCATTCTTTGCGGTGCAGAAGATGATAGGGATGTGAGCGGTGGCGGGGTTACGCTTAAGGATGCGGGCTATCTCGAAACCTGACATTTTTCCCATCATGACATCAAGGAGGATGAGGTCGTATGACGGGAGGTCCATTTCAAGAGCTTCCTCAGCGGAATAGGCTGTATCTGCCTCATAACCTTCGATTTCAAGGTTGAGTTTAAGACCTTCACAAAGATCTGGTTCGTCGTCGACGACAAGTATTTTATAGATTTCCATATTTTATAGTTGTCAGTTTTCAGATTTCAGGTGTCAGCTGTCAGGTGTCAGTTGTCAGCTGTCAGATTTCTTATGTCAGTTGTCAGCTTTTCACTGAGCTGCTGAAAGGTGCTATTATGGTATGTATGAAATTTTTGCAAAATTAATAAATATTTTTGTTAAAAACAAATATTTTAAGTTAAAGGTTAGAGTTGAGAGTTGAGGGGGAAGGGGATAATAAAAAAAGCATCGCTAGATGAGCGATGCTTATTGACTCTTGGTCCTTTAAACCTTTACTCTTAGCCGAAGGCGTCAATACATTGGTTTGAAACCGTCGGACTTTACAAATTTCTTTGTGACGTCGCCTACAAGACCTGCACTCTTGGAGGTGTCCAACTTGAGGATATGTCCCTTAGGAGTGAGGTCGCATTGCTTGAGGTCGACATAATAATATCCGGGATTGGTCACGATATCAAAGTAATACAGTTTGTCGCGAAGATTCGAGAAACTTCTCCACTGAGTGGAGCTCAGGTTGGGTTCTCCCTGGATATTATATGTATAAGGGACACAGCTCGGAACGAGCACTGACCTTGTGATAGCAACCCCAAGTTGTGCGTCAGAAACAGCCTCTACATGGTGAGCAAAATAATTAGCTCTGACACATCTGTCCGGGCTGGTCACTGTACCGGGGAGCATATTTTTGCCACCGATCTTATCCCAGTAATTGACGATTGCGGTCATTGCGGGCCATTGCGGGTCGTTGGTCATGGCGCGGATATCACCCGGATCGTAGATGTTGAGTTGACCATGGTCAAATTCAAATACGATAGACTTACCGCTGGCATCTGTCACTCCCCAATGGAGCGTAGAGACTGTGCCGCCATCGAAAGTGGCACCCTCGATCTTGAATGGATTAGAGGTGAGAAGTTCTTTCACTTCATCGGTCGTAGCACAGTTGTCAAGCATCCAGCCAACAAACATCGCCATTGAGATTGGAGGATTTTTCTCACGCTCGGCGTTGTCGTAAACGGTGCCCTTGCAGAAAAGGCCATTCACTGACAGGCCTTTCTCATTCATGCCTTCTGTGATGCCTCCGTCATAACCTACTGCATAGACGGCTCCATATTTGGATGTCCAGTTGATGCCATCAGGTGTAGAAGCGCCCTGCTTGTAGAGGCCTGCTGGATAAACGTAAAGATTGGTGGGGATAGGTGTCTTCCAGTCGAGTGAACGACCGATTATATATAGACTGTCACTTCCTTGATAGATGACGCGAGTACATGCGTCGCCTTGTGCCGGCATAGCGGCTGCGCTGATTCCGATAGCTCCTATTGCCATAGCCTTATAGATACTTTTCATAGTAGAATAAATTAATTTGATTTTTTATTCTTTACAACGCTTGACAAGAATAGTTGGTTCATTGCTTCGGCGAGTTGGGATTATTGGAGGGAGAGGGTGAGGCCGATGTTGGCGAGGACGAAGCGGCGGAGGGAGTAGATGATGCCGTGGAGTTCATGGAAAGCATTCAAGGCGAATCTCAGAGCCGTCAGTTTCTCTTCATTAAGGTCGCTGCGTCCGTCGTGGATGAGTTCGTAGAGACGCTGTGTCTTGGCATATGATTCGTCGAGGATTACCGACATCCTTTTTCTCAACTCCCTCATTTCCTGAATATTTGACGTGCCAATAAGCGACAACGCCGTATTGCATATGTTGCAGATGTCATCAAGTAGGAAATCGAGTTGCTCGGTGTAATTCTCCGGGAAACGTTCGGTGTAATCCGAAGCGTATACAATGCAGACTTCGGCTATACGACGGATGGATTCGTTGACATTAAACCGGCAGTTGTTGGCAAGATGAATCCATGCTGCATATTCAATATAAATATCCCGGTCGATAGTGGCGAGACATCTATTTTGCGTAGTTTTTTGGTCTTTGAGCTCTATTTTCATTTCCTTCGTGTCGGAAAGACATTGCTGAAGACCAAGGATATTATCGGAATTATAGGTTTTGCTGATCTCTGTGAGAATAGTCTTTACGTATTCGAGAAACTGCTTATGGTTGGTGAAAATATACTCAACAAAAAGGGCATAGGCCTTGTGTGAGTCTTGTGTGTCCAAGATGGTTTGACAAATCACGGCAGTCTGGTCGTTGATATATTTGCCACGGACATGCTTTTTCTTGAAAAGGACAGCATTATCACCCATCACTTCATAAAAAAGCAGCAGGCCAATTGCAGCGATGGCTATTATAGCGAGAATAATTGCAAACCAATATTCCATTTTGAGTTTTTCGATTTCGTTTTTGAGTTAAGTTATAATCCGGAGGGGGATTTGAGAGTGCAAAGTAATAAAAA
>DAAK01000157.1 GCA_001701075.1 Bacteroidales bacterium GP3 | reverse complement strand
TCGAAATCTCCAAAATGAAGGTATCTGTTAGGGATACACGCCAACCAATTCATCAAGTCGGAAGAAAACGCATATCTTGCAATGAAAAGCACTTCCGATTCTTCCGGCATCAGCATTCTGGCAAACAGATCCTTTTGCTCGCGAATCCTGAGGAAATTCTCCATGTTCTCAATCCCTATGACCAATGTTGTGGCTGGAGGGATGAACGATTTCCAATCGGCTATATATATCGCACTCCCTTCCTTTGGGTCAATAATAAAAGGCTGCCCGCAAAGACGGCAATCTATTCGGGTATAGCTATTGACGAGGAAGCCCGGCGTTGTCCGTTCGGATCGAGTCTTTGAATTTCCCGACAGAGCGGCTTGGGCTGCACGTGAATTGTCTTCAGTCAGCAACCGTGCTGCCGCGTCCAAATCTCGAAGTGCCTCATTGTATTGTGGCAGAGTCCCGGCTAAGGCAGCCACATTGGGCGTAATAAGGCATCGTCTGGTGCCATGTGGCACCACAGAAAGCAGTCCCTCATTGACAAGCGGATCAACCAATGATTTTGGAAGAGCAGAGTAAGGGATGGATTTCCCCTGCATAATTTGTTGCAGTAGCTCAATTAGCCGTAGGGTGAGTTTCATTGACAGTTGCTTCTCGGGTTGAAAGAATAGGTTGCACAATAGTATTTGCTTCCTTGTCTTTAGAAAGCAGATAGAGGCGACGGTAGGATAGAGGCCGATGTGATTTTGGCGAGGAGTTGACAATGTATATGTCGCGTTCATTGGCAAAGTTCAGAATGCCCTGGATATTTTCATCAGCCAAGCGCCCGATCTCATCCATCATACAATGCAGACGGAAGTCGCCAGCCTGTCCGGCGCGTTTTTTAAATACGCTTATCAGCAGGATATTCATGATTGCCTTTACCAAGGTGTCCGTGCCTTCCGATCCCACCGCCTTGATGTTTTCGGTCCAACCGGTTGAATTGTCATTCTCCTCAATCTTGAATTTAAGAGAGAAGGTCTGTTCAAGAGGCAGCTTACTGATCTCAGGAGCATGTGTGAGGGCCTCAGTCAGCGATTTCAGATACTTTATTGAGTCGCGTGTGATATCCTCGTATTCTTCCCCGGAAAACAGATTTAGCTCGCCGATGTCATACTGATGTGCATTCCAAAAATCTGTGATATTCTGTAATTGAATTATAATCGGCATTGTGCTGCGTTCGAGCCGCAGTTCTATACTTCGTATCACCCCCGCGAATGTCTTACGGGAGAAATCGTAGTTAATATCCCTGACAATGCGCTGTATCTCTGATTCCCGTCTGAGCAGGATATTGAAATCATTAGCAACCCGAGACAATACATCGCGGTAGATATTGCTTGTCATCTGTTGAAATTCCTTGATCTTATCGTTGACCACAAAATCTTCAAGATTGTCAGCATATATCCGGTAGTCTGCCGTGGTCTCAAATTCCGTCGGAAACTTGAACGTATTGCATTGTGAGAAACGACGGCGGAAATCGTTGACTGAAGTTTTGAGAGAGTCGGTATGTCGATATATTTCACGACTCATGTCCTTTATTGACTCTACAAGGGAGGTGCAATCCAAATTGGAAGGAATCTGTTGGCTTTCTTTCAATTCCGTAGGGCAAGAATCGGAAGCAATAAAGTCGTCTGCCCGTTTTATGGACTCTATTGCCTTATCCAAGGAACCTTGCAATTCAGCCAATGCTATTGATTCTTCTTTTCTTTTTGCTTCTTGTCTCTGTCTGCGGTCATCGTAAGTCTGCTTGAGTGAAGCATCCTTATCTTCGAGTTTCTTTTTGTCGCTCAAAAATTGTGGCACATGGTTGAGCAAGTTCTTACAATCATATCGATATTCAGTCACTTTCCCCTGCTCTTTATCAATCATGCGGATTTTCTCTTCGGACAAAGAAATGTCCTTCTTCATCCTCTCAAACATTACGGTATCAGCACCTGCATCTGTCAGTTCAGTCCATTCGTCTTTTTCAAACTGACGGATTTTGGTATCAGTCTCAATTTTGAATTGGTTGATATTGTCTTCAATTGATTTCACCTTAATATCGAGAAGATCTTTATCCTTTTTATCCTCATCCTTAGCCGCTTTTGAGATAGCCTTCAATTCCCGTTTGCAGCGGTCGTCAATTTTCTTAAGTTCGGCTCCATAAGATTCAATTTCTATCGTGAGTTCCTGAATCCTTATCTCATACCCAGCATCTATCTCTTTCAGCTTCGCTTTTTCGTCGCTTTCGATTTCCGCCAACCGCAATTTCTCTTTCCGTGACTGCTGGCGACAAATCTGTATCTTTTGAGCAATGGCATCTATCTCAGTTTGCAATGACTTAATTGCGGAAAGTTTTTTCTTTCCATTCTCAGAGATTCGATTTTCCTTCTCTTCCCTTGTTCGGTTGATTTCATTTGTGATAGACTTTACCACTTCTTCAAGAGCCTTGACATCCTCTTCGATCATCGAGGGAGTCCGTACTTCTTTCTCTATTTCATCAAGATCAATCCTCACACCAAACAAAGTGTCTGATTCTTCAGTCTCCAGCACAGGATGAAGATTTTGGTTATATAGGACTTCTTTCTCATCTGCAATCTTGCCGATGGAAGAAGCCCAGTCCATAACGTTGCGGTCGAGCCATTCGCAAAAAGAACCTTGTGATTTTTCAAGAAGCTTACGTTCTGAATTCAATTTATCAGTCACTTCACTGATCTTATTCTCCAAAGCCGCAATCTGGGTTGCATATTCACTTTCAAGTTGTTGACATTCCATCGCCAACTGGCTTTTTATTGACTCCAGTTGATTTTCTTTATGCAATTTTTCCTCTTTGAGGAAAATCTCATCCTTTTCTAATTTACTTTGATTATTTCTGCAAGACTCCAAATCCTCCTTTAGCGGTGATGATTTCGAAGCTTCCAGACGTCGCAATTCCTGCTCATGCCGCTGTTCTCGACACTCAGTCAACTTCACTTCGATTTCCTCTTTCTGCATTCTGAACTTATCGTTGATTTCATCTTGGAGTTTGTTGCTTTGTTCAAGTCGAGCAAGTTTTCGGTCGATATATTTCTGTTTAGCACCGTTGCTTTCTTCAGCCCTCAATTGTCTGTATTGCTGAAAGTCGAGGTTCAATCGATCTCGAAGAGACCTATACTTTTGCGCAATTGTCAGATATTCAGCGTTCATTTGTGCAAGTTGGCTTTGTTTTTGTTGCAGAGCGAGGCGCAATGACGGCAATGACTCCACACGGATAATCATTTCTGAAATGCCGATTCTATGATATTCTTTCTTTAGATCGGCAGCCTTTTTCAGGTCTCTGTCAAGCACTGCGATTTCTCTGTTGATCTTTTCATGTGCTTCTGTATAATTAACCTCCGTTGATTTAATCTTTCGGGTTAATTCATCAATAGTAGCCTTCTTTTTCTGAATCTTGCTTGTCAGGATGGGAATGTCATGTTCCGCTTTATTCCTCGAATATATCAGCATGCCGCATTGTTCGCGCGCAGTGAATTCACAGGCCGAGATTTTGTGGGCAATTTCGATGATTTTGTCTGCATCGCGACGCGTCTCCACGATTCCTTGCCGATTTTTATGAGTCCACAAGGAAATATCCTTAAGTTCATCACTGAAATTGACCAATTTGCTGCGGAAAAAGTTAAGATCCAATGCAGTCTCTTCTTCATCGCCGGATATACTGCTGATGATTGTGTTCTTGATAAATCCGGCATCCACGCGCTCATTTAGAAACACATTCTGTATGATACGTGGGATATTCTGATACTGTTGGCTTTTCAGCAGATAGTATTTCAATTGATTTTTAGATACTCGTGAGTTTCGGTTGCCGTAAAGGATGTCAAGATACCGGTTGTAGTGTTCGATGATATCGCTCAGGTCGATACCTTGGCTTTGTATCCGCTGTCTGACTACAAGAGGATCCGAAGCCACCACACCAAGGTCATCAATCAGCCAATTACTGTCGTATGGGGCATCCACAAATCTGAATGCAGCTTTATTGTGGCGACGAAAAAGAATCACTGAGAAAGGGGGTTGGCCCTCTCCTCGCGACACTTCATATACAATATACGACGATGGGGTCGGAACATAGAAATCATCGAATGTACGTTGACCCTGATTACGGATTCCCAACTTATCTTTTCTTGCATTGTAGAAGAAAAGGATTGCACGCAAGAGGGTAGTCTTTCCTACTCCTTGTGTTCCCGTGAAATGGACATTCCCATCCAGCGCCACTTCACTGTAGCGTATATGAGCGCTGTTGATAAATACAATTTTAGTCAGTGATCTCATCGTCGTCGTTAAATGCTATGAGGTTTACCATATCTTCAAGATATCTATAGGCAGCCGTGACTTTATATCTTCTTGCCACATCATCGATTATTTCGATAAATCCTTGACGTGAGAGCTCTTCCACAAGCCTTTCAGCTATCTCATCATGCCGGGCTTTATTGTCGTAAAGAGTGGATGCCTTGTCGCGCAATTCTATGTCGGAATCAATCTTTACAATCAAGTCAGCAGTCATGAAGGTGAAGCCAGGTCCAAAAGCGGGCTCCCAAGCTTTCAGGAAATCGAGGATATCGACCCAATGACCGAATTTCCTAAGCTTTTCGGCTATCGCACTTTTAGATTCCTTTCTTGAAAAATAGAAATATTGGTTGCCCTCTTCAAGGATAAACCCGATGCGGGAAAAATAATCGGCATATTCATCCCGGCAATCGTCAATGTCAAGGAAGATACGCCGGGTGAGCTCATCCACACTGTCGGAAGAAATGAATCCTCCCTTGCTTAATCGGTCAAAAACTTGCTGCTCGTATTTCATGGTAAATTGTAGATTAGAGGATATTCCACATTCCCATCCCGCCCCCAGTCGTCGGTGATGAGAAACTTATCATAATGATTCTGTACAATTTCAAGGTAATATTCCACCTTGCGTTCTCTCTGCTGCGGTTGGGAATATGGATAGTTTATTACAAAAGAATAAAGGTCGCGGGATGAGGCGAAGAAGGCATTTGCCACCGCATCAGTATCCACAAAGTCTTCTACAATACAATTCGCATTCAGGTCGCTTTCTTTCAAAGGAATTACCGGAGCATTTTTAAGCGACCTAAACCGGGAGATTGTCTTTCTGGCATCCGCAATAATTTCAAGCGAGTCGTCAGAATTGCGAAGGAAAGAGAGTGATACTCTTGTGGTATAGTAACTGGTGGTCTCCAGAGCCAGATGACTGCATTTGTCAAGTATTTCGCGTACATTTGTTGTGCGTTCCCATGTCAGTTGATCTTTGAGATACTTTAGTTTTCTTATGTGTTTGACAAGACGGTTGTGTGCATCAATCTGATTAAGATAGTCGCGGATGGTGCGTTCCAGTTCGATGAGTGAATGGAATACATCCTTGAATTGGATTTTAACATCAAGAATCAGGCGCGTTATGCGGTCGTCGGCAGTCAGCACTTCCATAATGTCTTTCCTGTCGTCAAGCAGGCGTTCGGTCTCTCTGATTAGTGAAGAGATACTTTCAAGTGTATTGAGATAGTTCTCCAGTTTTGTCCGTTTGATTTCATAGTTGCGTTCTTGTCGGAAAGTGTCATTGATCACCCGTTTCAATTCGATGGTCTTATTGGAGGCTTGGGTAGAAATATTTCGCAAGGATCGCATGATCTTACGTACATACTTTCCTTGGGCTTCCGGATGATTGCGTTCCTTAAGATAGAAATCAATATTGTCTTTGAGTGTCTGAAGATTTTCTTCCACTGTCGAGCTGGTGATTTCTTCGTTGAGTCGGAGCACTTCTTCGAAAAAATGCTGGTAAGTCTCTTCAAGTTCAATGAGGTCACCTTCTTGTCGTATTACTCCATAATCGATCAGCAGACGAAGGTTTTTCTCATTTTCAACTAATTC
>DAAK01000145.1 GCA_001701075.1 Bacteroidales bacterium GP3 | reverse complement strand
TTTACATAATCATATCCTTATCATAACCTCTGAGATCGATTTTGTGTGATGTTTTTGCCAGCCGGTCAAGTATTGCGTCAGCGACAGTGGCGTTTTTCTCAAGGACATCATACCAGTCCGAGACCGGCAGCTGGCTTGCAATGATTGTTGCCGTCCGTCCATGCCGGTCCTCGATTATCTCCATCAGGTCCAGTATCTGCTCGTTGTTGAGCTTCTTGATGCCGAAGTCATCGATGATGATAAGTTCGTATGCGTCCCACCGAGTCGCGAAGCCCGCTGAAGACTGATATCTAAAATCTGAAGACTTGCGGCTGCAAAATAAAAGCATATCCAAATCGCAAATCCATCCCCTCCCTGCTTCTTTTGCAATACCAATTATTATTTGATGTCATCGAATTCCGTTACACAAATCATCCCTTACATCTCCACTTTAACTCCAGAGTCCTCGATTCATCTGAAGCAATCATTTTATATGAATTTTTTAATAAGACTTAGATTAAGGGCCTTTCTTTTGAAATTTTTTATTAACTTTGCATAGGGAGAGTCACTTCTCTGAAAATGCATCCAAAAATTCAAATAGATTATAACAATGGCAACAAGTCATGCTAAATACAACTCCACTGTCAATGTAGTAGGTAGTATCCCTGACTACTCCATTATGATTGATTACATCAATCAAAATTATGGTATGACTGCCACTGAAGACAAATTCGTATTTAGGACTTCCAAGGCCACTTCCAGATTCAAAAAAGCTGTCTCCGATGGATTTATTAGTTTTGCTTCAGATTCCCACAAATCCCTCTTTCTGCAAGCCCTGGCATCTCAAGAATTTTCAGCTGAAGAAAAACTCATCATCTTATTTTGGCAATTCATCTTCTGTAACGCTCTTTTCTGCGAAGTGACCGACGATGTGTTCCTAAGAATTCTATATTCAGGCAGAACTTCAATGGAATTAAGTGATGTAGAGGCTTTCCTAAATCATCTTAAGAAGACTTTTCCGGATGATGTCCCTTTCAGCGACTCGACTTTGGCTATAGTGGCTTCCAAGTATCTGACAGTCCTCAAGAAATTTGGATTGGCAGATGGGAAAGTGAAGAAAATCCTCAAGGCTCCTCACATTTCTTCCAAACTGTTCATTTATCTCGTCCGATTTGCTTTAAATGCTTATCCCGATACGGCTTCATTGGAAAATCCGATGTTCCGATTCTCTTTCCTCGATACGCAATCAATAATCGGCAGATTAAAGTCAATAGAATATATTCCCCTATGGGATATTACTCAAATTGGCAATGATATTTCCATCTCCTTAAAGTAATAGAATATGAGTGGAAACTTTGACATAGACCATAATCGCCTGTTTGGACTGCTGCAAGATGTCCTTTCTCAGGATATTACCCAACTTAAGCTGGATGCAAATGGTGGCAACAGTATTCTTTTTGTCTATCCCAACGAGGAGGACCACCAGTATGTAGCGGAAGCAAAACGTCGGTTCCGTGACAGCGCAATCTTTGTAGATGTAGCCCAGACTCTAACCGATTATCAGGAAGAAATGGGTATGGAATTGTTCAAAGAGCTTGAAGATGAACTTGGCATCGAAGTTTACTATCGCAAGGGTGCAAAAGATACTTTCTTTGAGTGTCTTGCGGAGCGCATTGCTTTGGCTGCAGGGCAAGGATTGCCTGTGTTTCTTGTTGGCACATCTGCAATCGCAAACAAGGGTTTCTCAAATATTGACATTATGGAGCATCCTGTTGTCAAAACGGCACCTCAACCATTGGTATATTTTTATCCATCGGTTCAAGATGGAGATAAATTATATTTTCTCGGAGATAAAAACCATATTGCATCAAGATATCGTTGTCGTGTAATTTTGTAAGTCATGCAGATAAAAGACCTTCTCACCATAAATCTCGACGAAGAAATAAATACCGTCGTTGATCTCGATTATAATCCCGATGAATCCGAAACCGAAAAGGAGCAACGCCTGAAAGGAGACTTGGATAATTTCGTGCTGACCAATTCTCTTGGTAAGCATCTCCTTGAATTCTTGGAAGAATATAACGTTGGCACCATGCAGTCTGGGGTGTGGCTAAGTGGATTTTACGGTTCTGGCAAATCTTACTTTGCGCAGATTATAGGGCTTCTGCTTCAAAACAGGAATATTCTTGGCACTCCTATGCGCGATCGGTTTGCTATCAAACTTGATGGTCTCTCAAATGCCGATATTCTTAGAACTGAATTGGGGAATCTCAATAAATTTAATAATATTGTTGTCTCTTTCGATGCATCCAAGCATAATAATGTAAATGGACTGCCATTTATGATTTTCAGCAGTTTCCTTCGCAAGTTAGGAATGACTGATTCTTGGCATGGCATAATTGAATACGATATTCTCATTGAAGGTCATCGTCAGCAATTTTTAGATGCTGTGATGCTGGTTTCCGGGAAACCTTGGTCTGAAATCATAAAGTCTAATACTGAGCTGATCAAGACTTTCAAGCCAGCCATGCTTGCTATGGGGTATAGTGAGGAGCAGTATTCTGAGCTTAGAAAAATGGCGGAAGCCACCCGCAAAGAATATGATGCTTCTCGGCTCCAGCAGGATTTGTCCCGATACCTTAGCCAGGCTCCAGATACCCGCATAGTCTTTTTCATTGATGAGGTGAGCGAAGCAATTTCTCAGAAGAAAATTCGTCTCGATGACTTGGAAGGAGTTGCCGAAGCTTTGGCTTCTCTCAAAAGAAATGTCTGGACAATTGCTATTGCTCAGCAACGTCTTGATGATGTCATTAAATCCGAAAATATACAACTCAACTCCCTCACAAAAGTAAGAGACCGTTTCCGCACTAAAATTGCGATAGAAGCTGATGAGGTCGACACCATCATTCGTCATCGTCTGCTTGCTAAATCTGAAGATAAGAAGGCAATCTTGCGTGATTATTTTGCAGATAACAATGGGGTTATTGCCGATGTCACCAATATAGGCGTGCCGGGGCTTGGGAAAACCACAGATGTTGATACTTACATTGACTATTATCCCTTCTATAAGCACCAATTCAAGCTGTTGCAATATTTCCTTTTCGGTTCAAGTGAATTGACTCAGACTCGTGTAGGAAACCGTGGCATGATTATCTCTGCGTTTGATGTGCTGAAAAAGGAAGTGAAGCATCAGACCACTGACCATTATCATGTAAATGCAACCCAACTCTGCAATCAGGCTGACGACCGTGTGGAGGAATCCCTGAGCAATCGTTATCGCCAGGCTGAAGATGCACTGGCTAATCAGAATTTTTCTTTCGTGTCTGGAAAACGTCTTCTGCAGACCATTCATTTTCTCACCAAGAGTGAGGTGACTCACACCACTGCCGACAACATTGCCAAGTCTTATCTTAATAGGCCTGAAAACTATCATGATATTCTTCATGAAGTTAAAAAGGCTCTTGGAATTCTTGAAAAATCCCAGATTGTCATAATGACGGGGGAGCAATATCGTATCACAAACGAGGCTGAGCAACGTATTCTTGATGAGATGCGTCGTTTTGATGTGCAGACTTGGGAGATTATTCAGGATGTAAATAATGTCCTTAAGAAACGGGATATCGTAAAGTGGGCTTCGCTTCTTTCTATCGGAGGGATGAATGTCAGGTTCAAAGTTGCTACCGTCGACGGTGAGATCTTGGCAAATGGCGATGCTTCCAATCTTTCTGTTGTTCTTTCCGACCTGCTTAATACTCCAGGGTGCGAGGACATTTCGTATGTTGATAATATCCGACAGGAAACTGCAAACAGCAAGGGCATCACTACAATCATCCCTGTTGTAAGGTATCGTGATGAAATTAAAAATCTGGCCACTGAACTCCGTCGCCTTAAGTATATCAGTGAGAAGGTGAACGTGACTGATGATGAGCGTTTGATAATTAAACGCATCTGTTCAGAACGTGACCACAAGGAGGCTCGTTTTCAGGAATTGATTGAGAAGTCATTTCTCGAGGGATTGGCTGTGTATTGTTTCAATAAGTACAACATCTCGCCCGCCACTTATCATCAGATCGTCTCAGATTTGCAAGGGAAGATGTTTGAAAATATCTTCACAAAACGTCTTTCTTCCGAACTGCCCGATTCCATGGCTCCGGGTGTCTTTACCCGTCAGCCCGGTCAGCTTCACAACTATTTCGGTTCTGCTCCTGATTTCAAATTCTTTGATACCGCCGGTGTCTTTATCGGAAATAATCTTTCCGTTGTCTCGGAGATTCTTTCCGTCTGCACTGCATTTACTTCCGGCAAGGATCTGGAGTCGAAGTTGGCTGGACCTCCGACAGGGTACTCCCTCGGCACTATTATGACTTCTCTTGCAGCTCTATTCCGAGGCGATAAGGTTATTGTGAAATTCAATGGCGAGGACTACACTTCATGCCGTCAGCCTGGTGCGACTGATGCGTTCAAGAACGCCCGTAATTTTAGCAAGGCTTCTTTTAAGGCCGTCTCAAAAGGCCTTAAATATAGTGAGCGTCGCGATATTGTAGATATCCTGAAAGAGGATTGTGAGTTTACCAGGCACACCCGCACTGCGATAAACTATCAGCTCAATGACTTTGAGATTGTGGATGCCATTCGCACTCTCTCCCGTGCTATGATTGCTCTTATCAATAATAAGATTGAGGGCGACTACAATGACATGTTCCCTATGTCGATTGCCGCTCGTGCTATTTTCCAACAATACCAAGGCGCAGTCACTGAGGCTAATTTCCTCAATAATGCAAAGTCTTTTCTTAAGGAGGAAAACACAAATGAGTTCATAAAGGCTGTGCAACGTGTCGATAAGGATCTGAAATTCATAAATGAAAAGATGTCCGAGATACGTCAGATGGTGGTTTATATCAATGAGGTGCACGACCAGTTCCTATTGGCGTTAGGCTCAACGGAAGCTATTGCTCCAATATACAATCATTTCAGACAGCTTTATGACACTGATGTTGTCTCTAACTACACCGGTATGAAAAAAGATGTGCAGGATATAAGAGATCTTTATATTGCCACTTTCAAACGTTTTGCCAACAATGACCACACTGAGTATTCCCGGCTTCTTCAAATTGCCAACGATTTGAAAACCAAACTCTCCGCTTATCCGCGTGAATGGAATGCCGGTATTTGGAAAGAACTTGCTAAAATCATCACCCGGTGTGAAAAATTCGCTGCAGTAACTACTACTTTCGACCAGTTCAGTGTGAAATCAAATGGTTCCCGCCTGGATTTGCGTGAGATAGTCACTGCTTATGAGAGCGTCCAGATTTTTGATAGCACCCTGCTTGCTCTCAACTTTCAGGTGCAGACTTCGGATCCCACCTCCTCTGCTTCTTCGTCTTCATCTTCTTCATCTGCCTCATCTTCATCCTCATCTTCCTCTTCTTCGGCTTCATCTTCTCAATCAACTCCGAAAACCCATAAATTGAAGGATCGGTTGCCACACGGGGATATTTCCGTGAATGATTATCGCAAATGGCTTACCCAACAGCTCTCTCTTATCAACACTTTCGGGAAAAACGATAAAGTAAATCTTAACGACTGATCAATCATGAAGCTTCTTGACCACGTTCTAAATATCCGCTCCCTTATCTATCAGGCTGTATCCAATCGTTTTGAACGGCTGGGCATAACTGATGACCCTTCTGCCTCCGTCCCTGAATTGTCAGAGACTGACCGGGAACTGCGCAATCGCCTGAAAGGGATTGTTGACTATAACTCGGAGAATTATGACAGCTATGCAAAGGCTCGCTTGATGGCGATAAATGAATGTACTTTCACTCTTTTCAATCGTCTGGCTGCCTTGAAGGTGATGGAGGATAAGGATTTCTTTCCGGAAGTGGTGATGCGGCGTTCTGAACATGGGGGGCGTTCGGCGGAACATAATGCATGGCTTGAAGAGCATCCGGAAGGTAAGTCGTTGGAGCGCGATGGGCTTCTTGAGTTCTTCTCTGACCGTTTCCGTGAAGAAAGTGAGAAATTCCCAATCTTTTCTGAGTCGCATCCATATGCTGTGATGCCTCGTGCCGATGAACTCAATGAGATTATTGATGCCTTCAACGCTGTTTCCGCTGATCCGGATTGCGGTGAGGACATTTGGCGTGGTGATGATATCCTCGGATGGCTTTATGAAAACTTTAATTCTGTCGAAAAGCACGATCTTAAGGAAAGTGGCGAGAAAACGCGTCTGGAATAGTCTGCACCAAANNGTTTCCCTACAGTCGCAGGTGTACACTCCGCAATGGGTGGTGAAATTCCTTGTAGACAATACCGTCGGCAAGATGTATCTTGAGATGTTTCCGGAAAGCAATATCGACCGTGAACCCGATCAGGAATCTGGAGAGATTAAATATCGTATTGCAAACCGTCCTGCGGCGCAGACCAGAGAAGTCAAATCTCTTGAGAAGTGGCGTATAATTGACCCGGCTTGCGGTAGCGGCAATTTCCTAATCTATACTATGTCGCTGCTATTTGACCTGTATGTTGACCAGATGGAAAACTTTGGTGCAGACTATTCCAGACGCGATATCCCTGCCATTATCATTGAGAAAAATCTATATGGAATAGACCTCGACGAACGAGCAGTGCAACTTTCTCAGATTGCCTTGCGCATTAAAGCGCGGGAACTCGGTGGTCGTCGTGCCAAGATTCCTGCGCATACTAATGTTGTTTCCACTAATTTTCATTTGCCTTCATTCCAGACGTCTGGGATGGAAGAAGAATTGCGTGGATGGGACATAAAGCGCACCGCTTTAGTGGAGAAGATATGGAGCAATTTGGGGGATGCAAGAAAATTCGGTTCGCTTATCCGTGTAGATGAGGACATAAAGGCTTTCGAGGAGGGTGAATTGAATCAGTTGCGTCAGAATATGCAGGATCTTTTTGCCGACCAGTATACAGACTCTGTCTTCAGTTTCAGCAATACTGCCATCACGATGCTCCGAAATAATTTCCATAAACTTGTAGGAACCGACAAGTATTCTCAGACCAAGTTCGAGGATGCGATTAAGTTTCTGGAGATTATCAATCAAAAATATGATGTTGCGGTTGCAAATCCTCCTTATACAGACAGCAGCGACTTTGGCCCGGAACTGAAGGGATTCATTAATAATAATTATAAAAAAACTTATAATGTGGGTGTAAATCTTTACTCCACATTTATAAGAAGATGTTATGAACTGACGGGACCTCAAGGTAAGATTGGAATGGTCAATCCCCCCACTTATATGTTCATAAAATCTTTTGAAGATACACGAAAACTCATTCTTGAAAAGACCTCAATCGAATTGTTTGTTCATTGGGGATATTTAGGAATGTTCTCTCCCTCGGCCCGTGTGGATAGTTGTATGTTTATATTATCAAAAAATAAACAACCATCTGACTCAATTTTTATAAAATTAGATGATCTTTACGAAGGTCACAGGAAAGCGACTTTAGATAGAATATATCCAGATCTATGTGAAGGCAAGGAGAACAACCGTGTCTACCGTTTGCCTCAAGACAAGCTCCGTCAAATCAAATCTTGGCCTTTCATCTACTGGATCTCCGACGACTTCCGCAAAAAATTCGGAGAACAGACTGTTGATGATTATATTGATGTGGTAAAAGGATTGACAACATCTGATAATGAACGTTTCCTTAGATTTTGGTGGGAAGTCGATTCTCGTACTATCTCAGAAAACTACGCAACAGATGAATCAAAATGGATTCACTATGCCAAGGGAGGTCCATACAACAAATGGTATGGAAACCTATGGTGTGTCCTTAATTGGGAAAATAACGGTCTAGAAGTTAAGAATTACAGTGCTTCCGTAGTCAGAAATGAGGGATATTATTTCAAAGAAGGTCTTACCTATTCCGCGGCTGGGTCAAAGGGGGTAACATTCCGATATTTACCAGTAAATAGCATAATCGATGCAGGGGGGCCAGGTGCGTATATGAATAAATTCAAGAATGTGGATTATTCTCTTGGATTCTTTAATTCAAAACTTGTATATTATATTTGTAATTGTTTAAACCCCACTGTCAATATAAATCAGGGCGATTTATGGAGAGTCCCTTTTGTATTGCCCACTCGGGAAAAAGAAAAATGTGTAGCAGTTTTAGCTCGCCGAAACTCAGATATAAAGAAATATCTGTGCCAATTCAATATAGTTGAATTTAATTTTTTACACTCTCCTATTCAGACTGGAAATCTCAGTGTAAAGGAAAGTATCGAGAAGTATTATAACTATGAGAATGGACTCTTGACTCAAGTACTTCTCAATGAGGCAATCATCAATCGAGAGGTGTTTGACATTTATGATCTTAGCGATAATGACCGTAAGATGGTTCTTGATAAGGAGGGTATCCCGGTTGGGGATTTTCCTGTCAGCGAAATTGCAAAGAGCAATTATCTCCAATGGTTGCAACTCAAGGAAGAGTTCCCCCATTCGGAAGAAGTGATGACACATATCAATGCGCTTCCCATATCTGAAGATCAGCCTCATCTTGAGTTTGACCGTCTATATCAAAGCAACTATGGTTGGGAGGAATTTTGCATCCAGAATAATGTCAACCCAATTGAAGCGTGGTATCAGTTTTCGCAAGCCAAGACTCTCCCGGCTCAGCGGACACAGGTATTGGCTTTCGAACTTATCACGGATGTGATCCGCACTCTGCTTGAAAAGGATGATGATGGCATTATGCCTCTCGTTGACCGTACCGGCGAGGGTGTGGTTGCCGACCGTATCCAGCAGGAGATGATTGAGCGTGGCTATACCGGCGCCCAGTTCTCCCAGGTGGTGTCGTTGCTCGGTATGCCCCTCGACCGCTATCTTCGCGATAGGTTCTTCCAGCAGTTGAGCGATCATCTGAATCTGTTTATGTATCTCCCAAAGACTCCATTTATATGGCATCTTACTTCCGGTCCGCTTCATGCAATGGAACTATATGTGAGCATCTACAAATGGAACCGAAACACTCTTTCCCGCGTCAAGAGCGTTTATTGCGCCAACCGTGAGAGTGCCCTCCGCGACCGCCTCGCCACCGTTGCCCAGAGCAATGACTCGGCTGCCCAAAGCGAAGCTGCCGATATTCGCGCCCAACTCCGCGAACTGTCCGACTTCGTCGCAAAACTTGACACTCTGCTCGCCTCCGACTATGATCCCAAGCTCGATGATGGCGTTGGCAAGAACATAGCCCCGCTACAGAAAGCCGGACTCCTCAGCTATCCCGTCCTCAAAGAGACCGGCGGCAAAAAATCCCAACTCAACAAATTCCTTAACGCCGATTGGTAATAATATGACATTATCAGGATTAGAACGAGGAGTTTTTATAAAACTCTTTAATAGAGGAGGCTATGTGCTTGACTTCTCAACTGCTGACTTCGATACTTTTACTTTGGAAAGTGTCGGTGTAGCACTATGTGAGAAATATCACATGTCGAAAGGGCGTTCATTAAACGCTTTTATTCATGAAGCAGATGACAAGTTAGCAGATAAATTGCTTTTCGATCTTTTGCAATATTATGAACTATCATATGGCAATTTTGAGAGAGAAACCATTCCTGATGAATTTGGAAAGGTCGCACTTGATTGTGGTGTTGATTATAGCCCGACGTATCGTAAATGTAAGGAAATACAGAAAAAACATTCGTCTCCCTTAGCTGACTTCACGAATGTTTTGGCTTCAAATATTAAAGAAGCCTTTTCAAGCGAATATATTGATTGGCAGATGCAGATAATGATGTCAATGCAATCTGAAAATCCTACTGAAGCTATAGGTAAAGCTAAAGAAATTATCGAGAGTTGTTGTAAGGGAATATTAGAGGAAAATGGCCAAACCTATGATCGTACTTGGGACGCGCCTCGTTTAGTAAAGGAAACCACCAACTTTCTGAAAGTAGCTCCTGAGAATATTCCTTCGGATATTCGGGGTGCTGAATCAATGAAGTCTATACTAAAAAGTCTTCGTGCAATAGCTAATGGACTGAATGAACTAAGGAATGTATACGGTAGTGGACATGGGAAATCGCCAAACTATCAAGGTTTAAGTGAACGTCATGCCCGTCTTGCAGTAGGATCAGCATTAACATTAGTGAATTTCCTTTGGGATTCCCACTTACGAATACTGAATAACCAGACTAAAATAACATAATATGTTAAAAAAATGGTTTTAAGTCTGATATTGATAGTAGTTTTTAACGCGGCTAGTAATTATGGATAATAATACGACATACGAATCATTGCATGAGTATCTTGACGCCCTTATGGCTGATAAGGAGACCGAGTGCGTGGAATTTAAACATGGCAAGGGAGGGTTTCCAGTAAAAGGAGTTAAAGAGACTTACTCATCCTTTGCAAACACTGAGGGTGGAGTTATTGTGGTAGGCGTGAAGGAGAAGAATGGTAATTTTTATCCGGAAGGTCTTACAAAAGATATAATCTACAAATATGAGAAAGAGTTTTGGGATGCTATAAATGACCCAGGACAGGTTAGCCGGAATATACTGACCAATGACGATGTGGTGAAGGGTGAGTATAATGGGAATTACTTTATGCTTATTTCTGTCCCTCGTGCCTCGCGTGAAGATCGGCCAATTTTCATTGGTCAGAATCCTTTGCGTGGCACTTATAGACGGAACGACAGCGGAGACTATTTATGTAAAGAATGGGAGGTTTCTCTGATGCTGGCCGAGCGTCGTCCTGATTTAGCCATGGACTACGAAATCCAAGAAGGATTCACTATTGATGATATTGATCAGGAATCTCTAAGGGCGTTCCGCCAATTATTCGTTAATTTGAAACCGAATCATCCATGGACCTCAGATGATGATTTAGGATTACTACGACATCTAAAAGCCTATCGTAAGGACAGGAAGAGTGGCAAAGAAGGTTTGACGCTAGCTGGGCTGTTGATGTTTGGGAAATATGATTCTATCATAGAGGCATTACCTCAATACATGATTGATTATAGAGAATATAGACCTGGTCAAGAACGATGGAGCGACCGAATATATAGTGATGGCTCTTGGGAAGCGAACCTATTTCAAGCTTATAGGCGTTTGCTGCCAAAGCTTCAAAGTTTCCTGCCGACACCTTTCATACTTGATGGAAATATCAGGCAAGATGAAACAAAAGTTCATAAGGGTTTACGTGAGGCTTTTGTGAATTTCTGCGTGCATCCTTTGTTTCAAAGTGATACTAAACTGATAATAATTAAACGCCCTTCTGAGATTATATTCTCTAATCCTGGTACTATGCTGGTCTCCAAAGAACAGTTCTATAGTGGCGGCCATTCTATATGTAGAAATCCATCCCTACAGACTATGTTTAGCCTGATAGGTATAGCAGAAAAGGCTGGTAGTGGTTCTGATACTATTATCCAAGGATGGAAAGAGGCTAATTTCAGAATGCCAATAATTTCTGAAAAAGGGGAGCCCAATAGGGTAGAATTGGTGCTCCCTCTGGAATCTGTCTTATCCAAAGAAGTAGAACATAAACTTTATCTATTATATGGAGAAATTAGCAAAAACCTTTCCGCTAATGAATTACTTACGATGGCTATGGCTGTAACAATGCCACACGTTTCAAATTCAATTCTTCAGCATTCTCTTGATCTTCATCCCTCGGATATAACCACTCTTTTGAGAGGTCTTTGTAAAGAGGGGTTATTGATTTCTTCTGGTTTTGGAAGAGGAACCACATATACTATCAATGAGTTTTTTAAAGACTTAGGAAGTGAGCAAATAAATAATGGGGATAGTCTTGAAGGATTAGAGGAGATTGGCGATAGTAAAAGCAATAGTAAAAGCAATAGTAAAAGCGATAGTAAAAGCGATAGTAAAAGCGATAGTAAAAGCAATAGTAAAAGCGATAGTAAAAGCAATAAGGTTAGAAAATTATCTTATAAAGAATTAAGTCGCTTGATTGCTTCGTATTGCTTAACATGGAAAACGACAAAAGAGATAGCCATGTCTATTTGCTATAATGCATCTTACCTTAGCAGTCGTATTATTCCAAGAATGATTTCTGATGGATATATTGAAGCCTTTGATAAGGAAGTTGCAAGAAACTCTAATCAGAAATACAGAGTGACGTCTAACGGAAAGAAATTGAATAATTAAAATAAACAATCACAAAAACTCAGGTATGTTTAAAGACTGGCTGATATCAGATATAGAACGTGCTACCCAGAAAAGTAACCGGGTTGTCATCTCTGATCCCTCTTGTTTCCTGACTTTTATCGTCAAGGAGTTGACTGATTACGCCGTATTGACTCTTAACACCACTGCAGAGGAAATGAATGCCCGTCTGCAAGCACAGACTTCCCATGTCGGAAGCAAGGTGATATTCCTGTGCTTTTTCCCTTCGAAAGACATAACTCAGTTGATGGAGTTTTCCGGTGTCGGAGGCTTCATCAATTTGGATAATCCTGACAACTATATAAGGGAGAAACTATATAAAGCTCTTGGTCAAAATGTTAATCTTCCTGAGAAAAAACTTCTGTTGAGTGCAAGACTCAGTCAAGGGAAATCATTGACTTGGTGGAAAGGGATTGTCAATGAGACAATAGAACCTCTTGATCTGAAGGAGCACCTCCATTCACTTATTGCAAGTCCCGAAGAATATCAGATGGGTCATGATGAAACGGTCTATGATGTCGTTAGGGAAGATTTATTCAAACTTATGAATAAGCCTTCTATACCCGTAAATGCTAAAGTTCTTCTTAAAGAACTGGGGAACTCAATATTCAATAGTCTCGTTTCCAACAATCTTACTGATTCCCTGACAGATATATACTATTGGTGGAGCAATACATCCGATATCGCCCCTGTTCTGAAAGAATTATCCGAGAAATGGAAAATGCCGGCAAATGCTTCTCCCGTCTCTACCCATCCTGATCATCCTTTTGAATTTCTTGACAGGAGATTGATTAGCACAATCGGAGATAAGTTGAGAAATAATGAGTCATTTGTAGATCTGACTGAGGCTCTCCGAAACCGTGTGAAGTCAAATCAAGCAATCAATTTCAAACCGAAATGGCTCGAAGATTTGTTGACTCTTCTTGAGTTTGACTCTTCGGAAATCTACCGATTCAACACCCTTAAGGCAATTACAAGATATTATCAGAATTATTTTGCACCGCTCGATACGGCGATGCGCCATCTTTATAACAATTGGTTGGCTGAGCCTGATATGCTAAGACCTCTTCAGGAACTGTATGAATCTCATCTGAAGGTTTTGTTGTCGGCATGGTTCGGGGTCGCCCCCAATAGTTATCTGCCATCCCAGCTCGGGCTTGTTGCAGAGGCTCTGAACTCAAAACCAAAATGCGCAATAATTGTATGCGATGGCCTTCGTCTGGAATTGGCGGAAAGCATAGCGCTATCATTTGGTTCCTCTGTGAATATAGGAGTAAGGGTAGATTACGCAAAACTCCCATCTGTCACTGAGAATGGGATGAGTGCTTTGTTTGGACTTGATATCCCGGTGAATCAGACTTCTGTCAGATTCAACAACCTTCGGGAAATCGTCCCAAATGTGGAGATTCTGCAGCATGCCAATCTCGGGAATAATGTTACTGCTGATAAACTTGTGATTCTTTTTGGAGATATTGACAGCGTAGGAGAGCATAAGGGTCTTGGTGGTCTGCATGACATCAACAATTATGAGGCAGACCTTGAGGACACGATAAAACGATTGCATCGGTTAGGATATAGTGAAGTATTCCTCACCTCCGACCATGGATTTGTAATTACAGGTCTCCTTGATGAGGCAAACAAAGTTCCCGCTCCGGCTGGAGTGGATGTAAAGGAACGTTTCTTCCTTACCGATGAGAATCTATCTGAGACCAACTTCATCCAAAGAGAAGACAATTTCTCAGGAGGCAAATATCAATATTATGCGCGGACAGATAAGCCATTCCGCACTCGCGGGGCTTACGGATATGCTCATGGAGGATTTACACCACAAGAATGTCTGATACCTTTTTATTGTTTTGCTTCCGTTTCAGACACAACTAATATGGAAGTTAAGATTGACAATCGAGAGGAACTGCTGAATGTGGTAGGAACATTCTTTTCTGTTAGACTCGAAGGCAATAGAAATTCCGTAGGCAATAGGGTGAAGATTCTTTTATATGCAAATGGAATCCAGAAGAATTCTTCAATTGTCAGAATTGATGAGGAAGGAAATGCGTCCGCAGAATTTGAACTTACCGATGACCTCATGTCGGTAATAATACAGGATACTGTTGCCGGGATTCAACTTGACTGTGCTTCAGTCAAGAAATCATTTAGCAGGGATCTTGATGATTTATTTTAAACTGATTAAGCCATGTATGAATTAGACCATAAGTTGCTCGACCTTTTCCAAGGGTATGTAGTGCGCAAGGATATAGTGAGAAGTGTGAAGGGATCTGCAAATGTTCCTGTATTCGTTCTGGAGTATCTCCTTGCCAATTCCTGCAGTACGGATGATCCGGTAAAAATAAAGGAGGGGGTGGCGAATGTGCAGAGAATCCTCAGAGACCATTATGTAAATCCTGACGAAGCGGAATTGCTTCAAAAAAGAATCAAGGAAAACGGTCATTATAAGATAATCGATAAGATTTCCGTAAGGCTTGACTCTTCAAAAGACAAATATTGGGCTACACTCTCTAATTTGAACGTGAGGGAAGCAAACATTGATGATGATATAGTAGCTTCACATGAAAAACTTATGACCGGAGGTATCTGGGCTATTATTGATGTAGACTATGATCCGTCGCAAGTGATCGGCAACAAGATATATCCTTTCGTTGTAAGCAAGATCAGACCAATCCAACTTTCTAATTTCGATGACAGCCGGCTTCGTAAGTGCAGAAAAGAATTTACTAATGAGGAATGGCTTGACGTTCTTATGCGAAGCGGAGGGTATGAGCCTCATGCTGATGGGATTACTGAGCGCATGAAGATGCTGCTTCTTTCACGATTCATTCCTCTGGTGGAATCCAATTTCAACATGGCGGAATTAGGACCTCGAAGTTCCGGCAAATCATTCGTGTTTAAGGAATTGTCGCCTTATTCTATGTTAGTTTCCGGCGGACAAGGCACCGCGGCTTCATTGTTTGTCAACAATTCAAGCGGACAAATTGGAGCTGTCGGCAAATGGGACGCTGTTTGTTTCGATGAATCTACTGATGAACTGTTCAAGGATAAGGAAGTGGTACCTTTGATGAAGGATTATATGGAATCCGGTTCTTTCTCCCGTGCAGGAAAATCGGGTGAGAAAGCCGCCAATGCCTCGATCATTCTCAATGGAAATATCAACCAGCCCGTTGAAACTGTCTTGCAGACAAGCCATCTCTTTAGCCCATTCTCCTACAAGATTAATGACGACACTGCTTTTCTTGACCGAATAGGCTTCTTCCTCCCGGGATGGGAAATAATAAAGTTTGCGCCCTATCATTTCACTGATCGGTTTGGATTTTCTACTGACTTCTTTAGCGAATTGATGCATCATCTGCGTAAGGACAGCTATGTGAACGCAATGGACGAATTCTTTACTTTTGGTGCCCAACTTCGTCAACGCGATTCCAAACCAATTAGAAAGACTGTCTCAGGGTTGATCAAACTGATGCACCCTGATGGTCAATTTACAAAAGATGATGTGAGGAAATATCTCGAGTTTGCCATTGAGATGCGTCGTCGCGTTAAAGAACAACTGAAGCGCATAGGTGGCATGGAGTTTTGGGACACTAATTTCTCTTATATCGACAAGGAGACTCAGGAAGAAGTATATGTCGCTGTGCCTGAAGAACGCGGAAGCAATCTTATTGAAGATGCTCCATTGGCTCCGGGAAATTGCTATACTGCTACAAGCGATGGCGATAAGGTGTCTCTCGTAAAGATTGAGGTGGTGACCGTTCCCGGTAATGGAAAACTGGATATTCGTGGCACTAATTCTGTGGAAGTTAAAGAGGACATTAAGAATACTTACAATTATATCCGTGCTAATGAACGCTCATTGATGTCATCAAGTAAGACTCTATCAAACCTTGATATTACTGTTCAAGTGACTGCCATTCTCGGCACTACTGTGCATCGGGGCATCGGGGCTGCCGTCTTCACAGCAATTATTTCTTCATTGTTTGGAAGAAACTTAAAACCGGCATTGGGAGTCCTCGGTAACATATCTATAGGTGGAGCAATTGAAAGGGCAAATAACTTTTCCGACCGTGTTTCTCTCTTGTCGGAGAATGGTGCTAAGACTGTGCTCGTACCAATGGATAATCTCCCCGAATTATCCTCCCTCCCAGCCACTATCCTCGGCCAGACCGACGTCCCCTTCTACGCCTCAGCCCAAATGCTTATCCAAAAAATCATCTAAATGGGAAGACTAAGCAACATAATGGATAAAATGGATGCTAAATGTTTTGAAGAGGACTATTATAATATGCGTCCTAAGTCTCTGTCTTTAGTATCCTTCGATGGTGAGAGTAATGACCTACTTATCAAAATAGTCCCCCTTGTGCCTTATGAGAAAATAAATGATCTGATAATGTATATAGAAAATCGAGATTATGCTCATAGAGGTCCATTGAGAGGTATTGACTTGCGGGTTAATGGTTTCTCTGAAGTAGTCGACACTTTTGAAATGCCTGTGCAAAGATATCGTTTTGAGCAATGTATGCAATTTAAAAATGAAGAAATTATAAATGCACAAGCGTTAATACATAAGCTTACCCAGATAGAATCATACCATGCCTTACTTCCTCATGCTGATAAAAAATATGAGTGGATTTACATTTTGAATAATTTATGGCGAGACAGAGAATTTGATGAATACTGTAAATCTGCAAAAATTTATTCTGAGTTCTTGAAGTTGGCTGATAAAATGGAGTCTACTAACCCCTATGTCAAATTGGAGTTTGATGAGTATCGTGATTCAAGTATATTTTTCCCGGCTGCTTATATTACTTTTGATCGTCGTCCGTATTTAATTTTTCAACAAAAAAATGCTGGGACTCGTTACAATCATCAAAGATCTATACCGCAATATAAATTAGATGAATTTTTAGAGCTTTATGACAATCCTCGTGAGGCTTCAGGTAAGCAATATCCTTCCGTAGCTTATGTGTTTGACCATGTTTTCGCATTCCCCGCGGATAAAGAAGAAAAGTCAAAAAGAATAATAGATATATATTATTCAATTTTTGCTGAAAGTCTTGATGCCAAAGATATTTACTATGACTGGGTAAAGAAATGTTATTGCTTTAATCCGGACATTGAAGAAAGAATTTTTGCAAATTATAAAATTAACCAAGCCAATGATGTTCCTTTTTGCAAGTATACTTCTCTCAAAACTCTTATGAATATCCTTAACAGTGGTACGATGCGTTTGAACTCAATTTCCACTATGAACGATCCAACAGAAACTCAAAAGTTATACTCTGAGGGATGTAATTTCATTTATGAAAATGAAGATTCAAATGAATCCATAAAATTTGCCAACAATTATTATCTCACCTCATTTTCCTCTTCGAAAGATGACCTGAATATGTGGCGTTTTTATGGAGATAATGCGCAAGGTGTATGTATGGTTTTCGAACCGTTAATCGAAGAGCATCAAGTATTTGATGTGAATTATGATGATTTGGAATCTGAAAGTTTGATGAAGATTGAGGCGTTCCTACTAACTTTAAACAAAGAAGAAATACGTTTCTGCTTAGAGTCGTATGTAGACAAATATCTCTTTATTAAACCCAAAGAATTTGAAACTGAAAATGAATGCAGACTTGTTATTGCAACCATCGATAAACCGGAATTTACAGTGTACCCCAATAATAATATAGTCACTCCGTATATAGAAAGAAAATTAACATACAATTCTAAAGAAGTGAATCCTTCTTGCAAGGAAATTTTTCCGCTGAAATTAACTCGTATAATATTAGGTCCGGAGATGAAAAATAAAGATATCAATAAATTGCAATTGGAACATATGATTTTTAACAAGCCCCTATTTTGTGGCAACGTCGAGGTAGAACCAAGTACTATAAATTGTTATAGGCAATAGTCTGCCTCCTTATCAAATTTATCCACAGAGCAGACGCTTGCTGTCCCTACCAATCCTTACCCTGCAATTCGGAAAACGCAATTCTAAATAAAAAACTCTCCTAACAATTACAAATCCCCATAATTGTTATTGTCTTTGTGTCTGAAAAACAATAAATAATGATATAACTCAAAATTATGAGTGGAGGACATTTTGACTATCAACAATGGCGTATCAAAGAGATTGCAGAAACTATTGAAACCGACATAGCCCGGGCTTTAAAACCAAAGCCGAAATCTATGAAACGCGTGTCGATTGGAAGATGAGTGATGACGATTAATCCTCCTCCTCTATAATTTATTTGATTTAGCGCCTAAGCTTCAGCCCCATCTCTCTCCTCCCAGCCAATTGATCATTGATCATTGATCGTTAATCATTGATCCGCGGCTCCGCCGCCTTGACTCTTGACTCTTGGTTCTTGACTCTTTGAAGCCATGGGCTTCATTGGTTCTTGCCCCTTCTTGATAAAAATGAAGCCTCGACTTCATTTTTTATCAAGATAAGGTGTTTT
>DAAK01000225.1 GCA_001701075.1 Bacteroidales bacterium GP3 | reverse complement strand
AAATATCGGTTATATTTGCATTGTATTGCTTGGTGAGGTCTATTGGTTCATAGACATCGGTATCCTTGACCTTCAGATCCAATCCAAGCAGTTCGGCATCCGGCTGCGGATGGGTAAAGCTTTCGGTTTCCTCCCACCACGTGAAGTCGCCCGATTTTACTTCCTTGAATCCATCCCTTACATTACCTGTAGCTTTAAGCTTCGCGTCTGAAATAGGAGTTCCCTTCCATTCTATATCCAAAGTCATTTCACCTTTCAAATCCATCCGCACCATTATTGAAGGATAGCCAACCGAAGTTGCATTCTCAATCCAAGCATATTTCTTTCCGTTAAGTTTAAGAGATTTTATTTTGTTGGTCAGTGCAGGTAAGATAAGTTCAGCCTTGCGGATGGAATCAAGCCCTATATTAAACTTATAGACAGTCTTCTTCCCGTCTCTCTTGAAGTCAAGTGAAAAATCTTGATGCTTGATAGAGGCATGGTCCCAATCAGAAGGGAATCCAGGTCGGATGCTTACAGTATGATTAAGGGCATCTGGCGCAAAACCAAACAAACCTTGCACTACTGCACGCGACATCATTGCTGAAGGATCGGCAAAATCCCTATAGCACTCCCCTCTCGCTGCATCATAGAAACTAACTTGTCCGATGTTGCCAGGACTATTACCAAGAAACATACCGTCAAGCATCGAACTCTTAAGAAGCTTGGCAGCTTCTTCAGACCTTCCTGCCTGCCAATATGCAAGCGCAGTATGCATCACTTCGGCAAAAGCCACATTATTGATGCTCCAGGCGTAGGGCAACCAATCGGTGGTTGATATAGTAGCGTATCCTTCTTCAAGACCTGGTGCTTTCACAGGAATGTGCGGTATATTATTGTCTATATATCGTGTAGCACTGTATGCCATAAAGTCATCAGCCACATCGCTGTCAATTGCATGATAGACAGTCCAGAGAGCAGGATGGTCATGAAGCCTTTTATGTCCCATGAAGTCCTGATGCTCTGCCCAAACTCCTTTGTCGTCCATCCATAGGGTTGAGTTGAGTGCGTTCAATATCTTGTCAGCCTCGTTTTTATAGGGAGTCGGATCCTCCCCTATCTTTTCGGCTATTTCAGCCGCTATCTTGTTGGCACGATAATTATATGATGAGGAGTGAGTGACGGCTCCGCTATTATAGTACAAAGCGTCGCTCGCCCAGATGCAACAATAAGCATCATAGAGACCATCATCATTGGGGTCAAAATTCCGCTTTTCCCATTCAAGACTCGACTTGATAATCGGCCAAATCTTTCGTGCATAGTCAAGGTCGCCTGTCCATTTGAGATGCCAAAGAAGTTCATCGATATAGCAAAGGTTCATATCGTAGTGATGCATCTGGTCGTTGCGTTCCGGATTCCGGCAAATATAGCCGTTGCTATACATCTGAGTACCCCATTTTTTCTCTGCCCTTGCCATATTCTTATCAGGATCCTGAGTAGGATGCGGATAGATAGGTGGAACACTGTCTACTTGCGATTTAGCATAAGCATCAAAATGTGTCCGTGCCCTATCATGCCAACCTAAAAAGTCGCCATTGTATGCACCCCTCCAACCGCTCAACGGCATACGCCAACCGACAGCACCATGTTGCCATGTCTTGCCGTCCCAAGTGCCATCAGCAGCATGAGTGATTACAGAACCAAGCACATTGAAGTATGGATCAGGAGTATCTATCTCCAAGACACCTGCAAGTTCGTCACGTTGTGCAGCAGCCTTAGCGAAATCTTCTGCAAGTCGTTTCTGATCGGAGGTATCAAGGTTCTTATTTTCATAACCGAAATAAAGGGTTGAGTTTTCTCCACCAATAGATATTTCAGGTGTGTAAATCGCCTCACTCTCAGTGTCTGGGGCAAAAGCGTTGGCAGGATCCACTCCCATATCACCGTTGCGGTTAAGCTTTATCTTGACGGTTGGCATACAAACACCTTTTATCTCAGAATTTTCGGGCATATCTGAAGCCTCAATTTTCCATAGTCCACCTTCAAAATGACGAGGAGCAAGAGTTATGATTGAAATTCTACCATTACCCCATGAAGGATCTGAAAGCTCGTATCTTCGTTCACCTCCCCGATAATATGACCTGCAGTCGGCGACTGAGTCAAGACGCATCGATTGCCCATTGACTGTCACTATGAAATGTATATTGCGGTTGTCTTTCCCATGAAAAGCACCGAAAATCGGTCGGTCGCTGGTTTCTATGCGAAAAGCGGTATTTCCACCATACAATGCACGGGTATATAGATTATTGCCATTCTTTCGATAGATGTATCCTCCGGAAGTTGGAGAATACTGCATCACTCTTTCCGAACTGCGGTCGATTGGATTATGATCAAACTGTCTGAAATATGATTGCCCAGCCATCAGCAATGGCACACCCAAAGCAAACACCGCATATTTTATGCTCATGATAGATTATAGTTAGTCATTACTCCACAAAGTTAACCATAATCCTCCAATAAAGCAAATAAGCATCCGACAAAATTTGCCAGATGCCTATATCAAGTTGTTGGTTATTGGTTATTGGTTGTTGGTTAATCATTGATCGTTGCCTTAACCTTCTTATACTCTGTGGGCATCACCTGAATGAAGTCCTTCACTGCATTGTCCCAGTCATCAAGAATCCTTGCGGCAAGTGGAGAACGAGTATGACGATAATGAGCCGAAATCAGGCGATGAAGCTCCCGAGCATCCGAAAGTTGATTGACAAGTGATAACTCTACCATCTCCATATTGCAGAAATAGTCAAACGTCCTCTCCGGATCATACACATAAGCCACACCACCACTCATGCCGGCGGCAAAGTTACGTCCTGTCGGACCGAGCACTACGGTGACACCTCCGGTCATATACTCACAACAATGGTCACCGACACCTTCTACGACAGCTGTCGCGCCCGAATTACGAACACAGAATCGCTCTCCGACTCTACCATTAATGAAGATTTCTCCAGACGTAGCGCCATATAGAATAGTGTTGCCTGCGATGATACTATTTTCAGGAGCGAACTTACTTCCTTCAGGTGGAACTATTACAATACGTCCTCCTGAAAGACCTTTCCCAACATAATCATTGGCATCACCTTCGAGTCTAAATGTGACACCTTTTACCAAAAATGCCCCAAAACTCTGACCTGCCGAACCTTTAAAGATCACCTTTATTAGATCATGTTCCGGCAATCCATCATCTCCATATTTTTTCGATATTTCACCGGATAGCATAGCGCCAGTGGAGCGATCAGTATTGCTGACAGGGAATTCCATTTCAACATGAGTGGCAGACTGGATGGCAGGATATGCCATGGCAATTATCCTTCTGTCAAGTACATTCTCTACTTCATGCTTCTGCTCAGATACACATGTCACGCTGTTGACAGAAGCTTCTGTGGGCACATAAAGCAGACGAGACAAATCAAGACCCTCCGGCACACCAGCCTTAACTTGCAGAAGATCTGGACGACCTATAATTTCGTCAAGTTTTCTTATGCCTCTCTCTGCCATCATCTCACGGATACGGCGCGCAAGGAAACGGAAGTATCTTACGAGATAATCCGGCGAACCATCATACTTGGCACGCAACTCCGGATTCTGAGTAGCTATACCCACCGGACACTTATTGGTGTGGCATCGTCTGTCCATGATGCAACCCAAGACTATCATAGCAGCAGTCGAGAAACCGTAATCCTCGGCTCCGAGCATAGCCATTACCATCACGTCGCGAGCAGACTTCAACTGGCCGTCTGCCTGCAGACGCACCTGACCACGGAGATTGTTGATGACAAGAGTCTGCTGTGTTTCCGACAACCCCAGTTCAACTGGAGTTCCGGCATATCGGATTGATGAAGCAGGAGAAGCTCCTGTACCTCCGTCACTTCCAGAGATAGTGATAAGGTCGCTCTTTGCCTTTGCCACACCGGCTGCAATAGTACCCACTCCACTCTCAGACACAAGTTTTACAGATATTTTCGCATGTGGATTGACATTCTTCAAGTCGAAAATAAGCTGGGCAAGGTCCTCAATAGAATATATATCGTGATGAGGAGGCGGGGAGATAAGGGAAATTCCCGGTATTGAATGGCGTGTGCGGGCTATGACTTTGTCTACTTTAAATCCCGGAAGCTGACCTCCTTCACCAGGTTTCGCACCCTGAGCCACCTTAATCTGGATTTCATCGGCATTCACGAGATAATTGGCTGTGACTCCAAATCGACCGGACGCCACCTGCTTGATGGCAGATCTGACAGAGCTACCATCTTCCCTTGGAGCAAAACGTGATGAGTCCTCACCACCCTCTCCAGTGTTTGACTTAGCACCGATAGAGTTCATGGCTGCTGCAATAGCTTCATGCGCTTCTATTGAAATGGCTCCAAAAGATATGGCACCGGTGAAAAACCTTCTCATGATAGCTTCTTCCGGTTCCACTTCCTCAATAGGAATGCTTTCTCCAAGTTTTCCGATCTCAAGATAGTCTCTTATGAAAATAGGGTCATGGCCTGAGTCAACGATGTAGCAGAATTCCTCAAATTTCTTGTAGCTGTCAAGCCTTGTAGCCATTCTGAGAGCTTTCACGGCCTCAGGACTCCAGGCATGGATCTCACCATCTTTTTTGAAAGTGTATCGTCCGTTGTATGGAAGTGGCGCAGTCTCATCAAAATCACCGCTCCAAGCTTCCTTATGAGCATCAATTATATCTTCAGTGATAGATTTCAGTCCAAGTCCACTTATCTTGGAGGGTGTATGTCCGAAATATCGGTCGCAGATTTCGTCGGAAAGACCAATTGCTTCGAAAAGCTGGCTTCCCTTGTAGGAAATCAAAGTAGAGATACCCATCTTTGAAATTATCTTCAGCAATCCCTTGTCGACAGCTTCTATGTAATGACGCTGTGCTGTGTCGAAATCAAGTTGGATTTTCTTATTCTCTACCATCTTATCAATCACGGCAAGTGCCATATATGGATTGATAGCTGAGGCTCCATACCCCACAAGAAGCGCAAAGTGCATGACCTCACGGGCATCTCCAGTCTCAACTACAATTGCAGTCCTTGTACGCTTACGAGCATTGATCAAGTGATGATGAAGAGCTGCAGTGGCTAATAGAGAAGGGATAGGTGCACGCTCAGCAGAGATACCTCTGTCGGTGAGTATAATATAGCTGCAACCTTCATCCACAGCTTTCTCCCCTTCCCTACAATTTCAGACAGCATTTTGCTCAGGT
>DAAK01000229.1 GCA_001701075.1 Bacteroidales bacterium GP3 | reverse complement strand
TAATAGTTAAATTAGGATTAGGACACACGTTATCTCGCGAAGGATTTCGAGGGGTATCGGAAAAAAGGGATTCGTAGCGATACGAGTCCCTTTTTCGTAAAAGATACTTTTCCATTATAGACCTATAACCCTATCATCTTAAAAATTCGCTTGCGAAATTTTAATAAAAATCGTTATTTTACTTGACTTTAGGAAAAAAATGTATTATCTTTGCACCCGTTGTCGCGCCCGCGGGTCGGGAGAGACAGAAAAAGCAAGAAAATGAAGCAACAGAAAGAGGTTAAGATATCAAGTTGGGCAGCCCATACCACGACAGGAGTGAGTGTGACTCTTGCTTTGCTGACCTTGGGTCTGATAGCGATGATCTGGATAGCCGCAACCGCTGAATCTCGCCGAATGATGGAAAAAATAGAGATCAGTGTGGTCATGTCTGACAATGTCGATGAAGGTCGGGCGATGGCCATTTCTAAGGCTATAGAAAATACGAGCTTCGCACAGAATGTCAGATATATATCGCGTCAGGAAGCACTTAACAACTGGAAAGAAGCTACCGGGGAAGACCTTGAGCACGTGTTTGGCGTCAATCCATTGTCGCCTGAAGTGGCTTTTACGGTAAAAGCAGAATATTCTACGGTAGGCAAGATCGCTGGAATTAAAAAGAGTATAGCGGCTGTGGATGGCGTGGCAGAAGTTGGCACTCCCGACAGCGGATTGATAGAGACAATGAACTCAAATATCAAGAAGCTTACCATAGGATTCACAATCATGGCGATTATAATGCTGATCATATCATTTGTGTTGATAAGCAATACAGTGCGATTGGCAATTTATTCCAAAAGATTTACTATTCATACAATGCAGCTTGTAGGGGCTACCGATGGATTTATTCGTCGGCCATTTATCGTAGCTAATGCCATGGTAGGGGCAGTCTCAGGATTGCTCTCAGGGCTATTGCTTTCGGGAGCCCTTGCAGCGAGTGAAAGTATGGGTCTGGAGGAACTTGCATCATTGATAGATTGGAAATGGATGGGCTTAGTCGACGTTGGCCTGATAGTAGGAGGGTCATTGATATGTGCGCTTGCTGCGCTTATCGCCACCACCCGCCATCTCCATCAAGACTATGAGGAACTTTTTAAGTAAGATTCAAGATGCCAGATATCAGTTTTCAGATGTCAGATGCCGATCAGGTCGGAGACCTGATGATAATGCCAAAACCCAAGGCTTTAGCCTTGGGGAAAAGACAAAAGCACAGTAGCCTCGGAGAGGCGCTTTATGATATAAGATGCCAGAGGGCAGAGGATTCAAAATTCTAAATTCAAAATTCAAAATTAATATATGAAGATAAAATTCCCGCCTGCACAGCCTGGCGACATAAAGAAAGTAGAAGAAAGCGAGCGACCCTTTGGGCGCAAGAATTATATTGCGATGGCTGGTTGCCTCGTATTGATTATAATTGGATTCATACTGATGGCAGGTCCCGGAAGTTCTGTAGATGGGGGCTTCAATCCGGATATCTTTTCCACTCGTCGCATTGTCATCGGCCCGGCAGTGACTTTCCTTGGTTTCCTTCTGATGGCATTCGCCATCTTGATAAAACCGAAAAATAACGATCAATGATCAACGATCAACGATTAACGATTAACGATTAACGATCAACGATCAAACAGGATATATTCTGATTTCAAAATTCTAAATTCAAAATTAAAATAAAGTGGATTGGTTAGATGCCCTTATACTCGGCATAGTCCAGGGACTTGCCGAATACCTTCCAATATCATCGAGCGGTCATCTTGTTATCTTTCGTGAGATACTTGGACTTAAGCTTCAAGGTGATGATGCTCTTCAATTTGATGTCATTCTCCATGCGGCCACAGTGCTCAGTACAGTTGTCGTCTTATGGCCGTTGTTCCGGGATCTGTGCAAGAGTTTCTTCACCTTCAGCAAAGACGATAATTTCTGGTATGTCGTTAAGATTCTTGTGAGCTGTATTCCTATAGCTATTGTAGGGTTCTGCTTTAAGGATCTTGTGGAAGGAGTGTTCACAGGAAACTTGACAATAGTTGGAATATGTATGCTTGCTACGGCATGCTTGTTGACATTTGCACATTTCAGCGATCGCCTTATGAATGGCAAGATGGTCAGTGCCAATCGAGGCAGGGACATAACATTTGCTGATGCCCTCACTATAGGCGTGGCTCAGGCAGTTGCCGTGCTTCCGGGACTTAGCCGAAGCGGTACTACAATTGCCACTGGTATTCTTATTGGCGACAAGCGCGATAAGGTGGCTTCTTTCTCATTCCTTATGGTGATCATCCCCATTGTCGGGGAGGCTCTTCTGAGCTTAAAAGATATTATTGCCGGGGAGACTGCAGGTCAGACTCCTGTGTCGGGAACATGCCTCATCATTGGATTTATATCAGCTTTCGTGGTAGGTTGTCTTGCTTGCAAATGGATGCTCAACCTTGTAAAAAAAGGTAAGCTGATATGGTTTGCTGTTTATTGTGCGATAGTGGCTATTCTCTGCCTTGTCTGGTAAACTATAGGAAAGATGGATTTTATATCAGGAGAAATTATAGGAATCGATAAGCCGTTTGGCTGGACATCATTTGATGCCGTAAAGCGTATAAGAGGTGCTATTCAGAGGCGCCTTAATGTGAAGAAGTTCAAGGTCGGCCATGCCGGGACTCTTGATCCCCTTGCTACAGGAGTGCTCATAATTTGCACCGGACGTTCGACACGGGATATAGAGCGACTGCAAAATGGCACCAAGGAATATATCGCCACAATACGTCTTGGAGCTACAACTCCCAGCTTTGATCTTGAGACAGAAATAGATGCTGAATATCCTTTTGAACATATCACTGAGGATATGGTTCGGGAAGTCTTACCCCGTTTCACAGGACATATCATGCAGGTGCCTCCGGTCTACAGTGCAGTTAAGGTAGAAGGAAAACGTGCATATAAGTATGCCAGAAAGGGGAAGGAAGTCGAATTGAAGGCAAAGCCGTTGGTGATAGAAGAGCTTGAAATGCTTCCGTCAACTCTTCCGGAACTGCGGCTCAGGATAGTATGTTCGAAAGGGACGTATATTCGAGCACTAACAAGAGATATTGGTGCCTCTCTCGGATCGGGGGCACACTTGACTGCCCTTTGCCGAACCCGGGTGGGGAGCATAAGGCTCTCCGACTGCTTGACAGTAGACCAAGCAGTGGAGAAGATAGCAAATTGCGAAGTGACTTACCCGGAAGACTTTAAGTTAATGATTAATGATTAATTATTAAAGATTAAAGAGGCCAGATTCCAGATTCCAGAGGTCAGAGGCAAGAACAAGATAGAACAGGCAAGATCAAGAAAGATCAGGCTAAATAAGGATAGAAAAAAAACAGGCAAAACTAAAATAATGAAACTCTCACAATTCAAATTCAAACTACCCGACTCACAAATCGCTATGCACCCTTCAGAAAATAGAGATGAATGTCGTCTGATGGTGGTGGATGTTCGCGATGGAAGCATCAAGCATTGTATATTTAAAGAGATTATAAACTTTTTTGAAGATCAGGATGTGATGGTCTTCAATGATACCCGCGTGTTTCCGGCCCGTCTTTTTGGAAATAAGGAAAAGACCAATGCCAAGATAGAGGTTTTTCTGCTTCGGGAACTTAATGAGGCCAATAAATATTGGGATGTCCTTGTAGAGCCCGCCCGTAAGATAAGGATAGGGAATAAGCTTTATTTCGGAGAAGACGATTCGATGGTGGCAGAAGTGATTGATAACACCACTTCTCGCGGACGCACATTGCGTTTCCTTTATGATGGCCCGCACGATGAGTTCAAGGCAGCTCTATATGCTCTTGGAGACACTCCGCTTCCTGATTATATCACTCGCGATGCTGAGCCGGAGGATGTAGAGCGCTATCAGAATATTTTCGCTAAAAAAGAAGGCGCTGTAATGGCTCCTGCAGCAGGGCTGCATTTCAGTAGGGAACTTATGAAGCGTCTTGAGATAAAGGGAGTTGAGCGTGGATTTATCACTCTCCATTGTGGACGTGGCAACTTCCGCGATATTGATGTGGAAGACCTGACGAAGCATCGTATGGACTCTGAGGAGATGTTTGTGGAAGAAGATGTCGTAGAGATTGTCAACGCAGCGAAAGACCGTGGATCGCGTATTTGCGCTGTCGGCACTTCTACAATGCGTGCTTTGGTGACTGCAGAGTGCATGAATGGTCATCTTATGCCATTTGAGGGATGGACAAATAAGTTTGTCTTTCCTCCATATGATTTCACTGTATGCGACTCAATGGTGTCAAACTTCCATCTGCCTTACAGTACGTTGCTGATGATGGTGGCTGCTTTTGGCGGTTACGACCTCATTATGAAGGCTTATGATGTAGCCGTCAAGGAAGGCTATATGTTTGGTGCATACGGAGATGCGATGCTGATCTTGCGATGATGCATAGCGAATTTTATAAGATTTATAAGTCTTATAAGATTTATAAGTCTGAATTATGCATTATGAATTTATTAACTAAATAGCTATTCCAAAGTTAATTAATTTTAATGAAGTGAATTTTTTTAGCAAAAATACTTGACAAACGGTCAAAGATGTATTATCTTTGCATCGTGTTTTTCATGGTATTAGATTTAAGGTTAAAGGATAGTTGTCGTGAGACAATTATTCTTTTTTTTTATTCAATTTTCGCAAGGCGAAAATTGAGGGTTATAGGGTTATAGGATTATGGGGTTAGGCAAAGATTTCTTTTAGGATGTCGAGAGATTTGAGGTTGTCGCAACCTGGGAAGTGGAGGCCATAATATTTCAGTATATGGCTGATAAGTTCGGATCTTTCTTTGCCGGAGAAACGGAAAAAGCGTGCATTGGCGAAGTTTATACGCGCAAGGATAGGCAGAAATGCCGATCTGTCGGCATCAATTCTGAGACTATTCGGAGAAATTGCATTGAAGGGATAGGTCATCCTTCCTGACTTCATGTCAAATTCCATTCCATTGCGATAATCACTTAGATCGGGCTGTATTCCCATCATGTGACTCATGCTCACAAGGAATGTGATGTGGAAATTGGCCACAGAAGTATGATTTTCTGTAGCGTCCAATACACTTATCGAATTTGCAATGAAATCCCAAAGATTAGGCTCTGGAGGGGCTTCTCGAAGTAGCCTTGACAGGAACTCCGACAAAAAGAGCAC
>DAAK01000020.1 GCA_001701075.1 Bacteroidales bacterium GP3 | reverse complement strand
TTCCGAAAAAATTATTAACTTTGCATAACGGCTCTAAGACGAGGGCTAAGTAAATGTATCCTTACATACGAACTGACAAGTAACACATAACTGACTTTAAATATCTAAACCTAAAATTAAGACTATGGTAAATTTCTCATTAGAGGGTAAAGTAGCTCTCGTGACCGGTGGCGTCTATGGCATCGGTTTCGCAATCGCAAAAGCCTTCCACGAGGCAGGCGCCCGCATCGTATTCAACAGCAACACACAGGCAGGCGTAGACATGGGTTATGCCAACTATAAGGAAGCTGGCATTGATGCAAAAGGCTATCTATGCGACGTGACAAAAGAAGATGAAGTTCAGGCTATGGTAGCCGACATCGAAAAGAATATCGGTGTCATTGATATCCTCGTAAACAACGCCGGTATCATCAAGCGCATCCCGATGACAGAAATGGATGTGAAAGATTTCCGTTTGGTGGTCGACATCGACCTTATCGGCCCATTCATCTGCGCAAAAGCAGTTATCCCTTCAATGATCAAGAAAGGCCACGGCAAGATCATCAACATCTGCTCTATGATGAGCGAACTTGGACGCGAAACAGTCAGTGCATACGCAGCCGCCAAGGGTGGCCTTAAGATGCTGACTCGCAACATCTGCTCTGAATATGGCGAATACAACATCCAGTGCAACGCCATTGGCCCGGGCTACATTGCAACACCTCAGACAGCACCTCTGCGCGAGATCCAGCCCGACGGAAGCCGTCATCCTTTCGACCAGTTCATCATCGCCAAGACTCCGGCAGCCCGCTGGGGAACACCAGAAGACCTGATGGGTCCGGCAGTATTCCTCGCATCAGATGCTTCAGATTTCGTAAACGGTCACGTTCTCTACGTCGACGGCGGCATCCTCGCCTATATCGGCAAGCAGCCTTGATATGAACGAGGAATTCAAAGAAGTAGCCGAAAGCTATACTCTTCCAGAAGCGATCAAGGAAGCCCAACGTTGCCTCCATTGCAAGGTGCCGGGCTGCAAGAAAGGATGCCCCATCAGCAACGACATACCAGACTGGATTGGAGAATTAGCTCACGGCAACTTTGGCAATGCAATTGAAATAATCCACCACCGAAGCAACCTTCCAGCAGTATGCGGACGCGTATGCGCCCATGAACGCCAGTGCGAAGGGAATTGTGTCCTCGCCAAGAAAGGGGAGGCAATCCACATCGGGAAACTCGAACGCTTTGTAGCCGACTTTGACAGCGAAGCCGGATGGAGCCACGAGAATATCCCCGAGAAGACACGCGGACGCGTAGCAGTGATTGGCTCCGGACCAGCCGGACTGACCATTGCGGGCGACCTTTCCCGTCAGGGCTTCCATGTAGAGATTTTCGAGATGGGTATAGAGCCTGGCGGCGTGCTGATGTTTGGCATACCTGAATACCGACTGCCTAAGGAAGTGGTGCGCCGAGAGATCAAAAAGATCGAAAACCTTGGTGTGACAATCCACAACCGAACCACAATCGGGCAAAACTATACAATCGACCGCCTATTTGAGGAGGGATTTGACGCCATCTTCATGGGAACCGGCACAAGCCGCCCCAAGACACTTCCAATAGAGGGTGGCACCCACCCTGGAGTACGCCAGGCAGTATGGTTTTTGCGTCGCGTAAGCCTCTTCAACCAAGGCTTTATCAAGCGGGATGAAGTGGTGATAGGCGAAGGTGATAAAATCGCCGTGATCGGGTGTGGCAATACAGCGATGGATGCAGCCCGTTCTGCGCTCAGGATGGGGGCATCGGAAGTCACCGTAATTTACCACCGAGACATCAACCATATGTCGGCATTACGCGCAGAGTATGACGAGGCTGTGGAGGAAGGTGTTAAATTCATGTGGAACACCAATGTCAAGAAGGTCAACGGAGCAGAAGGCCTGCAACTTGAGTCAATCGTAATTGAGAAAGACGGGGAGGAAACAGTGATGCCTATCGACCGCGTGATTATGGCAGTAGGTTCTGCACCCGCTTCCCGTATAGTAGACTCTACCCAAGGCATCGAGGTTGACGAGCGTGGATATGTGCTGACTCGCGACAATCCATATGGCATGACCACCCGAAAAGGGGTCTTCGCAGGAGGAGACGTCACGAATCGACCGGCGACAGTGGTTCACGCAATGCAAGATGCAAAGAGAGTGGCAGAAAGCATCGCAAAATACATAGATGCCATCAAGCTCATCGAAGCAATTGGATAATAAATAAAAAGAAAGAGGTTTGCACAGGCCTCTTTCTTTTTTTATTGTTACTGCTAACGGGTGCTTTTGCGGGGGAGGCCACGAAGCCTCCCTTCCATAGCTTTTACATAAGCTCTCTATAATTATCAAGGGTGGATCGCAACCTCTCCAGAAGCATCACCTGGAGTTCTCTTGGAGAAATCACTATCACCTCGGGACCCATTGCCAAAAGTTCGCTCACAAGCTCATAGTTGATCTTAAGTTCATATCGGAATATCGAATAGAAATCGTGTGCTTCCTCTCTCTGCGAACGATGAAGAGGCAATGCCCTAAGATACTTAGCACGAGTAGCAGTGGTCTGCAAGACGACTTCACGCACTCCTGCCCTTGAAGATGTAACGCCCACGATATTTCCGAAATAATCATCCATCTTTATTCCCGACGGCATAACAAAAGGAATATCCGTCACCTCCATCTCAGTCACACGATCAAGAGCGTATGTGCGGAGACCTCCTCCGTTCTTCTTTCCAAACATATACCACCGTTGCTTGTAAAGCTTCAGAAAATATGGAGAAAACAGGATTCCCACTTCCGGGCGAGAACGGGCAAAACCAGCGTAGGTAAAGATCACCTTATGGCTCTGACTCATAGCCGACGACACCACCGGCAGGAACTCCCTGGCAGATGGGATATCTTCAATCTCCACGCGACCGGAAGATGTACCTAACTCTTGGATAGCATTGGTGGCGGCAGAATTATTGAGAGTCCACTCAGCAAACTGCTTGACATAAGGGGACTCCTTCGAGTCTATCCAGTAATAGCCAGAAGGGGTGCATAGAATTTCAATATTGAAAGTTTCTTCTATGCCTCGGCGATATTTGTAGAATGTGCGATCGGCCATCGGGAGGCCACCAGAATACTCAATTTTCTTCTTCCAAAGTTCATTGAGATCATTTTTCGATATTTTGCCATTCTTCAGGATAGTATCCACTATCCAAATATATATCGCGACTTTGTCTTTTGCCATAGGATGTTATTGGTTGAGAGTTGAGGGTTTAGAGTTGAGAGTTGAGGGTTATTGGTTGAGGGTTGGGAGGGCAGTCTGCGAGATACGGCTCCACCAGAAACCTGGAGTGAGCATCATGTCGGCGAACTCATCAAGTGACATTTCAGCCGGGACGTTCCTTTCCTCTTCCGGAAGCAGATTATCGCATTGGGCAGCTATTTCCTGAAGCGGAAGATAAGAAAAAGAGTCTGGGTACATCTCCAATTGCTGAGCCACTGTCATCATAGCCTTCTCATCGCCAAAGAGGGCGCCGCGAAGGAGCATATTCTCGCCACGCTTTGAATCATACGGGAGTCCGCGTCCCATAAGCATGGCAGTGCCTGCAAGCGTAGAAGCCTCAGCCATCCGCTGACGATCAGGAAGCTGATTGCCAAGCACATCATCAGAATTATTTAGTATGAGCTCCATATAATTAAGGGCTGCAGCCGGAAGACCTTGATCGGCGGCACGTTCAAACCAACGGAAGGCTCCTTTCAGATCTTTATCCACAAACTCACCATGCTGCATCAGCCATCCAATATTATTTGCGGCCTTAGCATCCCCTTCCCACGCAGCAGAAAGCATCATTTCATATCCACGAGCTCGGTCATCAGGCAACGAATCGCGGACAAAAATCCGGTAGCCTTCCATAGCCTCTTCAGCCACCTCTTCAGGAGATGCAGCCAAAGCAACAGCATAAATCGTCGCTGCCAATCCCACTATGATCAACCGAACAAGCTTCATACTATACAATCCGTGATGTCAACAGTCAATGGTCGCTCACTGAGCAAAGTGGAACCAGTCGAAATCTACATAGCCACCTGTCTGCTTTGTGGCATAATTGAACAATGCGAATTTAGTACCCATAAAATGACGCATAAAATCGAATTTCATAGGAATTTCCTGCTTAAAATCTGTCCATTTCTTGCCATCAAGGCTATAGGCAAACGAAGCCATGTCGCGACCCGGATTGAAATCACCATTTATGCGCAGGTAGATGTCGCATTCCTTTTTGTTCTTGAATTTCAAAGGAACTTCTTCCAACACATTTACATCCACTTTTTCAATATCACGTGGCTGCTTGAATACTGATTTCTCTTCAGCGAGCTGCAGGAAATACTTTCCGCCTTTCATGACTACACGAAGCACACCGCTATCGCTATTGTAGGCTGCAAGACCGCAGATGTCGCCATCTTTCATTTTTGCGACATCAATCTTCACCTCTGCAGAGCATTCAGGAGCGGCCATACGCTGTGTGAGTGTATTGGGAGCCACCTGCATATTATCGACAACTCTCGCTGTCTTGAGGCGCAGATATCCAGGGCGTTCGGTAAGGCTCCAGGCATCGTCAATAGGATTGTGATTCCATTGCCAGTATAGCTTCATGCCATTGCGTGCATGATAGCCACCTTCAGGATTGATAGGCAAAAGGTCAAATTCATCGCTTCCAATTATGCCCGATATATCGGGATGCTTCTTGCTGAGATCCGATGGAGTGCGGTAAGCTCTTCTGTCGAGGAGAGGATTGCCTGTAGGATTATCTTCCGGGATGTCGGCAAGTTCCTCATTTATTACCCCGGTGTATTCTCCCACCATAGGCCAACAATCGACCCAAGTCACGGGAAGAGCGCATGGAACACGACCGATGCCACCACGATCCTGGAATATCAGTGCCCACCATCCTTGGTCGCTTTGGTCATCACCTACGAGGCAACCTTGACCTACACCGCCATAAGTTTCAAATGGGGTCTCCAGAATTATTTTCTTTTCGTATGGGCCTTCGATTTTATCCGAGCGATAGCACACCTCGCGACGCACTCTGCCCTTATCTCCCCATTTCATGGATATCATACAGATATAATATTTGCCATTGTGCTTAAATACGCTGCTTCCTTCAAGCAAGGCACCTCTTTCTTGCGGATCTGCAGATCCATCCACGACTTTTTTATTAAGTCCACCCTCGAGAGGATTGAAATACTCGTCGAGCTCTACGACAGAGCAACCACCGCTGCCTGTGAAGAGATAGCGTTTGCCGTCCTCGTCGAAAAAGAGGGAAGCATCGTGCATATGTGGAGGTCGGTAGACAAGTTCCCAAGGACCTTCAGGATTTTTTGCGCTAAAAACGAATCCTTTGCCAGGTTCACCGTTTGCAGTAAACCACACATAGAATTTACCCATGTGATAGCGGATGCTTGAGGCCCACTGACCTTGTCCATAGACAGTTTTCCCATCAATCAGATCATAACGGTCGCCATCATCAATGCGGTCGAAGACGTATCCGATTATTTCCCAGTTAACCATGTCTTTCGACTTCATGATGGGGCCACCGGGCATAAGATGCATTGTGGTGCTGATCATGTAATAATTATCAGCCACCTTGCATACACTAATATCAGGGACATCGGCATTAATCACCGGATTTCTGTAGGTCTCCTTAGCAAAAATAGACATCGGGAGAATCAATAGAAGTAGAGCAAGAATCTTTTTCATTGTTTTTCGGTATTTTCTTTTTGCAAAATTACGATTAAAATTTCTAAATACCAAATTAATCTTTATCGGGGAGTATAACGTTATAATATAAAATCATACAAAGAACCTTATAAAATTTAATTATTATGAACGACAGACTAAGTTATGAAGAAAAGAAGGAATTGCCCGACAGCGTATTCGGGCTTCCTGAAAGAAGAGAGTATCCTATGCCGGATGCGGCACATGTAAGGGCAGCGGAAGCTTACTTCCGGTATTGTCCGGAAAATCTCAAGCCGAAGTTGGCACGTGCTATTCTTGCCAGAGCTAAGGAATATGGCGTCGACGTTGAGTCGCCGAC
>DAAK01000122.1:5182-9352 GCA_001701075.1 Bacteroidales bacterium GP3 | reverse complement strand
TGCACCTTAGGGTTTGCCATGTCAAGCACCATCTGTGTGCCACCTCGTCCCAGTACGGGTTCGCGGTTAGGGGCCTTTACGACATATTCCGGATGCTTCTCATAAAGTTCTGAAATGCTATTGACCATTTCCGGCTCAATCCAGATACCGAATTTAATACCTCTTTCCTTAGCCGCATCACAAAGACCCTGGATGCCACTTGGAAGCTTCTTGGTGTCTACGGTCCAGTCGCCAAGAGATGTAGAGTCGTTATTGCGTGGATATTTATCGCCAAACCAACCGTCATCCATCACAAACAGTTCGCCACCCATGTTGGCAATATCTGTCATCATCTGCTGCATCCCCTCTTCATTGATGTCAAAGTAGACGCCTTCCCAACTATTGAGTAGTATCTTTCGTGGTGTGTCTCCGTGTGCAAGGCGCTGTTCGCGTCCCCACTTGTGGAAGTTACGGCTTGCGCCTCCAAGTCCTTCCTCTGAATAGGTCAATGCAAGTGGAGGTGTAGTAAACTTCTCACCTTTTTTGAGATTGTATGATGAATTCTCTTCGTTTATTCCTGCAAAGAAATGATGATAGTCTGTATCATCGGTATCAAACATCAGTTTGTAATTGCCTCCATAGCAAAGAGCGGCTCCGATTACTCTGCCATCGTTTTCCTTTGCTTTGCCATCCAGGGAAATCATCACTTCTCCATGAGATGTGTGGGAATTGCGGGCCCCATCCTTATTCTTGATCATCTTTACGCCATGGGGGAGTGGAGCTTCCTCAACTCTGCCCTCATTTGCCCATGTGCCATAGAGTTGAGATACATATACATCATTGCGGCGAATAGGGAGATAACCCGACATGAAACGTGTCAGTTTTACATTCCCTTTTTCTTGATGAGAAGCCTCTGTCCACGTCTCAATCACATCAAGTCCCGGGAAGGTGCGGTAGTTGAGGTCGATAGAGAAAGGATACACCTTGTCGGTGATGGTGATAGTGGTAGTCTCTCCTCCATCTGCATTCTTTGTGACTGTGACATTGTTGGTGACCATGTCGAGCGTCATGTTTCCATCTGAGTGCACGGCTGCAAAAGCAGCTTCGTTAGCCGGCCATAGTCCGTACACTGGGTATGCGTTGAGCGAAGGTGTGCCAGCGTCCTTAAGATTCTGTAGGTCTCCCGACGAAAGAGAGTTGCCATAATATAAAAACTTAGGTTGCTCTCCTTTGGTGGCATCAACCACCAAAGATGTTTTAGGTGTAGTGATATGCACGGTTTCTGCTGACGCAGCAAATGAAAATGCCAACAGACCTAACGATATACATAAGAAAAAATGTTTCATGCTTAGATATTATTTTAATCAAATTCAATATAATGAAATATTCCGATGACCTTAAATCCAATATCCTTCAAATTTCGCTTGCGAAATTTGAATCTCAAAAAGAATTAAGAATTTCTAATGATTCGAGACACATTCTGGAATTATGGTAGGGGCATTTCCAGAAACCAGCCTTGTCATCGGTTCGGTTGACAGTACCGTCAGATTTTATCGACCAGTACCATTCTCCCTTGGGATCGATAAGATTGTCAGCAATGTATCTCCAGCTCTCAAATGCGGAGTCAATCCAATATTTCTCCATCGCAGGGTCGCGGTCGGAATGATAGCGGGCAAGATAAAGTTGTCCGATGACATCCTCGGCCTGCACCCACCAATGGCGGTCCGCATCCAAAGTGCAGTCAGCATGAAGCTCATAGACCATGCTACCATCTTTCTTACGCCCTTTCAAAGCTGCAAGGGCTATATTATTGGTATGCTCAAGGGTTTCCTCAATCAGCGAATCGTCGCTGATCACCATTGCTGTCTCAAGAAGAAGCCATGAAGCCTCGATATCGTGACCATAAGACTCTGCATCATCATATTTGTTCCAGTCGTCGTCGAAGAAAAGGATAAGATGATGGGTCTCGGGATTCTCTATCCGGTCAAGGAAAATCCGAAGCAAGTTGGCCGTAGCCTCCTTCACTTTAGCGATGTCGGAATCATATACAAACTTCACCCCCCGAAGTTTCGCCATTCGGAGTGCCCGTAGAAGATTGGTGTATCCTTCGAGGATATGTAGGTGAGTGTTCATTGTCTTCGATGCATTCGCGTCGCGTTCACTGAGCCGCATGTCCTGAATCGGCTTCCAATCCCTTGTTGTAGCCTCTATATATCCATCTTTTTCAAAGTCACGTGCGTGAGTCTCGATGGAGTCGAAGAGTTCAGAGGCCGTCGCCAGAGCTTGCTCGTCGCCAGATGCGGTGTAATATTCAGAAAGTCCGTAGATGATGAATGCAATGGCATAGAACTGCTTCTTGGTGTCGAGAGGAGTGCCATCTGCAGCGACGCTCCAGTAGGCGCCACCGAGCTCTTTGTCGACGAAGTGAGCCATGATGAAATCATAGGCATGACGTGCGGCATCGAGATAGTCAGGGTTTCCTGTGGCGTTGTAGGCGGCAGAGAAAGTCCAGAGAATGCGGGCATGAAGTATGGCACCTTTCGGTGCATCCTTATCCAGATGGTCGTGTCCGTCGCGGCGACCATAGAAGCCGCCACGAGGGTCTTTCATCTTCTCGATCCAATAAGGAAGGATGTTCTCTTTGAGGCATTTTTCAAGTTCCTCCTTAAATCTATTCTTCATATGATTATCTTGAACATTCTATAAATTCAATCTTCAACAGATCTATATTCAAAATTATTTCTTGATTGGGAAGAAATAGGTCATCAGTCCCATGATGACGGCTATTGCGGCCGGGAAAAGGGAGAACAGTGCCCATATCATCGTGCGCACTGAGGCAGTGATAGATTCCGGATTGATTGTGGTGGTGCCGTCAATTTCTATCATTGTCGCTCCTGCCAATCCAAGAAGAATGGCTATCAGGGATCCTGAAATCGCGCTTCCGAATTTCTGCGCCATTGTTCCCGATGAGAATATCAGACCCGTAGATGAGACTCCATTCTTTTGGGTTGCATAATCAGCTACATCGGCATACATCGACCATAGAAGCGGCGAATATATTCCAACTCCTACTGATGTGAGAATCGAAACTCCTACCATCAGCCATATATATGAGGCGTTCATGGGAATGAAGAAGAATATCACGGATGTAACAAAGCAGATTGCTGCAGCCCATGTAAAAGCATGGCGTTTTGAGCCTACCCATTTTGTAAATACAGGAGAGAGACCTCCGAAAATCATACAGGTGATTTCGCCGAAAGCCATGAAGACAGTGTAGTTGATGATCAGACTTCCCAAGGTGACTTCCCCGTCGAGACAGTAGTCGAACATATAAGCCACAACTGCATAACGGAACCCGTTGAAGAAGTTTGTCAAGACGCTGATGATGGTCATGCAGACCCATGGCTTGTTGCGGAAGAGATCGCTAAACTGCTTGAAACTGAATTTTTCTGCGCGGACGGGTTTCAGTCGTTCCTTTGTCATAAGACCGCAAGCAAGAGTCATGATTGCGGCAATGACACCGAAAATTATGCCGATGACAGAATACTGATGCGCAAGCACTACAGGATCATTGTCATTGCCTCCGATCATCTTCTGAATGTAAGGGAAAGAAAGCAGGGTGATGAATCCCATTGCATACGCTCCTACCATACGGTAAGCTGAGAATTGGTTTTTCTCATTGTCGTCTTCAGTCATTACGCCAAGCAGTGAACCGTAGGGGACATTGACTGCTGTATACATCACCATCATGAGGAGATAGAGGGCGTAGGCATACACGCGTTTTCCGTCAGGACCGAAGTCAGGGGTATAGAGGAGAAGTGCGAAGACGAGACCAAAAGGAATTGCTCCGTAGATAAGCCAGGGGCGATAGGTGCCGAAGCGGCTCTGTGTGCGGTCGGCTAGACTTCCCATGATCGGGTCTGTGACCACGTCGAAGAGACGCGCTATAAGCATAAGTAATGCAGCGTCCTCGAGGGAGAGTCCGAAGGCATTGGTGAAGAAGAAAGGAAAGGCTATCGACATTATCTTCCATACGATTCCTCCTGAAGCGGCATCGCCAAGTGCATAGCCTATTTTTTCTGAAATACTTGCCATGATATCTAATCTTGAATTTTGAATTTAATCCCCATAACCCAATCCCAATAACCAACAACCTATAACCCTCAAATTTCGCTTGCGAAATTTGAATTA
>DAAK01000122.1:0-5126 GCA_001701075.1 Bacteroidales bacterium GP3 | reverse complement strand
TCTTGTGGAGTATTGAAGCAATAGTCCACAAGCCTGTCGATTGTAGATGTCGCTACATGCATTCGGGTGTCGGAAGATGCGTAATAGATAAATACTTTTCCATCATCGTCTGCAATCCATCCGTTGGCGAACAGTACATTCATTACGTCGCCTATATATTCATCTCCGATTGGTGCCATAAAGTATCCTCCAGGCGACGCAATCTTACGCCATGGCTCATCAAGTGCTGTCATATACATATATAGCACATACCGAAGTCCGGAGGCACAACCTCTTACTCCATGTGCAAGATGCAGCCATCCGCGGTCTGTCTTGATCGGATGAGGACCCTCGCCATTCTTTACTTCCTTAATAGTGTGATAATAGCGGGGATCTATGATTATCTCCTCTTTGATCTCTGCATGGCAGATGTCGTCAATAAGCGCCCAGCCGATACCTCCACCACTTCCGGTATCAATGAATCCATCCTGAGGACGTGTATATAATGCGTATTTCCCTTCTACGAATTCCGGATGAAGCACGACATTGCGTTGTTGCGACTTGCTCTTTAAATCCGGCAGGCGTTCCCAGTTCACAAGATCGTGCGTGCGTGCTATGCCGCAGGCCGCTGTCGCTGCAGAAAGATCTCCAGGCTTCGAATCGTCGTGACGTTCCACACAGAAAAGGCCGTAGATCCAGCCGTCTTCATGGCGTGTCAAGCGCATATCGTAGACGTTTGTTGCTGGGTCATCTGTGTCAGGAAGGGTGATAGGATGAGGCCAGAAACGGAAATTGTCAACTCCTGTCGGACTCTCTGCTACTGCAAAGAATGACTTTCTGTCGCTTCCTTCTACACGGATGACAATTACATACTTGTCACCCCACTTTAATGCTCCCGAATTGAGTGTCGCATTGCAACCAATCCTTTCCATGAAATAAGGATTAGTGGCCTTGTCAAAGTCATATTTCCAATAGGGTGGCACCATTTCTGCTGTCACAATTGGATTCTCATATCTCTCATAAATGCCGTTGCCTTCTATCGCTACATTACGACGCGATATTAATTCCTCATATCTCCCGATAATAAGGTTTTTGCGGTATTCGAAAATATCCATAATATATTGTTATTTTACAAAAATAGTCTGTGGGTTCTCGTAGAAAATCATGAAGTCTTTCTCAGCTGGATGTCCTGGATACGGAGCATAGAAATGACCAGGCTTTTCGGTCTGTACGGCATTTCTCCATACACAGACGTAGGCTATCGGAAGGTCTTTGATGAGGGGTAGAAGTACTTCAGAATACCAGTTGTTCATCTGCAGTCCTTCAAGGCCTGTCTCTGAGAAGGCAGCAATCTTACCACGTTTCTTAGCTTCTTCGGTTACATATTTGAGCTGGCGGCTTACTCTGTCGCGATATTCTTGCACTCCGTCTTCTCCGTTAAACTGATAGATGTCGCTGCCAAGAATATCTATGTATTCGTCACCAGGATATGTCTTGAAATATTCTTCGGGGGTCAGATCCTTGTCGGGAGAATAGGCCCAAACTACATTATTGACGCCCTTTTCATCAAATATCTTACGTGTCCTTTTCCAGAATGCTATGTATTCCTCTGGTGTGGAATTGGCTGAACCCCACCAGAACCAAGATCCTGAATTCTCATGCCACGGACGGAAGATTACGGGAATTGAGTTGCCGTCGGCATCCTTCAGGGAGTTGATGAAATCCGCAGCCTTGCCTATCCATGAATCAACAGTCTGCGCCAGTTGCTCATTTTCAGCTATCTCATGCAGTGGGGAGACTGACGTGTCCCATGAGTCGCCTCCACTGAGTGGATTGCGGGGATGCCAGCTTATGGCATTGATACCTCCTCGGGCATTTTGGGCGGCTATCTGTTCTGATATGAAAGTGAAAGGGACACCATCAAGATTATTCGCGGAATCAAGTTCAAGCATTCCAAGATCCCAGCTCATGAGTCCGGGGTATTCCCCGGTCATGTCTCTTACGTCGGAACGACCCTCCAAATATTTCCAGTCGTGTCCATAGGCCGGATCATCATGGTGGCCGTAATAAAAGTGGCCTGTACTAACGGTTGAGTCAAGAAGTGCTATAAGTGTTTGTGCCGGGGTCGTAGATTCGGCTTCCTGTGTCTTTTCTTTCTTGTTGCCTGAGCATCCCGATAAAAGAATGGCTGCAGCTGCTGTGACTAAAAGGGTTCTCATGATGAATTGATTGTTGATTAGCGTGTAGCGTTCTTAATTATTTCTATTGTTGTCCCATCTGAAGCAAATACGGAGTTTAGTCCCTGTGCCTCTTGTGCCGGGTCGCCTGTGTAGTCGTCTCCTGGTTCCCAAACTTCATGGGCCGGTTTCGCAAGGCCTCCCCAGCCCCAGAAGTTAGCTCCTTTGATTTTTCCTCCTCCTTTTATTTCTGAGAATACGTGGTTGTAATATGCATCGCGGCCAGTGACTGGTGTCCCTTGTGCAAATGCCATCCCATCGCGAGGATATCCAAATTCTTCAAGCACGATAGGCTTTGAAGATTCTCCTTTCTCTTGGAGTGCTTTGCCTAAGGCTTCATAATGCGCATTGATGTAGTCTGTCGTGTTGCGGCAAGCCACTGACACACTGTCTGTGACGGTCTCGCCGCTTACCCAGCTCCAGTTGTATGGCCATATGTGGATAGTGGCGTAGTCAACTTCAGGATTTGAGTGGATACGGGTCCAAAGTTCCATGTCATTTTCGCAGCCCCACGCTCCTTCGCTGCCCGTAGACACAAGATGGTTAGGGTCTATCTCTTTAATCAGTGAAGCCGTTTCTCCTATCCATTTTGCAAAGCTTTCCTTATTGGCTGCATCGAAACAGCGCGGCTCGTTGGCTATTTGCCACGACATTATGGCAGGAGATTCAGAATATGGCTTTCCGGTGATGCTGTTTGTGCGGCTCACGATGTTTCTGACATGGTTTGATGCAAGTTTCTGGGCTGAGTCATTGACAGAGAATTTGCTGGCGTAAGCCATATATGCCGGATACCCGTCAGTGGCCGGATTCACTGCCTTCCCTTCTCCTGCCCATTCAAGATAAGTTGAAAAACCTCCGCTCCATTCCCAGGCATTGTTGAGATAGAGCACAGCTTTCATATCGCGTCTTTCGAGTTCATCGAGAAGATAGTCAAGGCCCCGGAGAATTGTGTCATTGTAGACTCCAGGACTTTTTTGCAAGGTGGGGGATATATGTGAGGCAAGCCCTTCCTCGCCATCACCGCCTACGAGGATTCTGAGATTGTTGATACCAATGCTCTGAAGAGTGTCGAGCTCGCGGGCGAGACGTTCGCGGTCTCCTCCCTGTCCTTCAGAGGCTAGTATAGCGCCATACCAGAAGTTGGTGCCTACGTATCGGTAGATTGAGTCGCCGATATAGAACTCTCCATCTTTTACAGTGACAAATTTATCATCGTCTTTAGATTCTGTTTTTTCACTATGGCAGCCTGCTGTCATCATTAATCCAGCCAGCATCGCCACCCCTATATATCTTTTAAAATTCATTGCCTGAACTGCTAAACGATTAAACACCTAACGATTAAACTTTTCTAAATCACCAATTATCCGTTCTGAATGGTATCAGCGGAAGTCCATACATGTCTTTAAGTTGGCCAATGGCAAAATTCTTGAAACAGTAGCGGACAGCCTTAATATCTTTCACCTTGTCGCTCGATACTGTCACGGTATATGGCCAGTTCCAGTCTTCGGTGGCCTTTGCGGGATAGAACACCTGGTCTTCTCCTGCTACTTCAAATCCCGGAAGGTCAGTGTTTGGATTTAGCCCTCCGATGGCGTTGTTGAATGTCAATACTGCTGTATCTCCTTTCAGTACTACTGATTTATAAGAAGGGTAGATGTGCGGGATGCCTTCGATGCCATAAGTGCGCGCTCCTGCCATAAATGCGAGGCGCTCGCCAATCTCTTTCTTTTTTCGGGCGTGGATATCGGGCACTTCATAAGGATACACGAGGTCGGTGGTGCATACAATTCCACTGTTAGGTAGTATCTCAGCAGCCTTATGCTGGCATTCACGGAATTTTGCTGCGTTGTCGGCCTCTGGGTTATCGTAGTTCCATCCGGGAAGTTCCACAAAATAGAACGGCAATTCTCCCTGCCCCCATTCATCGCGCCATATCTCTACCATATCTTTCTGATGTTGGGGATATTCATTCTCTCTTCCCACATTTGATTCTCCCTGATTCCAAAGAAATCCCTTGACTGTATAGCCAAGCACGGGCTTCAGCATAGCGTTATACATCACGCCGATTCTTTCCCAGTTGCCCATATCCTTGTTTTTCTCTTCAGCTGCCATGTCCCAGCCTTCATAAGTGTCGAGCTTCCATTTTGGAATCCAACCCTCCACTTTCGAACCTCCGTATGCGCAATTGATGATGCCGACAGGAACGTTCAGTAGATCTGTCAGTGATTGGGCAAAGAAATAGGCGAGGGCTGAGAATTCTCCTGCATTCTTCGGATTGGATACATTCCATTTCCCTACCACTTTATCTTGTGGTGTGTATGCCTCACGCTTAGGTATGTTGGCCATTCTTATCCCGGGATACTTGCCGGAGTATGCGATGGCTTGGGCTGCCCCTTCAATAGGTTGCACACCAAAGCCTCGAAGTGGCATCTCCATGTTTGACTGCCCTGAACAAAACCATACCTCTCCAATCAGAACGTTGCTTATTGTCTCTGCCCCGTCAGCGTCTTTAAATTCTATTGAATATGGTGTGAAGGAAGCTTCCGGAGTAGATACTGAGACTTCCCAACGCCCATTATTGCTGTCTGACTTTGTGGTGTATGTCTTTCCGTTCCATGATGTTGTCACATCAACTTGTGAGCCTGGTTTGCTCCAGCCCCAAAGCTTGGCATCTGACTTCTGTTGAAGCACTGCGTTGTCGCTGATGATCTCAGGAAGTTCAATCTTTGCTGTTGCCACCGAAACAGTCAGTGCAAGCATAGAGCATGCTATGAATTTTGCTTGATTTCTTTTCATGATGGTTTGGGTTATTTTCTTTTAATTGCAAAGTTATGAAAAATATCAAATGCGAAATGATACTATTTTATCCGATACTTACATATGCATTTTTTTTTGTGCAAAAAACTATCA
>DAAK01000196.1:11174-21173 GCA_001701075.1 Bacteroidales bacterium GP3 | reverse complement strand
CAGATATTATCTTCTTAATGCGTCTCTTATGTTCACCGTCAAGTCCATGCAATGGCTCGTCAAGCACCAACAGCTCAGGCTGTTTGGCTATAGCTCTTGCCAGCAGGACTATTCTTTGTTCTCCTGATGATAAGTCTGAAAACTTCCTATCTGCAAGATGACTTATCTTCAAGGCATTTATCCACCCATCAGCGACTTCCTGTTCTTCAGAAGTTGATTTCTTATATCGGTTAAGTGAATTTCGCATTCCCTGAATGATAATCTCTTTAATAGAGTCGTTAGATTTGAAATACAACTGCATTTCCGGACACACATATCCTATTGCATCCTTAATTTCCCATATACTCTCACCACTGCCTCGTTTGCGGTCAAAAAGAGTGATATCGTTGGCATAGCCTTGCGGATTGTCAGCACAAACCATACTCAAAAGCAAGGATTTACCAGATCCATTAGGACCTTTAAGTGCCCAACATTCCCCTCGACACACAGTCCAATTGAAATTTTCAAAAATTGATTTGTCTCCATATCTTGCATGACCATCATTGATAGAGAAAACGATATCACAATCGTCATATAGATGAGTTGAGGTTTTCTCTGGCAATATAATATCATCGTCGCTTCCATAATCTTTCGTTTGCTGCAGGAAGCGCGCAATCTCATCTTTTTCTGTAATAGGAAATCCGATTTTGCAGTTGTCCATTTCTATTATAGAATCCACATAGTCAGGTACATCTACAGCATCACATAATAGATAGACCACTGATACTCCATTTTCCCGCAGCAACTTCATAGCCTCATCAAAATCAATACGCGACTCCGCATCAAGCCCTATATAGGGATTATCAAGTATAAGCAAATCCGGACAATCGCAAAGAACATTGATAATCAAAAGCTTCCTTAATTCTCCACTTGAAAGATAGTTGATTTTCTTCGATTCGATATTGTGCAATCGAAATACATCAGAATATTTATGCCATGCAGGTGACTCCAATTTCTTATTGAAAATTTCTCCGACAGTCGGCACATATTCGTTGGCCGTAGCCTCCATTCTCTGATGGTAGTACTGAACATCTATTCCCGTAAAAGAATGGATATCAGTGAAAGTTAGCATCTTAATCCGAGAAATCTTGTTGCTAAAACAGAGTCGGTTTCCATATGCATACCTCCCCTTTGCAATAATATTCCCTAATGTAGATTTACCGCTTCCATTTCTACCAACTATAGCCGTCACTCCCTGACAGATTCCCCCTTTTGACGAATTGTCAAGCACTACTTGTCCATAACCCAACCGCTCACTCTCAAAAGCTATTATAAACTCTTTCCTCTCACTCATATTTTCTCAATATAACCTTACAATAAAAATCTCCATCTCATCCTCCGCAAAGTTATACCAAATTCTCCAAATTACCAAATTATTATCTTCTTTCGCAGTGTTGTATGCTTTATAATTGCAAAAATCATACTATTTTTCACTAAATTTTATCAATATCACATTTATTTCAAATATTTTTTGTAACTTTGCAACTTGTTTGCCCACTCAAACAAATTAAGGGTCTTGACGTACGGAGAGTCATGGCTTGCGCGACGGGCAAACGTAGTATTTTTAACAACTTTTTCGGTAACATCTCAACAAAATGCAAATCAACGGTATCACAGTTAAATTTGCTGAGCCAGAAGATGCCAAATACGCCGATCTGATAGTGAAACTGATCTACGAGTCAGCACTTCAGCGCGGTACTGGTATCGCCAAGAGAACACCAGAATATATCGCTCAGAAGATTACGAGCGGTAAGAGCGTGGTGGCTCTCCACGGTGATAGGCTTGTCGGGTTCAGCTACATTGAAAGCTGGGGGCATGGAGATTTCGTTGCGACGTCCGGACTGATTGTCGATCCAGAATACCGTCATCTTGGCCTTGCCGGCGCCATCAAGACGAAAACCTTCGAGCTGGCTCGACTTCGCTTTCCGTTCGCGAAACTTTTCTCTATCACGACCTCGCTTCCTGTCATGAAACTCAACTCGAGAATGGGCTATAAGCCTGTGACTTTCTCTGAGTTGACTGATGATGAGGAATTCTGGCAGGGCTGCCAGGGTTGCAAGAATTATGACATCCTGCAACGAAACAACCGACGAATGTGCCTATGCACAGGCATGCTCTTCGACCCTAAACAACCCCTTCCAGCCGACAAGCGAGCAAATCCTTATATGATAAAGATTCAAAACAGAATCAAACGCTTCCTCCACCTAAAAAAGTAAATATGTGTGGCGCGTGACGCGTTTTGCGTGATGCGAATGCATCGCGTCTTTGAAAAATAATAGTTTCACGAATAGAAATCAAAGTAAAATGTCAGAAAATAATAAAAAGAAAGTGCTTCTTGCATTTTCAGGAGGTCTCGACACCTCTTTCGCTGTAAAATATCTCTCCGAAGACCTCGGATACGAAGTTCACACCGCCATTGCTAATACAGGTGGTTTCTCAGAAAAAGAACTGGAAGCAATCGCTGACCGTTCCAAACGCCTTGGAGCAGTATCCCATGCAACTCTTGACGTAACAAAAGACTATTACAATAAGAGTATCAAATACATGATTGCAGGTAATGTGCTCCGCAACGGAACATACCCAATCTCTGTAAGCTCGGAAAGAATTTTCCAGGCTATAGCAACAATAGAATACGCCAAGAAACTCGGTGTTGATGCTATAGCCCATGGTTCAACTGGCGCTGGCAACGACCAGGTGCGATTTGACCTTACTTTCCAAATACTTGCTCCAGAAATCGAAATCATTACCCCAACCCGTGATCTTACCCTAACCCGCGAATATGAAATAGACTATCTCAAGAAACATGGTTATGAGGCAGACTTCAAGAAAATGGAATATTCCATCAATAAAGGTCTATGGGGAACATCTATCGGAGGTAAGGAAACACTCCACTCCGATCAGACTCTTCCCGAAGAGGCATATCCCTCACAGATAACTGCCACAGAACCTGAGAAACTAACAATTTCTTTCAACGAAGGAGAAATATCTGCTGTCAACGGCAAGGAATACACAGATAAGATTGAAGCTATTCGCGAGGTGGAACGTATAGGTTCTCGCTTCGGCATCGGTCGCGACATGCATATCGGTGATACTATAATAGGTATCAAGGGTCGCGTAGGTTTTGAAGCAGCCGGGCCTATACTCATCATAGCAGCTCATAAGATGCTTGAGAAGCATACTTTGACCAAGTGGCAGCAATATTGGAAAGACCAGGTTGGCACTTGGTATGGAATGTTCCTGCACGAGGCTCAGTATTTGGAACCGGTGATGCGCGACATCGAGAAAATGCTTGAAAGTTCTCAACGAAACGTGACAGGTACGGTTGAACTCATTCTCCGTCCTTACTCATATACTCTTGTAGGTGTTGATTCACCTTTTGACCTGATGAAGACTGACTTCGGAGAATACGGAGAAGTCAACAAGGCATGGACTGCCGACGATGTGAAAGGATTCACCAAGATTCTTGGCAACCAGATGAAAATATATCACAATAATCAGGTTAAAAACGGCAAATCAGAGTGAAAAAAGTTGGTATAATCGGAGGCGCCGGCTATACTGCCGGTGAACTCCTCCGCCTGCTCATCAATCATCCAGAAGTGAGCATTGAGTTCGTACACTCTTCGAGCAATGCCGGAAAACCAATTACTGACGTACATGGAGGGCTATTGGGAGAAACAGACCTGGTCTTTTCTGACTCTCACCCACTCGAAGACATCGACATCCTCTTCCTTTGCTCTGCTCATGGACAAAGCAAAAAGTTTTGGGAAGATAATGTCCGTCCGGAAGGTCTGAAAGTCATCGACCTTGCTCAAGATTTCAGAGACGAGTCAGAAGGCTTTGTATATGGGTTGCCTGAACTGCAGTTTGACAAGATTGCTGCTGCTGATTCAATAGCTAATCCAGGTTGCTTCGCCACCGCACTTCAGCTTTCACTCCTGCCATTGGCCAAGGCTCACCTCCTCCCGGAAAATGGCGACATCAATATTACAGCCCTAACCGGGTCCACTGGTGCTGGAGTTAAACCTGGAGCAACCACTCATTTCAGCTGGAGGAATGATAATATTTCAGTCTATAAGCCTTTTACTCATCAACATCTACTTGAGATTGGAGCTACCTTAAAGAAACTTCAACCCGACAATAGCGCAACTATCAATTTTGTGCCTATGAGGGGCGACTTTCCAAGAGGAATTTTTGCAGTCACCACTCTTGATTGCAGCCTGAATGAAGAAGAAGCAACTGATCTATACAAAGAATACTATCAGAATGCTCCGTTCACTGTCGTCTCTGACAGTCCAATAGATCTCAAACAAGCTGTTAACACTAACAAGGCTATTATTCATGTGGAAAAACATGGAAAGAAGCTACTTGTGACTTGTGCCATTGACAATCTTCTCAAGGGAGCATCCGGACAAGCCGTGCAGAATATGAACATTATGCTCGGAATAGATCAAACCACCGGGCTTCGTCTAAAACCCTCAGCATTTTAAACCCACGCTGACAACTGAAGACTGACAACTCTAAAAAAACTAAAATGGAACTCTTCGATGTATATTCTCTTTATGATATAGAACCCGTCAAAGGTGCTGGAAATCGGGTCTACACTGCAGACGGAACTGAATACCTCGACCTTTATGGTGGTCACGCAGTGATTTCTGTTGGTCATGCTCATCCTCGCTACGTTGACGCTGTGTCAAAACAAGTGGCCGCCCTGGGTTTCTACTCAAACTCCGTTATCAATTCCCTACAGGAACGTCTTGCAGAAAAACTCGGCAGACTCTCAGGATATGACGATTATGCTCTATTCTTATGCAATTCAGGTGCAGAGGCTAATGAAAATGCTATGAAATTGGCTTCTTTCGCTACTGGAAGAAGCAAGATATTAGCTTTCGGCCATGCGTTCCACGGTCGCACGTCAGGTGCTGTGGCTGCTACTGACAATCCAGCCATTCAGGCTCCTTTCAATAAGACTAAAAATGTATCTTTCGTTCCCCTGAATGACATTGAGGCTATGAAAGCTGCTCTATCCACAAAAGAATATGCAGCAGTCATAATAGAAGGGATACAAGGAGTAGCCGGAATCCATGAACCTACCACAGAGTTCATGCATGCACTGGCTGAGGAGTGCCAAAAGAGCGGCACCCTTCTAATACTTGATGAAATACAGTCAGGGTATGGACGCTCTGGGAAATTCTTTGCACATCAGCACCATGGCATCATACCCGATATTATCACTTGTGCAAAGGGCATCGCCAATGGTTTTCCAATGGGAGCCGTACTCATCTCTCCTTCAATTGAAGCAAAAAAAGGAATGCTTGGCACCACCTTCGGAGGAAATCACCTCGCTTGTGCAGCTGCAATTGCTGTTCTCGACATTATGGAGGATGAAAAACTCATCGAAAACGCTGCCTCCGTTGGAGAATATCTCATTGAAGAATTGAAAAAAATTCCACAGATAAGTGATGTCAGAGGACGCGGACTCATGATAGGCTTTGAGGTTGATGGGGTCACTGGTGGTGACTTACGCAAGAAACTTCTTTTCGACCATCATATCTTCACAGGTGGTGCTGGAAAAATGACCGTAAGACTACTCCCTGCACTTAATCTCTCAAAAAATGATGCTTCCTACTTCATACAAGAATTAAAGAAAGCCATATCCCTTCACTCTTAACTCTTGACTCTTAACTCTTATGAATAAATTCACCTGCGTACAAGATATCGGCTTACTCGACAAGGCACTTGCGGAAGCCACTCTCATAAAGAAAGACAAATTCGCATTCACAGGTCTTGGCAGAAATAAGACTCTGCTTATGATCTTCTTCAATTCTTCGCTTCGCACCCGGCTTTCAACTCAGAAAGCTGCCATGAACTTAGGGATGAACGTCATCGTTCTCGACGTGAATCAAGGAGCATGGAAACTTGAAACTGAACGTGGAGTGATTATGGATGGAGACAAGGCAGAACATCTCCTCGAGGCAATTCCAGTGATGGGATGCTATTGCGATATCATCGGAGTTCGATCTTTTGCCGGACTTACCAACAAAAAGGATGATTACGAAGAGAAAGTTATCTCTCAGTTTATCAAATATTCAGGAAAGCCAGTCTTCAGTATGGAAGCGGCCACCAGACATCCGCTTCAAAGTTTCGCTGATCTCATCACTATCGAGGAATACAAGACTAAGAAACGTCCTAAGGTGGTAATGACTTGGGCACCTCATCCAAAAGCGTTGCCTCAAGCTGTACCGAATTCATTTGCTGAGTGGATGATAGCAGCAGGCTACGATTTCGTCATCACTCATCCTCACGGATATGAATTGGACCCGGCTTTTACAAAAGGCGCAAAGATCGAGTATGACCAGAAAAAGGCTTTTGAGGGTGCAGATTTCATCTATGCCAAGAACTGGTCGGCATACGCCGATCCCAACTATGGTAAAGTGTTGTCTACTGACCGGGGCTGGACTGTAGATGCTGAAAAAATGGCATTGACCAACAATGCTTACTTCATGCACTGCCTTCCGGTCAGAAGAAATATGATTGTGACTGACGATGTCATTGAATCTAAAAGAAGCATTCTCATTCCGGAAGCAGCCAACAGAGAAATATCTGCCCAAGTCGTGATAAAACGTCTTCTTGAAAGCCTCTGATCTTTATAATTATGAGAATTACGCAAATCAATGTTGTGAAAATAGGAGGGAACGTCATAGATGATCCCTCAGCTTTATCTGCTTTTATCAAACTCTTCTCAAGCTTGGAGGGTCCGAAAATCCTCGTACATGGTGGTGGAAAAGAAGCTACCCGACTCAGCAAAGATATGGGAATAGAGACGACCATGATAGAGGGGAGGCGTGTCACTGACCGCGCCACCCTTGACATAGTCACTATGACATATGCAGGCCTCATCAACAAGCTGATAGTGGCAATGTTGCAGTCTGAAGGATGCAATGCACTTGGTTTTTCAGGTGCCGACGGCAACATTATAAGGGCTACCCGACGCCCGGCAACCCCTATTGATTATGGGTTTGTAGGGGATATTGATCCGAAGGATGTCAATGACAATCTTATCCGAATTCTCCTTGAAGCTGGCATCACCCCAGTAGTATGTGCAATTTGTCATGATGGCAATGGCACTCTTCTAAATTGCAATGCCGATTCTGTAGCAGCTGCTGTTGCTATAGGAGCTTCTCGCGTAGCTCCTACAATCCTCACCTACTGTTTTGAGAAGGCTGGAGTACTTGCTGATGTTGATGATGAAGCATCAGTTATTCCACTCGTCACCAAAGAGAATTTCCAGTCTTTGAAAGATAATGGCACCATAGCTAAAGGAATGATTCCCAAGCTGACAAACGCACTTGATTCCGCTTCAAAAGGGGTCAAGGAAGTGAGGATATGTAAGGCTGATAACCTTCTTAATGATTTCGGGACCATCATAAGATAAACAACTATGAGTGCAGATTACATTTCCCTACTGAAAAAGCTCATTTCCACACCCTCTTTTTCAAGAGAGGAGTCTGCTACTGCCGACATATGGGAAGAATGGCTCAATGAAAACTGTGCGGGCAATGTGAAGAGACTCCATAACAATGTGTATGTGTTATCCCAGAATTTTGATCCATCAAAACCGATTCTGATGCTTAACTCACATCATGACACAGTGCGTGCTGCCCCATCATACATCCGAGATCCTTTTAGTCCTGATATCGAAGGAGATCGGATATATGGACTTGGGAGTAATGACGCTGGTGCTTCTTGTGTTGCGCTTGCTATGGCATTTCTTGCGCTCAACGATGTCGATTCACTTCCAGTCAACCTGCTTCTTGCGATTACAGCTGCCGAAGAGGTCATGGGAGAATTTGGAATGAGGGCTTTCCTGCCTTATCTTGAAGAAAAAGGACTCTCCCCCGATATGGTCCTTGTCGGAGAACCGACCGGTATGCAACCCGCAATCGCTGAAAGGGGGTTGCTTGTGCTTGACTGTGTAGCAACCGGGAAAGCTGGTCATGCAGCACGGAATGAGGGAATCAATGCACTTTATCGGGCAATAGAAGATATTGACAGACTAAGAAATTTCTCACCGGCAAAGACAAGCGACATTTTAGGTCCGATCAAGGTTAGTGTCACAATGATAAACTGCGGAACTCAACATAATGTAGTTCCCGATAAATGCTCATATGTAGTTGATGTCCGAACGACTGATGCCTACAGCAATGAAGAAACGGTTGAACTTCTCAGAAAGTGCATTAAATGGAGTGAACTGACTCCAAGGTCAACAAGAGTTCATGCATCCGTAATTGACACGAATCATCCTCTTGTAAAGGCAGCTGTTTCTCTTGGCAAAACCACTTTCATATCTCCCACGACCTCTGATATGGCCCTGATGCACGGCATACCATCTTTAAAAATGGGTCCCGGTGATTCTTCAAGGTCTCATTCGGCTGATGAGTACGTATGTCTATCAGAAATTCAGGATGCGATCGACACCTACATCAACCTAATAAAATCCTTGATTATCTAATCATTTTGTCAACTTGACAATCAATAACCAACAACCAACTATGAAATTATGGAATAAAGGCTTCGAGCCTGACAAAGCAATAGAGAAATTTACTGTAGGACAAGACCGTGAACTTGACCTACGACTCGCTAAATATGATGTGCAAGGTTCGATGGCTCATATCAGGATGCTGGAATCCATCGGTCTTTTGTCAAAAGAAGAATTGGATACATTGCTCCCTGCACTTCAACAGATAGCAGACGATATTGAGCGTGGTGAATTCACCATTGAGGAAGGAGTGGAAGACGTGCATTCTCAAGTTGAGTTTCTTCTTACCGAACGACTTGGTGATGTCGGAAAGAAGATTCATTCCGGACGCTCGCGCAATGACCAGGTCCTCGTAGACCTCAAACTTTTCTTCCGCGATGAATTGAAACATTTGTCTGAAAGCATCCTACATCTTTTCAATCGCCTTATTGAACTTTCTGAAAAGCATAAAGATAAGTTGATGCCTGGCTATACTCATCTTCAGGTTGCGATGCCATCTTCTTTCGGATTATGGTTTGGTGCATATGCAGAGGCTCTGACAGATGACATGAACATAGTCGTGGCTGCCTACAACATTGCAAATCAGAATCCTCTGGGTTCAGCTGCAGGTTATGGAAGCTCATTCCCACTTGACAGAGAAATGACAACAAATCTACTTCATTTTGCAAATCCTCATTACAACGTAGTGGCAGCACAGATGAGCCGTGGTAAGACAGAGAGAGCTGTAGCGGCTGCTATCGGAGCAGTAGCCTCCACTTTAGGACACCTTGCAATGGATGTTTGCATGTGGATGTGCAATAATTTTGCTTTTGTTTCTTTCCCCGACGAACTGACCACCGGCTCCAGCATCATGCCACACAAGAAGAATCCGGATGTTTTTGAGATAATGAGAGGAAAATGCAACCGACTTCAATCAATTCAGAATGAAATCGCACTGCTTACTGCCAATCTTCCACTTGGATATAACCGCGACCTCCAGCTTATGAAGGATATTCTATTCCCTGCATCAACAGAACTGATTGAATGTCTTGACATGGCTACATACATGCTCAGTGAGATAAGAGTGAAAGATCAAATTCTTGAAGACCCAAGATATGACTATATCTTCACAGTGGAAGACGTAAACCGCCTTGTTCTCGAAGGAATGCCTTTCCGCGACGCCTACAAGAAGATCGGTATGGAAGTTCAGAATGGCACCTATAAGCCACATCGCGGTGTCAATCACACTCACCTCGGCAGCATCGGCAACCTCGCCAACGAACGTATTAAAGCAAAAATGAACTCAATCATGAATCAGCTCGGCTAATCCTGAGCTGATTCTAATACCACACGATACATATCACTCATTAATAGAAATGCAAAAAGGCTGTCTTGCGACAGCCTTTTTAAGTGATCCGCACAGGATTCAAACCTGTAACCTTCTG
>DAAK01000196.1:0-11062 GCA_001701075.1 Bacteroidales bacterium GP3 | reverse complement strand
TAGTCAGATGCTCTATTCAGTTGAGCTAACGAACCTCCTTAATTATGACCCCTTTCGGAATCACGATGCAAAATTACTGTTTTTTTTTGGAATGTGCAAATTTTGAAAGAACTTTTTTACTTATTACAGATAGAAATTTTAGAAAATGTATTTGACACCTGCCTCTCCTATCATATCAGGAATCGGAGGCACGGTTTTAACTATTTCTATTTCTCCGCCTTTTATTATTGGCCATTTGATAGCCGCTTCTCTTCCAAATTTCACTGCCACTGTCTCCAATAGCCCAGCTGGGACAGACATAACCTTCTTCAAAATATCATATACTTCAGCATATGATATTGTAGAAGCAAGATCATCCTTAGAAGTGTCATAACCGGAAGCGTCAATGCGCAAACACACATTGACGCGATATTGGTTGCCCAAGACTGCTTCTTCAGGCATCACTCCATGACGTGCATAAAGCAGTACGTCTCGAAGCTGAATCTCAAATTCAGGCATCACAAACAGGTATTTTTGCGATACGTTTAGCGTGACGTCCACCTTCAAATTTGGCCTCAAGGTATGCGTCCACAATCTTATAAGCTTCATCCACAGAAATAAAGCGAGCTGGGAGCACAAGGAAATTGGCATCGTTGTGCTGGCGTGCGAGAGCTGCAAGCTCAGGAAGCCAACAAAGGGCAGCACGGATCTTCTGATGCTTATTGAGTGTCATCTGAATGCCGTTGCCACTTCCGCACATAGCGATACCGAAATCACAGTCGCCATTCTCTACTGCCTTAGCTGCAGGATGAGCAAAGTCGGCATAGTCACATGAATCGGGACTGAACGTTCCGAAATCTACAGTTTCGTAACCTTTTTCTTCTACATAAGGCTTGATGACCTGCTTTAGATCATAAGCTGCATGATCGGATGCAAATGCTATTTTCATGATATGTGGTTTTGGTTTAATTGTTTAATCGTTTAAGTATTTCAGAATTACTGAGGTTCTTGAGACTCTGGGTTATCATCAGCTTCTTCTTGTTCGGATTCTTCACAGCTCTCATGCCATACTGTATTGGTATGCCAAATAAAATCCAGTATCGCATCCCTACCCTTTTTCTTCTCAGAAGAAGTCAAGAATATAGGAGGAAGTTCTTCCCACCGATCCAAAAGTTCCTTCTTAAAAAGAGCGATATTATGATCAGCTACTTTCTGGCTCACTTTGTCTGCCTTTGTAAAGACTATCGCAATAGGAACTCCGTTTTCGCCACAGAAATCTAAGAATTCAAGATCTATTTTTTGAGGCTCATGCCTGACATCTATAAGCACAAACAGACAAGCTAACTGAGGGCGATCAAGAGCATACCCCTTAATCATATTGGCAAATGCCTGGCGCTGGTCTTTACCTCTTGCAGCATATCCATATCCCGGAAGATCGACTATATACCAGTCTCCGTTGTTTACTTTAAAATGATTGATAAGTAACGTCTTGCCAGGTTTTTGAGACGTCTTGGCAAGAGAACTGTTGTTGGTAAGCATATTGATAAGGGAAGATTTTCCGACATTCGAACGCCCTATGAAAGCATATTCCGGAACGTCAGTGACCGGACATTGGTCAACCCTTGCACTGCTTATCTCATATTTTGCATTTTTAATCTCCATTGATCATTAATTTAAGTATCGTGGGCTCAACTGTAGTTATCTAAAGTCGGGTCCTATATTAGAAAAACAATCCATGGATAGCTTTGATTGCTTCCACTGTGTCTTTTTCCTCCACTACAAAGGAGGCGGTAGTATCAGAATTTCCCTCAGAACATGCATGCGTCTTGATTCCAGAACGCAAAAGAGTATTGACAATCCTGCCGTTGAGACCTTTGATATACTTCAATCCTTCTCCTACCACTGCTATAGTGGAGAGATTTTCCTCTAATGTGATTGTATCAAGAGCGCCCTCAATAAGTTCTGGAGCAAACTCTTCGTTGAGCACTCTTGAAGCAATGATCCTATCGTTAGCTGAGATGGCAAACGAGAACTCATGGTTTTCGCCAGGTTGTGCAAGAAGGAAGACACTGACACCATTTCTTGCAAGCGCATTGTATGCACGGGTATTGATCTGAGCTACATTCTCGGTAAGATTACCTGCAAGCCTAACAAGACAGGTATTCCTTATGGCTGTCACCCCTTTCACCGGATAGTCATTAGGGTCTGAAGAATCAGAAATAAGTGTTCCTGGTGCAGTTGGATTAAATGTATTGAGTATCCTTATAGGAATATTCTTATGGAACACCGGATAAATTGTAGGTGGATATATTACCTTTGCCCCAAAAGTGCAAAGTTCCATACTTTCTATAAAAGACATAGAGGGAAGCACTTTTGCATCCTTTATGATACGAGGGTCAGCTGTCATAAACCCATCTACATCCGTCCAAATATCAAGCATGTCAGCATTTAGGGCAGCAGCTATCAATGCTGCAGTATAGTCGCTTCCTCCGCGCCCAAGATTAGTGATTTCTCCAGTATCCCTGTCCTGAGAAATGAATCCGCCTGTGATATGAGGTCCATTTTCAATATTAGAAAATTCCTTGACTATCAAATCATGAGTAAGGGTAGAATCTGCAATGTTCTTATCAAACCATTTCTCTGTCTTTATGAAATCAAGAGAATTATGAAGATTGCCATTCTTTATGATTCCGGCTACAATCGGAGCTGACATTCTCTCACCAAGACTGACAATAACGTCAAGGGTCTTGCCAGGAAGATCTTTTATGAGAGACACACCCTCATATGTGCGTCGCAGTTCGTCAAGAAGTGAATCAACTATTTTTAATGTTGAGTTTTTTTTCTCCTCCCTGACCAATTCTTCTATGATTATATGATGACGTGTGGCAATTGCATCTGCCTCCGACTTCCAATCCCCACCATCTGCAGCCAGACGAGCCGTCGAGATGAGTTTATCAGTAAGCCCACCTAAAGCAGAAACTACCACAACAGTATCTAATGGTAGAGACTCTACAATGCTTCTTACGTTTTTGAGACTCTCAACTGTTCCTACAGAAGTGCCTCCGAATTTCAATACATTCATACTGCAAAATTACAAAAAAATTGTGAGGTGTCAAACCTAAATTGCCTGCATGCGTTAATTAAGTATAATTAATCTTGATTTAAATTATCATACTATGAATACCACAGTAAAAACATATACAGATTACAATGGTTTTATCGACGCCCTGCGCCAAGCCGAAGCCATTCAAACCCATAATAAGTCTACAATGCAGAAAAAGACCGACCTGCTACAATTCCAGCCAATAACACATGCAGATATGGAAACTATCTTTCACTATCTGAGCATAGAAAACGGACGAACCACTGACTTTTCTTATGCAGGAATTTTGATGTGGGTAGACTTTTTCAAATATGAGTTCGCAATATTTGAGGATACTCTTTTTATAAAGGGTGTGGTAGAAAACGACACCGATACTCCTGCATTTTCCCTACCTGTTGGGAAACTTCCTTTGAAAAATAGCCTCGGGAAGATTAAAGAATATTGTCGCTATCATAATATTCCCGCTGTGCTTTCAGCAGTCCCTGAATATGCACTTGAAGAACTGGAAGAAGCGGGAATCACATCCATCAATCCATTGGATGACTGGGGCGATTATCTATATGATGCGCAAATGCTTTCCACTCTATCCGGGAAAAAGATGGGAAAGAAAAGAAATCATGTCAATAAATTTGATTCCCTCTATCCCGATAGCAGACTTGAACCTCTCGATGCGACAAACATCGACAAAGCCATTGATTTTATGTCTATTGTAGATGAGGAAGGTGATGAAGTAGAAATGGCAAAAGAAGAAAGGCGCATGACGAGGAAGCTTCTCAATCTGATCAAGGAGGGTGATATCCGTCTTGAGGGAGCTATTCTGATGGTTGGAGATAAAGTAGCGGCATTCACTATAGGGGATGTGAAAAACGATACCCTTTTCGTTCATGTTGAAAAAGCCTCCAGAACATTTGAAGGAAGCTATGAAAAGATCAATAAGGAATATGCAGCTATGATGATGGGACGACATCCTGAAATCGTCTACATTAACCGCGAGGATGATTCTGGAGACGAAGGGCTACGCCTTGCAAAGCAATCATATCATCCAATAGAAATTCTTAAGAAATATAATATCGCTCTATGAATTTTGCAGAATGGATAATTTTTGGTAATTTTGCACTGAAATAGCGCGACCGCGCTCATGATTCGACAAAAAGACAAAAAGAGATGAGCGACGTACTTGTCATCATACCGACATATAATGAAATAGAGAACATCAGCATGATGCTTCGCACTGTGATGAAGCTTCCTGATGGGTTTGACGTTCTCGTCATTGACGATGGATCTCCAGACGGCACAGCAGATGCTGTCAGGGCTTCCATGCGGGAATATCCTGGAAGAGTGCATCTGGAGTGCCGCTCCGGGAAGTTAGGACTTGGGACTGCATATATACATGGTTTTAAATGGGCTCTTGCCAGAGACTACCAGTATATAATAGAAATGGATGCTGATTTCTCTCACAATCCTGATGACTTGACACGCCTCTATCACGAGTGCAAGGATAGGGAGGCAGATGTCTGTGTAGGCTCACGCTACATCACCGGAGTCAACGTCGTCAACTGGCCGATGGGCAGAGTACTTATGTCGTATTTCGCCTCAGCTTATGTAAGGCTTGTTACCAGAATGCCTCTCCGAGATTCCACTGCAGGTTACGTATGCTATCGTAGAAGGGTATTGGAGGCCATTGACCTTGACAAGATCGAATTCAAGGGATATGCGTTCCAGATAGAGATGAAATTTAAGGCCTGGCGCAAACGCTTCAAGGTTGTGGAGATTCCGATAGTCTTCGTCAACCGTCAACTCGGCACGTCGAAAATGAACTCCAGCATATTCGGAGAAGCAGTATGCGGAGTTATCTCGTTAAGGCTAAAAGCTTTATTTGGCAAATTATAACCCCATAACCCTATAACCTTCAATTTTCGCTATCGAAAATTAATTAGTCTCCTCTATAATATAGCTGAAGATAGCAACGGGCAATGAAATCGTGGAAACGAGCTACAAGTTCAGCATCATCGCTTCCAGGAAATTTTGCATCTGGCAACCATCCTTTTTCGCAAATGTATTCAAGAAGATCGTGAGGGCACTTGCCTCTCTCGGTCAAGAGTCTTATGGCATTTGAAGAAGCGTATTCAGCATCATACATAGGATTGGAAGGAGCCTTTATACACTGGCATATACCGGGAGCTACAAGCAAACCCTTATTTGGATTGGCCATAAGTACAAAATTAGGGTAATCCTTGATTTGGGTAAGATGTTCCTCACCAGATTTCCAACCAAGTTCTTCAATAAGAAATTCATTTAAAGCCTTATACCCATCAAGAAATTTCACTGGTTCGCCACCAGTAGAGCGTGTAAGACGTTCAAATGCCGGATGCGTCAAATTCTCTTCCTTCTTCTCCTTTCGCTTTGAGAGTCTATGATTAATTGTCAGATGTACCCATTCTCCAATAAAGAGAGCAAGAGGACCGGTCGGTTCAGTCTTGACAGCTTCCTGAATGGCATTGGCAATTTCTTCATTCCCTTTGCCTTCTGCCATCTTTTCATATATGATCTCATTAGCTGTCAAAGCAAAAGCTGGACGAAGGAGCCAGCTGTGAAGATAAAGCCAACTTCCGAGCTTAAGAATCATCTCCTGATCTTCTTCAGCATACACGTCGAGCTCATGTGCAAGATGATAACCCTCCGGCACAGGAGACTCTTCGTAGACATATTCAAGTTCCTTATACCAGGCATCGGCCAAAGCCACAACGTCTGGAGCAAAAGGATAGATACATCTGTCGTCGGAATACATAGCGATGGCATACCAGACTATAAAGCCAATATCCTCCCTGTTCAGTTCATAGTCGATATATTCATCAGAAACATTGAAGAAAGGCACAGGTGTGCCAAAGAGACGGCGACACTCATCAGTGAAGCCGTGCCATAGTCCGGCATCGGCTATCATATCCTGAAAATATCCAATCACACACAAAGCGGCACGCTCGATCAAGGCGGAATGGATCGAAGCAACTGGAGGCAGCTTTTCTGCTATCTCAATAAGCCGATTTGTGAGATTGAAATAATATCTGTCAGTAGAAGTTTCTTCCGGACAACATGGTTGAGCGAGAAGAAAAGATTCAAACTTTAGCATACTACCTCCACAAGTTTCGACTGTGCGACAGTGGTCTGTGTTCCATCGGTCATATTCTTTACAGTTGCTGTGCCATCGGCAAGTTCTGAGTCGCCAATCATCACCACATATTCCACTCCTTCTGAATTAGCATATTGCATCTGCTTCTTCATCTTAGCGCAATCTGGATATAATTGGGCTGAGATTCCAGCCTCTCTAAGAGCCTTGACACATCTCAACGACGCAGCTGCCTCTTCTTTGCCAAAATTGATAAAGAGCACCTTTACACTCCCTGTGATTTCTTTTGGATATAGGTCAAGGGCATTGAGGACATCGTAAATACGGTCTGCTCCGAAAGAGATTCCGACACCGGAAAGTCCTGAGACGCCGAATACTCCAGTCAGGTTATCGTAGCGTCCTCCACCAGTGATAGATCCAATCTCAACGTCGAGCGCCTTCACCTCAATGATAGTGCCGGTATAATAATTAAGTCCACGGGCAAGCGACACATCAAGTTCTACGCCACATGAGTGACCGAGATTTTCAAAACCTTCGAGAACTTCCTTCATCTCTTCCACACCTTTCATTCCGATCTCGCTGCCAGCAAGAATATTAGAGAGTTTCTCTAGTTTCTCTTCATTTGTGCCATCAAGCTCAAGAAGAGGACGAAGGGCATCAATAGCCTTTTCACTCAATCCCTTCTCACGGAGTTCGGCATTCACATTATCGATTCCTATTTTATCGATTTTGTCAATTGCTACTGTTATATCTACAATCTTGTCGGCCTCACCTATCGTCTCGGCAATACCTGTAAGTATCTTTCTGTTGTTGACATGGATGCAGGTGCGTATGCCGAGTTTACCCATGACATGATCAATCAGAGACAGGAGTTCAATCTCATTAGCAAGAGAATCAGAACCGACTACATCGGCATCGCACTGATAGAATTCTCTGTAACGTCCCTTCTGAGGGCGATCAGCACGCCAGACGGGTTGGATCTGGAAACGCTTGAAAGGCATCTGTATTTCGTTGCGGTGCTGCACTACAAAGCGTGCAAAAGGAACTGTAAGATCGTAACGAAGACCTTTTTCACAAAGCTGGTTGGTCAGTCTTGGAAGATTACGGGCCTCAAGATCTGCCTCATTCACTTCCTTCAGGAAATCTCCGGAGTTAAGGATCTTGAAAAGTAACTTGTCGCCTTCCTCACCATATTTTCCCATCAAGGTAGAGAGATTCTCCATGGCAGGAGTCTCAATCTGACGGTAGCCGAAAAGACGGAAAGCTTCACGAATAGTGTCGAAAATATAATTTCTGCGAGCCATCTCCACTGGAGAAAAGTCGCGTGTTCCCTTTGGTATACTCGGTTTCTGTGCCATATATTTAGTATTTTTTTAATTCATAATTGATAACAAGAACTTAATCATATAAAAAATGATATTATGATTTGACGGAGGCCATCTTCCTGAATTCAGATGGAGAATAACCCGTAAGATGCTTGAAATATTTGCCGAAAAAAGATTGATTGGCAAAGTTAAGCTTGTTAGATATTTCTTGAATTGTCATAGAAGTCTCTGCGAGCATAATCTTCGCCTCCATTATCACGTAATGGTCGATAAGCTCACTTGCAGTGTGTCCGGTTATGTCTTTTGCAACGGCAGAAAGATGTTTGGGCGTGACACATAGCCTGTCAGCATAGAATGCCACACTGCGCTCTTTTCTGAAATTCTTAATAATTTCGATAATAAATTTAGATAGAATTTCTTCCTTTCTTGTCTGCGGTCTTTCAACGCCTTCTTTTGAGACATAATGTTTTTCAATGATCTCACAAAGCAAAGCTTGAATAAGATTGCTGACTTTAGTCCTCTTCAGGGGAGAATCTACAGCCTTAAGTTTTTCATCAATAAACCTCATATAATCCTGTATATCCAATGAGTTTTCTTCGCTTAGAAGACTCACCGATTCTATCGGATTGTGTATAATAATCGGGAGTAATCCTGAAATTTTGGGCATAATTGACTCAATCAACTCAAGATTGCATCCTATGGCCTTTATCTTCACAGCGCCTCTTGAATTCAAGGAATGCACATATTGGTTGGGATTAAGAAGCATCAGGCTGTTTTTACTGAATTTATACTTCTTGACCCCAATTCCAACCTCTCCTTCGCCTTCAACACACAGAGCAATGGTAAGGCCTAACACCCTGATTGGGGAGTTAGTGCGATTGAGAGCGTTGTCCACTTCATAATACACCGCATATGTCTCAGGATTAGAGTTTCCTGATTTTCGGTTGAAAAATCGAGAGATATCAGAGATATCATATGTTCGTTTAAATTCGGTTTCTATATTTTCAGCCATAATACATTGTCCGTTTTATATAATTAAAGTTCAAAGGAAAGTCTGAGATTGATTTGGCGACGTGTCAGATAGTTCGGAACAGCATATTTTATTCCGTTGACATCCGTCACCCAATAATAGCCACTGACATTGGAGATATCGAAGAGATTGAAGACATCCAGAGCAACGGAAATGTCCTTGAAATGCCGCCAGAAATTGTATGGTCGCACTCCTTCCTGCTCTCCCCCTACAAGCCGATATGAGAATCCAATATCAATGCGCTTATATGCCGGTGCTCTGAAATAATTGACAGAACGGGCCACATGAGGAGCGGTCATAGTCAGGCCATCAGAGAAAATTCCGCGAAGCGAGAATTTAAGCTTAGGAAATTTAGGGAAATAATCAGTGAAGAAGAGTCCAAAGGAATACCTCTGGTCGCTCGGAAGTGGTGTCTTGACACCGTCGAGAGTTTGCTCCGTATTCATGAGAGAGAAAGAAATCCAGGAATCGGAACCTTCCACGAATTGGCCGAACAGCTTCAGGTCAAGTCCCATAATGTGACCTTTGGAGTCATTTATGCCGGTATAATCAACCTTCAGATTGTCGTATTCATATGAAATAAGGCGCGACAGAGCTTTGAAATATGCCTCTCCCGTAAGTTTAAACGGACGATTCATGGCTCTGAAAGTATAGTCAGTGCCCAAAATGAATTGCAGACTTTGCGGCGACTTTATGTTTCTGTTGAGCTGAATAAATCCATTTCCTAACTCATCAGTGACAGTCGCCCTATATTCCTTATAGAATGGAGATTGATAATAGAGTCCGACGGCAGCTCGGAAAGTAAGCTGATTATTATTAATGGGAGCTATGCTGATGTTGGCTCTTGGAGAAACAAGAAATTCCTTGTTGAAATCCCAGTAAGATAAACGAACACCGGCATTTAGAGTAATGTATGCTTTTGAGGTCTCAAGATAGAGAGCATCTTCGGCAAAAGCAGCAAACCTATTGGCCTGCATGTCCTGCCGAGACGAGAGATTGTATATCAGATGGACACCCTCTGGTTGAGTTGGCAAGGAATAACCTGCAGAGTCACGCCACTCCCACTCCTTGGAGCGGTCGCGGAATGTCTCGTGCTGATAAGTAATGCCATAAGTAATATTGTTGCTTTTGATTCTGGTAGTGCCACGCAACAAAGCTTGTACTACGGATGCACGAAGTCGGTTGCGAGCATGCTCCATATACTTGCCTACACCGAGTTCACCGCCAATACCACCTTCTCCACCTGTACCAGCTTGGCTCAACCAATATTCCCCTGAGATGTCATAACTAACCAGTTCATCGGTAAGGAAACCAGACAAACCAAAAGTGAATGATGAAGCTCTGTTCTTTTTATAAGTCAGGCTAAGAGAACCGAGATATGTCTGAAACTTGTCTCTCTCTTCTCCATCGAAATAAACCTTGAATGATTTGGCATTTTCGGATGTACCGAATGTCGTCTCACGATCAGTAGGAGTGAAATTATAGTTATTGAGGGAGATATTACCAAGGAAATTGACACTGAATTTATCTGATGATTTCAGAGTCATATTAGTCTGATAGTCAAAAAAGCTTGGGTCATATTCTCCTCTTGTCTCAAGACTGCTGAGCAATGAATTGTTCTTTTTATACCTGATGCCATGCAGCATTGAGAACTTGCCTGAATTCTGACCTATAGCAAGAGAAGCCCCCATAAGGCTTCCAGCCACTTTCAGCTCGAAAGCTTCCGGATCCCTATATGAGATATCGAGTACCGATGACATCTTGTCGGCATATCGGGCAGGAAAACCACCTGAAGAGAATTTAAGATTTCCTACCATTTCAGGATTGATGATGGAGAGTCCTTCTTGCTGACCGCTTTTCATCAACTGTGGACGATATATTTCAACACCATTTATATAAACGGAATTTTCATCAAAAGTGCCACCTCGCACCGAGTACTGGGAAGACATTTCATTGTTTGCATTGACACCAGGCATCGTAGCAATTACAGCTTCCACGTTTCCGCCACTTACGTCGGGAGAAAGTTTGAAAGACTCTGCATCAAATGTCTGCATACCATTGATATTGCTTCTGAAACCTTCCACTTGGACTTCATCAAGAAGTTTTGTATCATTATATAGACGCACATTTAGTGTTACGTCACCTTTCGGGTCAAGAAGGACACGTTCTACTGACTTAAAACCAATGCAACTGAACATGACAACAATAGTGTCGCTTTCAGCAACACTAAGGGAATATTTGCCCTCCAGATCAGTGTTCGTGCCGATAGCAGTACCTTTGATCTGGACAGTACCAAATTCTATTGGTTTGTCTTCTCCATCGATTACCTTGCCGGAGATACGGACATTGTCTGCTAATGCGGGAAGCAAAAGCAGGGTAAAAATAATCGATAGAAGAATTCTCAGTTTAGTCATATTGTATATAAACGAAAGAAGAAGACCAATTCGTATTTGGATTGGTCAATTTTTCCGAAATAAAAAAAGCCAGAATCTTTCGATCCT
>DAAK01000168.1:4646-9534 GCA_001701075.1 Bacteroidales bacterium GP3 | reverse complement strand
ATTATTTCTTAAATGGGGCTTCATTCACATACACCTTGAAGTCCTTGATGGCTCCCGGCACATCACTTTCCATACGCGGTAGATACTGAATGCCGGATATCTTCTTCTCGCTTCCAAGGTCAATCACTATGTAGTGTGGGAAAGGATCTCCCTTCTTCGTGCTCCAATATGTGGACTCCTGAAGGTCGAATACCTTGTCGGCAGCCCTATTGTGTTTTGTGTCTTCGCTGTCGGCATAATCTACAGTCCATGGCTCACGCGATAAGCGGTTGCCTTCTTCATCGATCACATAGAATTCGGCTATCGATGCCACATCTTTTCCATTTATGGAGTTCACTGCCTCCAAGCATAGGTAGCGTCCTTCAGTAGGAGTCTCTAACTTGAATTCCTGCCATCCATTGCCAGGCTCAAATGTGCCTGTCAACACTGGTTTCAATCCGCTAAGGTCAAGATTTTCTCCTTCTTCACGATGAGTGGCCGGTTTCTTGACTTGGAGATTATCGAGCTTTGGCTCTTTCAGGCCTGCTGATTTAGCTTCTTTGGGGCCAACAATGTCAAACACCATTATCTCATTCTGGCCTTTCTTAAGCCAGCATCCTGGCATATATAGGGTCTGTTGCGGTCCTATCTCCCAAATGCGTCCGAGCGGATGACCATTGACATATACGAGTCCTTTACCCCATGTCTCGAAATCCAAGAATGTGTCTGATGGTTTGCTGACGTTAAATGTCCCTTTATATACTCCACGAGGTAGCCTTCCCTCTTCTCCAGGAGTGAAAGTGCCAAGTGGTAAGTATTCCATCGACTCATAAAAATCTTCGGTGTCTTCAAGATTGAAAACTTCCCAGTTTTTCAGCTCGCATGTAAAGGAGTAGCCATTGCGATCTTCTGTCACAGTCACATTGTCGGTGATTCCTTTGAAGTCCTTGATAGCCCGTCCAAAGTTGATGCGTCCCATTGCCTCTACAAGAATGTCAAGTTTCGCATCCTTAGGGCAAGCAGGAAGCTGCACGTTCTTTTCTCCCATTCGGCGGTCGATAGTCCCGATATATTTGTCATCTACAAATACCTGGACATAGTCGTGAGGCTCATTGATGGTAAGGATTCCTCCATTTTTGAGCTCCGGCAATGTTGTTCTGTAAAGTATACTTCCGAATCCCTGGTCATATTCCTCCATTGTCTTTATATCTCGGCTCTTCTTGCTTACGGGAAGATTTGCAAATATGGGAGCAACAGTCTCAAATTGGAATTCCTTAATTTCGATAGGCTTGATCGTTGCCGGGATAGCGGGAAGTTTCTTCCCATCATAGTATTTTGCAAGGGTCTTGCGAAGATCCATATACTTTGGTGTGATCTGACCGCTCTCGCTTATGGGTGCGTCATAGTCGTATGAGGTGACGTCTGGTGCAAATCCCGGAGAGTTAGCTCCTGCCCAGTGGCCCCAGTTTGTGCCTCCATGGGTCATGTAGAGACTGAAGGATATTCCTTTGGAGAGCATTTCGTCGATACCGGCTATCATGTCTTCAGAAGGTCGTGTCTCATGGTTGGCACCCCATTTGTCGAACCACCCACTCCAAAATTCTGAGCACATGAGCGGGCTTTCAGGACGCAATTCCTTAAGTTTCTCAAATTGTTGGTCGATATTTGCTCCAGTGCCGAAATTCATGGTCCAGATCAGGTCGTCAAGTCCATTATTGGTGAAGTTAGACGACCAGTCACACTGGAAAAGTGTCACATTATCGCCAAAGTTCTTGCGTAGCATGTCGCGGATATTGGAGACATATGGCTTGTCTGTGCCATAAGAACCATATTCATTCTCCACTTGCACCATGATGATCGGGCCTCCATCTGCAATTGTAAGGTCGCCTACCTGATCCGCAACGGCTTTTTGGAATTTGTCGACACGCTCAAGAAAGTAGGGGTCGTTCTCGCGTAGCTTTATATCTTTTTTCTTTAGCAGCCACCAGGGGAGTCCACCCATCTCCCATTCTGCGCATACATATGGTCCAGGGCGTAGGATAACCTTCATGTCGTTTTCCTCACAAAGTTTGATAAATTCACGTAGGTCGTTTTGTCCTGTGAAGTCAAATTCCCCTTCTTTTGGCTCATGGGAATTCCAGAATGTGTAGAGGCAGATCGTGTTCATGCCGAGTGCCTTGCAGAGCTTGATACGCTGATCCCAATAGGGGCGCGGAATGCGAGGATAATGCAATTCGGCTGCCTTAACGATAAACGGCTCCCCATTGAGAAGGAATGTCCCATTGCCGGCTTCAAATTTTCCGGCTTCTTTCCTTGTAGGAGCTGCCTTTTTTTCTCCAGCGGCATTTATTTCCTGAGCTCCAAATAATGTCAGAAATGCTCCTGTTGTAGCAAGAATGATACTTTTGAAGTTTAGTTTCATGATTTTAAGGTGTTATAAAAAACGTTGGATAGCTGTTGCTGTATATTTTTTTAGTTGGTCGTCAGAGTTGCTGAGCTTTTGAGCTATTTCCCTCGCAAAATGGAGATAGCGGATGAGCCTGAAGGCAAGGATGTCGGCTTCTTCTCTTGTTTTGATGTCTTCAGCCCATTCTGTAGCCTCATCAATAGTCATCGCGCTTGGTGGCATCATATGGCATGCAAGCAGTCGTGTCTCCCGGCATTCCTTNNTACAACAGGAGCATTTCTGACATTATTGTCGTTCCAAAGTGACCGCGAGAGCGATATCGCATCCTCTTCATTCCCGGGATTGAATCTGGCTGCGATCTCTTTTATTTGTGGAAGCTGGAGCCCGAAGATATACTTCTGCTCCAGTCCTCCTTTTCTGAGGGTATCGGCTATCATGCCATTGCGCAATGCGAAAAATTCCTTGCGTATGGCACTCATCAATTCCTCTTGTGTGGTTTTATCCATATTAGTTCTTATCATTAACCCCAACACATCAACGTTCGCAGCCGAACGTTGAATATTCGCGGCTCAGACGAAGCATCTGTTCCGGATAGCTTTCGTTGTAGGTGATCTTCACATCTGTGATGTTGCCATCCTTGTCATATTCCGGAACATATACCGGATTGACGAATCCTCTGTAAGGAGGAATGTCAAGTGTGGAGAATCGCTGAAGCACTTCCTTGTGGAGTTTCGGGTCAACTTTGACTGCATACTTCTGAATCAGGTCATTTCCAGCCTTATAGTCACCTGTCGACTTGATACGCTGGATTTCTTTCAGAAGCTGCCCGAAGAGATTGCGCAATTCTTTATAGTCGTTGATCTTCAGATATGTCTTGCCACCTTTCTTTACAAGTTCCACAGCCTTTGATTTCTTTGCGTGGTCAAGTGCCCAAGCTGCGATGAGCTGGCGGTCGCGCATATGTGATTCTTCTATATCGTTGCCAGGCTCTATGCGATTGAGCTGGGTCATGAGGCCATTCATCATCTGCTGATAGTATTCTGCCTTGTAAGCTTCCGGATTATCAAGTATTCCAAGTTCCACAAGCTTCGGGTCTGCGAGATAGTAGAGGGCAAAGAGGTCGGCACGTGCTTCCTCCAATGTGGATCCGTTTTCTTTCAGTGCATCGGGGTCAGTGCCTGGTGCGAGCCTTCCAGAACCATGACCGAGACATTCATGAAGGTCCGTGTGAAGCATATCTGTCTGATAGAGGTATTTATCCATGAGTTCACGGGTGGGAGCATCAATTACGAATTCCTCGCGGAATCCATTTCCCTTGCCGGCTTCGGCATATGCCTCTGTAATATTCTCGATAGTCACAGACTTGCTGCCATGCTGGGCACGGATCCAGTCGGCATTCGGAAGATTGATACCTATCGCAGTTGCTGGATAAGCATCGCCTGCCAGCATCACTGCGTTGATGGCTTTGGCTGAGATTCCCTTCACCTGGGGTTTGCGATATTCAGGGTCAATAGGAGCATTATCCTCAAACCACTGGGCATTCTCTGATATAATCTTCGTGCGCTTCGTGCTCTCACGGTTGCGGAAGTTGACGTAGCTTTCCCAACTGCCGGTCATTCCTAATGGGTCATTGTAGCTCTCGATAAAACCATTGACAAAATCCACGTCAGAATCAGTGTCTTCTGCCCAGAGAATGGAGTATTCGTCGAAAAGTCGTAGGTCGCCTGTGATGTAGTAGTCAATCAGCTTTGTGATGTATGCTCGCTGAGCATCGTTTTCTGCTACACCCTTTGCCTTATCGAGCCAATAGATGATGTTGCGGATGGCGTCACCGTAAAGTCCGTTGAGATAGTATTTCTCTTCTATTATATTGCCATCCTTATCCTTTACAAGCTTTGAATTGAGGCCATATGAAATAGGAGTGGGGTCGTTAGGCTTTTTCTTTGATGCAAAATATGCCTCAACTTCCTCTTGTGTCACTCCGTCATACATGTTGATGCTTGAGTTGACAACGACATCACCCGTGGAGTCAAGGCTCACTTTCTTGGGAAGATATGTGGGATCAAAGATATATTTTGTGATTTCTGCGATTATTTCTTCCCTCTCTTTGTCATTCTTAGCTCCTATGCAATGATTGCAAAGTCCTTTCACTCTCTCTTCAAAGAAGGATTGTGAAAATTCAGGCTTGAATTTATCATTGGAGTAGTGATGATGCGGACCATTGCCAAACCATACTTGCTTTAAATACTTTTCAAATCCTTTCCAATCAGCTGAATTTTTATCGCCGTCATATTTTTGATATATCTTTTCGAGTATGCGGCGCAGTTGCAGGTTGTTGCTGCCGTTCTGATCCCAGATGATGTCGCGGCCCCATTGAGCTGCTTCCGACAGATAGTAGAGCATCTCTTTCTGTTGAAGAGTAAGCTGGTCGAAACCGGGCACTTCATAGCGTAGCACCTCAATGTCAGCGAAGCGGTCTACCTTATAGTCAAAATTCGGATT
>DAAK01000168.1:0-4539 GCA_001701075.1 Bacteroidales bacterium GP3 | reverse complement strand
TTAAGGACTTTCCTAAAATACTCAATTCCAAATTCTAAATTCTAAATTCAAAATTACTCCACATAAAGCACCAGCCCCTTCAGATATTCTCCTTCAGGATGCGAGATATCTATCGGATGGTCGGCTGGCTGAGTCAGCTGATGCAGTATTCTCACTTTTCGTCCGGTCTTGGCTGCTGCACTGAACACTGCAAGCCGGAATGCCTCGCGGGTCACTACCTGGGAGCATGAGAATGTGAAGAGTACACCTCCCGATTTGATCTTCTCAAATGCCTTGGTGTTCAGCTTCCGGTAGCCTATCAAGCCATTCTTCAATGCCGAACGGTGCTTTGCGAAGGCCGGTGGGTCAAGGATTATGAGATCGTATTCCTTGTCTGGCATATCGTTGAGATACTTGAAGGCATCTACCGCATATGTCTTGTGGCGAGGATCTTCAGGGAAATTCAACTCTATATTGGCATCTGTCAGAGCGGCTGCCTTTGATGATGAGTCTACCGATACTACGCTCTCTGCTCCTCCACGCATTGCGTAGACAGAGAAGCCTCCTGTATAGCAGAACATATTGAGCACCTTTCTCCCTTTTGCATATTTCTCAAGAAGCGCACGGTTTTCACGTTGGTCTACGAAGAAACCGGTTTTTTGGCCTCGAAGCCAGTCGATGTTGAATTGCAATCCGTTTTCGATCGCTATATTGCCATCGTAGGCGCCTACAAGATATTCATTTTCAGGGTCAAGGTTTGCTTTATATGGTAGCGTTGTCTCGCTTTTGTAATATACGTTCCGTATGCGGGCCTCTGGAATTGCTATCAAGGCATCGGCGATCCTTCTGCGTTCGAAATGCATGCCGGGACTGTGGGCTTGCACCACAGCTGTGTCTCCATATATGTCAATGACAAGACCCGGAAGAAAGTCCCCTTCGCCATGAACGAGTCGGAAACAATTATTGTCTTCCCTGATCAGTCCAAGTGTCTGGCGAAGTCGGAAAGCAGCCTCGAGTCTTTTGTGGAAGAAGTCTTCAGGAAGCGTGTCTCTGCCGAATTCCAGAATCCGCACTGCTATAGACCCTATCTGATAATGACCAACACCGAGCACACTTCCATCTGATCCTTTCACTACAGTCAGATCCCCCTCCTCGAGTCCTTCAGGCAATCTCGCTATGGCACCCGAAAACACCCATGGATGATGCCTCAGTATGCTTTCCTCTTTTCCTTTCTTTAATATGATTTCCTTCATCTATATTTCAAATGTCTATTATTCTAACGAGTCAAACTTAGTAGTAAGCGCACTCCGTGCGCGTCTTTCATCGTCTTCTCTTGAAGTGTTATTTAAAGAAGAACCTGACAATATCCATGCCATTAGCATAAAGCAGCAGACCGATAAGAAGCACCATTCCGGTCATCTGGGCATACTCCATGAATTTATCTGATGGTTTCCGTCTGAATATCACTTCATAAAGCAAGAAAAGCACATGCCCTCCGTCGAGAGCCGGTATAGGCAATATGTTCATGAATGCAAGTACCACTGAAAGGAAGGCTGCTATGTTCCAGAAGGCTATCCAGTCCCATGAATCCGGGAAGATGCTGCCGATGGCTCCAAATCCTCCTATCGACTTGGCTCCCTCTTTCGTGAAGACAAGCTTCATGCTCTTGACATAACTGGTCAGTCTGTCTACACCCATTTCAATACCGCGTGGTATCGATGTGAAGATATTATATTTCTTTTCCCTAACTGTGAAGAATGCAGAGGGGTCTATTTCAAGTCCAACCCCCATCTTGGAACTTTCGGACAGTTGCACCGGAAGCGTCAGCGTATCATTTGTGATTTCCTTTGGACGCACTATGGTCAGTTCCACTTTCTGGTCTTCATGGCCGGAGAGTGTGGAAAGAAACTCTGTCAAGGAAGGTGTCGGTGTCCCGTTGATGGCTATCACTTCGTCTCCTTCCTTCACTCCTGCTTTCGCTGCCCCTTCGCCGGGCATTACCTGTGTTATCTTGGTAGGTATCCTGTAGGTGAAGAAGTTTATGTTTGAGTCCCCCTCCTTCATCTCCTTGTCAAGATCGAAGATGAAATTTTCAGGAATGTCGATGCTAACTACTTTCCCATCGCGAAGCACCTTCACTTCTTTTGCCTGCATTATTCTCAGGCGGTCTTCCGTAGGAAGCTTGTCAAGGGATTCTCCATCAGCCTGGATTGGAATGTCACCATTGCGGAAGCCAACATTCTGGGCAGCCTGAGAGAATTCGAGTCCCATCTGTGCATCTGTCAGAGCTACATACTTTTCGCCTGTAGTATACACTATTCCTGCATAGATGAGGATGGCAAGAAGGAAGTTGAAGAGAACTCCCGCTATCATCACCAATAGTCGCTGCCATGCCGGTTTGCTGCGGAATTCATATGGCTGGGCCGGTTGCTTCATCTGTTCGGTGTCCATCGACTCGTCGATCATTCCCGATATCTTGCAGTAGCCTCCAAGTGGAATCCAACCGATTCCATATTCTGTGTCGCTCCAGAACTTTGATTTTTTACTCTTACCCTCTGTAGAACATTTCTTCTTTTCACATTCTACGCAGACGGGTTCTTTCGACAAGTCTTTCTGTTTGCCAAGTCCACCGATATATTTGCCTGGTTTCCACTTGAAAAGTTCCTTCCATGGGTCGAAAAATATATAGAATTTCTCTACTCTGATGCCGAAAATGCGGGCAAACAGAAAGTGACCGAACTCATGTATGATGATTAGAATGGCAAGCGCAAGAACTAACTGGGCTGCCTTTATCCAAAATGTTTCCAAAATAGTTGTATTTTAATCTTTAATATTTAGTCGTTAATCTTTGAAATTTATTCTTTCAACAAATTTTTTCGCACAAGCTCTTGCTGCATCATTCGTCGATATCAATGTCTCCAGATCAGGAGTTGATTGCCAAGCAACGGTTTCCATTGTCTCTCTCGCAATTTTGGGCATATCCGTGAAGCGGATTTTTTTCTCAAGGAAAGCCTGTACCGCTATTTCATTGGCCGCATTGAGTATACATGGCATTGTGCCTCCAGTCTGGATGGCTTCGAAAGCATATCCCAATAATGGGAATTTTTCCAAATCCGGTCGCTCAAATGTCAATGTGGCATAGTCTTCAAGACGCATTGGCCTGGCTTCTGTGTGAAGACGGGTAGGATAGGAGAGGGCATAGCGTATCGGAGTGTGCATGTCTGGCACCCCAAGCTGTGCCTTTACACTTCCGTCTCGGTATTCCACCATCGAATGAACTATCGACTGAGGATGTACCGCAACTTCTATCTGTTCAGGTGGGCAGTCGAAAAGCCAGCGTGCCTCTATCATCTCGAATCCCTTGTTCATCATTGATGCAGAGTCGATGGTCACTTTTGCCCCCATGTCCCAATTGGGATGTTTGAGAGCATCTGCAGGTGTGACATTGTATAGTTCTTCTTTCGAAAGTTTCCTGAATGGTCCACCGCTCGCTGTGAGGATTATCTTCCTCATTTCAGCTCGGTTCTCACCGACGAGACACTGGAATATCGCTGAATGTTCGCTGTCGACAGGCACAATCTTTACTCCATATTCCTGGCAAAGTTTGGTGATGAGTTCTCCTGCCACGACGAGAGTCTCTTTATTCGATAGTGCTATTGTCTTTCCAGCTTTAATTGCGGAGATAGTGGGAAGAAGTCCGCTGTAGCCTACCATCGCTGTCACTACAGTGTCCGTATTAGGATGTGCAGCCGCTTCTTCGATTGCTTTTGTGCCGGCCGCAACCTCTATGCCACTCCCTTTCAATTCTTCGTAGAGCGGCTTATAATGCTCTTCATCGCCGATTACTACAAGATCTGGCTTGAATTTCAGGGCCTGTTCTGCCAAGAGTTGCCATTGGCGTCGAGCTGTCAGCACTGATGCCCGAAAAAGATCGGGATATTCCGCTATTATGTCGAGAGTCTGGGTTCCAATACTTCCGGTCGACCCTAATACTCCTATATTCTTAATTTTGCCCATCAATATTATCTTATATTATAGATTCAGTCTTTATTTAATATTTAATCTTTAATATTTAGTATTTAGTCTTTAGTCTTTAATCTTCAGCATCTTTGCCGGTTCCACAGGATTGCCGTCATACCACATCTCAATGAAAAAAAATCCTGAGCCTGTAGCTCCTCCCGTGGCTCCATGCGCGATTACGCTTCCTCCATCTACATGCGCTCCCGGCGATATTGTCGGTGTGCCGAGATGTGAGTATCGTGATGCAAACCCATTGTCATGTTGGATCACGATTGCACTTCCTCCTTCAGGAGCTGGATTCTGTATGGCTATCACTCGTCCGTCAGCCGCTGTGCATATCGGACTCCCCTTGCCTGTGATAATGCGGGGTTTCAGGGCATTCTGTGATTGCTCTGCCACTGTCGCTCCGATTGATACTGGATATATCCTCAACTGATCTGCAGCGATTGGCGCAAGGATACTGACATTATATTGCTCCCTGTCTTTCATCTGGGTGATGAATTCTATTTCCCTTGGCGATGACGGAAGCAGGGAGTCAGG
>DAAK01000161.1:211-5462 GCA_001701075.1 Bacteroidales bacterium GP3 | reverse complement strand
TATTTCCTATAAATTGGTCAAAAACGCTGATTCAATGTCTGAATTCGGCGTTTTTTTATTATCTTTGCACTTCGTTTAGCAAGAAGTGAATTTTCAGCGTATAATCAATTAAATAACATATCTAATATAGACATTTTGCAATGACTATTCGAAAACATCGACTGATGATGCTCCTTGTAGGAATGTTTGCTTTCGGAATGAATGCCTTTGCTCAAAATCAGGAGGTCGCTCCCCTCTTGATGGGAGCGATGGGAGTCAATCCGGATTCAATACCTATCAGCAGGGAAGAATGCATCGACATTGCTCTCAGTCAGAGTCCTACTATCCGGATCGCAGATCTTGAGGTGAAAAGGGTTGACTTCTCTAAAAAGGAGACAATTGGAAATCTTCTGCCACAGATTGGTTTCTCACTATCTTATCAGAGAAGTATCGAGCTGCAGACTATCCGTATGAATATGGGTGGTCAGAGCCAGAAACTGAAAATGGGTTCCGATAATACGTGGAACACAGGTTTCTCTCTTTCGCTTCCTATTATTGCTCCTACATTGTGGAAGGCAATCTCAATCTCCGATACCCAGATTGCACAAAATCTGGAAAGTGCACGTTCAAGTAGATTGGAGCTTGTAAATCAAGTGAATAAGGCTTACTATGCCCTTATGCTTGCAATCTCTTCGAAAGATGTGATAAGACAGAACTACGATATTGCTAAATATACCGCAGAGGTCTATAGAAAGCAATTCGAGCAGGGTACAGCTTCTGAATATGATGTGCTTCGTTCAGAGGTGCAAGTCAAGAATATTGAGCCATCTCTCCTTGATGCTGATATCTCAGTGAAGCAGTGTCAGCTATCTCTCAACGTCTTGATGGGAATTGATGATGCTCTCAATCTTTATCCTACCGTCACTATGGAGGATATGCAGAAGGATATGTATGCATATTTGCTCGAATCTAAGAGTCTTGAAGGAAACTCTTCCCTTCGCTCTTTGGAACTTCAGCAAAAGATGGCGGCCCAGAATGTGACAATGAAGAAATTCGCTTGGATTCCTACTCTCGGAGCAAGCTTCAATGTCAACTGGCTGTCGCTCAGTAATGGCCCGATGTTTAAGGATGTCGATTTCGCTCCATATTCTTCTGTAGGAGTCAGCATTTCTGTGCCTATCTTTTCTGGAGGCACGAAATGGTATCAGTTGAAGCAGGCTCAGGTGCAGGCTAACGAACTTGCTTTGCAGAAAGAAAATCTTGTCAATAGCCTCAATATGCAAGTGGATCTTGCCCTTGACAATATCAACCGTCAAGCAAAGCAGATCGATTCTTCCAAAGAAGGCGTAAGGCAGGCAAAAAAGGCTCACGACATCATGTTGAAGAGTTTCCAGATTGGTGCAGCTTCATATCTCCAGTTGCGTGATAGTGAACTTGCTGACACCAGTGCTCAGCTCTCATATCTGCAGTCAATCTACAATTATTTAGTATCCACCAGCGAACTTGACCTCCTTCTTGGTAGGGACAGCGCAATTCAAGTAAATTCACCTAAATGAAAACTTATAAATACGTTTCTTCGGCCCTTGTGCTTGCTCTCGCAATGGCCGCCTGTGGCAAGGATAAAGCCGAAAAGGAGAGTGAAAAAGAAGATATTCCAGTTGTTAAGACTATGAAGGTCAGTGAGCAAGAGGTAGATCAGCTTGCCACATATACAGCTTCTGTAGAGCCGGAGCTTATCAACAATATATCTGCGCAGATGGCCAATCGTATTAAGGCGATATATGTCGATGAGGGTGTGCGTGTGGCCAAGGGTCAGAAGCTTGTGCTTCTTGATGATGTCAGCACTACTCAATATGAATTGGCTGTTGATAATGCCAAGGCTGCTTTGCGTAATGCACAGACCAATTATGACCGCGCAGTTGAACTTCTCAAGATAGGAGGAGGCACACAGCAATCGGTCGACCAGATGGAGATGACTCTTATCAATGCTAAAAACAGTGTTGCTCAGGCTGAGCGTACACTCGCTAATGCAAGGGAAAATATGGTTCTCACTTCTCCTATTGATGGTGTCGTGACAGCACGTAATTATGATCCGGGTGATATGACTGGTGGACAGCCAATACTTACTGTAGCTAAGATCAATCCCGTGAAAGTCGTCATCAATGTCAATGAGTCGCAACTTTCCAAGATCAACAAGGGAATGCCTGTTGATTTGACTTTCAATACTTATGGTGACGAAGTGTTCAAGGGTACAGTTTCTCTTGTTATGCCCACAGTGGATGCCGCAAGTCGCACTGTAGGTGTGGAAATTAATCTTCCCAATTCTGATGGCAGGGTGCTTCCTGGTATGTTTGGTCGCGCTACGATTTCACTTGGCACCGCCAACCATGTCGTTGTGCCTGACCGTGCTGTGGTGAAGCAGCAGGGTAGTGGCGACCACTATGTCTATTTGCTTAAATCCGATGGTACCGTATCATATAATAAGGTGGAACTTGGTCAGCGTATTGGGACTACTTATGAGTTGATCAGTGGCGTGCCTGACAATGCCGAGGTAATTGTCGATGGTCAGAATGCTCTTACCAATGGCAAGAAAGTCCAAGTCCTCAAATAATCTAAACCAAACGCTTTAACTATTAAACGATTAAACCCTTAAACTTAAATAAAATATGAGTTTATACGGATCAGCGGTGAAGCGCCCGATTATGACCACACTCTGTTTTGTGACAGTGGTAATTCTCGGTCTTTTCTCGTTTATAAAACTCCCGGTCGATCTCTATCCTGATATCGACACAAATATGATAATGGTGATCACCATTTATCCTGGTGCAAGTTCTGAGGATATAGAACAGAATGTCACAAAACCGTTGGAGAATGTGATGAACTCTGTGGAGCATCTCAAGCATATAACATCCAATAGCCGTGAGAATACTTCTGTCATTACCCTTGAATTTGAGTATGGTTATGATATCGACAATCTTACCAACGATGTCCGAGATAAACTTGATATGGTGGAATCGTCACTTCCGGATGATTGCCAAAACCCTATCATTTTCAAGTTCTCTACCGATATGATTCCTATCTGTCTCCTTTCTGTAGAGGCAAAGGAAAGTATGGCAGGTCTTTACAAGATTCTTGACGAAGGTGTCGCTAACCCATTGGCTCGTATCGATGGCGTCGGTACGGTGTCTATATCAGGTGCTCCTAAACGCGAGATTCATGTTTATTGCGACCCCAACAAACTTGAGGCATATCATCTGACAGTCGAGGGCATTTCTGCCATAATTGGTGGTGAGAACAGAAATATCCCTGGAGGAGCCTTCGATGTCGGTAGCAACACCTTCTATCTTCGAGTGGAAGGAGAGTTTGACGAGACCAAGGAACTTATGAATATTCCGGTCGGCACTCATAATGGTTCGATAGTGTATCTAAAGGATGTCGCCCAGGTCGATGATTCTTTTGAGGAGCGTACGCAATATTCATATATAAAAGGAGAACAAGGCGCTATTATCACTATTCAAAAACAGAGTGGTGCTAATTCTGTAGAGATTTCTGAGAAGGTGATGAAGATGCTTCCGCGTCTTCAGAAGAATCTTCCTTCCGATATAAAGCTGGGTGTGATTGTCGATACTTCCGACAATATCCGCAACACAATCGCATCTCTTGAAGAAACGGTGCTTTACGCACTTCTATTTGTGATGCTCGTGGTGTTCTTCTTCCTTGGCCGATGGAGAGCTACGATGATTATTGTAATCACGATTCCTGTGTCGCTTATAGCATCGTTCATTTATCTTTATGCTACAGGCAATTCTCTGAATATCATCTCTCTGTCTGCCCTCTCGATTTCAATCGGTATGGTGGTCGACGATGCGATTGTGGTGCTCGAGAATGTCACGACGCATATAGAGCGAGGTTCGGATCCGAAACAGGCTGCCGTGCACGGCACTAATGAGGTGGCAATCTCTGTAATCGCTTCTACACTTACCCTTATAGCCGTATTCTTCCCGTTGACTCTCGTCACCGGTATGACTGGTGTACTTTTCCGTCAGCTCGGTTGGATGGTCTGCATCATGATGGTGATATCCACTACTTGTGCACTTTCACTCACTCCGATGCTCTGCTCTCAATGGCTTCGCAGGGTCAACCATCATGGCAAACTTTTCATAAAGCTTTATGGTCCGATCGAACGTGGTCTCGACAAATTCGATGATTTCTATGCACGCGTATTGAATAAGGTGGTTTCACACCGTACTGTGACGGTTCTTGTCTGTCTTGGTATTTTTGCAGGTTCTCTCTTCCTGATGAAGTTTGTCGGTACTGAGTTTTTCCCGACCCAGGATAATGGCCGACTCGGTGTAAGCCTCGAACTCCCGATTGGTAGTCGTGTTGAGAGAGCTTATGATGCTACTCATCGTCTTGATTCGCTTTGGCGTGCTAAGTATCCTGAGATCAAAGTGAGCTCATTCACTGTCGGTCCTGCATCTTCCGACAACACATTCGCTTCGCTTCGCGATAATGGTGCCCATATAGTCTCTATGAACATCGCTCTCTATGACAAGAAGGACCGCAAGCGTGGCATCAAGGAGATAGCTGAGGAGATGCGTAAGGATATCAAGACTCAGTTCCCTGAATTTGTAAAGGCTCAGGTTAACGTGGGTGGTGGTCGTGGCTCAGGTATGGGTGGCCAGTCAGTCATTGATTTTGAGATTTATGGTTATAATTTTTCTGAGACCGACTCGGTTGCTCGTATGCTTAAGCAGGCTCTTGCCGGCATCGAAGGCACTGCCGATATAATGATTTCTCGTGGTGATTATCAGCCTGAATATCAAGTGGTGTTCGATCGTGAGAAATTAGGATTATATGGCCTTAATCTTGCTTCGGTGGCAACAATGCTTCGTAATCGTATCAATGGCGCTACTGCTTCCCAATATCGTGAAGATGGCGAGGAATATGACATAAAGGTGATGTTTGATAAGCAGCATCGCACTACGCTTGAGGACTTGGAAAACATCGCTGTGACTACTCCTACCGGTGCTCTTGTCCGAATCAAGGAACTTGGTAAGGTAGTTCAGACATTCTCGCCTCCTACAATCGAACGTAAGGACCGCGAACGTGTCGTTACTGTCTCGACTGTAGTTGACGGTGTGCCGATGAGCCAGGTTGTAGAGCAAGCAGAAATCCTTATCGATGAGATGCACCTTCCTTCAGGTATTTCAGTACAGCTTTCTGGTAGCTATGAAGACCAGCAGGATTCTTTCTCCGATCTTCTTATGCT
>DAAK01000161.1:0-146 GCA_001701075.1 Bacteroidales bacterium GP3 | reverse complement strand
ATCATGACCTCATTGCTCTTCGCATTCTCAGGTGTGTTTATTATCCTATGGTTGACTGGCCATACTCTCAATGTGATGTCAATGATCGGTGCGATTATGCTTATTGGTATCGTGGTTAAGAATGGTATTGTGCTTATCGACTATAT
>DAAK01000021.1 GCA_001701075.1 Bacteroidales bacterium GP3 | reverse complement strand
ATCTGCTGAGTATATACGAAATCCTCATCAGAACTTACCTTTGCACCTATAGTATCAATCGGTGTGTTGTAATACTGTCCGCGAAGGTTGTAAGTGTCCACATCCATATCGCTGAAGTTCTCGATATAGTTTGGATTTTTCTTCTTTGCACCTACATTAGTATCTTTTTTCGGATTGAAATATATATCGTCAACATAATCGTCGGCAAAGACGGCTGCTGGAGCCACTGTGCCCAGCGCCAAAGCCAAAAGGAGTAGATTTCTTAATTTCATAGCGCGATTGTGTTAGTTTTTATTTATATGACAAATTAATCTGCAATTGGTTTAAAGGCTCAGAATTTCATATAGAAATCCTTGCAAAGCTGGCGATATTCATCTGTTGGGACGCCACGGTCATTCTCAAGAGTCATATATTCAATTCCAATGTCTCTATTAGATAAATCATTGACTCCGATGCGCCACTGAAGAAGAGTTCTTTTATATGGTGCATCCTTATGACCTCTTACAAAACATTTTTTTATCAATGAATATCCGAGCTTATCTACTTTCTCTTCTATATCTTGAGTAAGTTCTGTAGGAACAATCATAGCCAAACATCCAAGATCATTTAATAATGAGACCGATGCCTCAAGAAGAGAAGATGGAGATAGAGAGCCTTGATGTCGTGCCCTTTCACGTGATGTGTGAGTCTGACTGACACCGGAATCAAAAAAAGGAGGATTGGATATGATAAGATCAAAACCTTGAGCACTCTTTGTGACCAAGCCGTTTGGAAAATCACCATGAATTATACTTATGCGATCATACCATGGGGAATTGTCAACATTTTCCTTAGCTTCCTCCACCGAGGCATTATCAATATCTATACCTATCACGTTAGCCTCCTCATTACGTTGAGCCATCATCAAGGTAATCAAACCACATCCGGTACCCACGTCAAGTATAGTCTTTGCTCCTTCAACATCAGCCCATGCTCCAATCAGCACACCATCAACTCCAACCTTCATTGAACTACGATGATGACTGACAGAAAAATGCTTGAAACAGAACCTCGAATTATTCTTACTCATCAAAAACTCCTCGATATGCTTCACCGACTTCTCAAGGGAGGAAGAAAGGCATCCTCAAGATAATCGAGTTTGAAATCATCCACACTTCCACTCACAGCAGCCACATCGAAACGATAAAAGAAGTCAAAATCCTGAGCCTGAAGATAAGAGTTAGCACCCCTCACAACATTTTTTATCTTTTCAGAAGTCATTGCTTCAGTAGGATCCACGTCCTTATCTGTTCTGGCCTTAACTTCGACAAATATCAAAGTATTATCTTTTTGGGCAATGAGATCGATCTCACTCTTTGAGGATTTAGGACGCCAATTGCGCTCCCTAACAGTATAACCTTTTGAAATGAGGTATTCACAGACAATGTTTTCTGCCTGCTTACCCCATTTCAATGCTTCTTCTTTCTTCTTTAAATAATCCTTATCAGCCATCTAAATCAGAAAGCCTTAAACGACATGTCAAGCCCTTTCACACTGTGAGTGAGAGCACCCACAGAGATAAAATCTACGCCAGTCTCGCCATAATCTCTAAGAGTATCGAAAGTGATACCACCGGAAGACTCAGTCTCGACCTTTCCATCAACGAGAGCAACAGCCCGACGTGTCAATTCGGGAGTGAAATTATCGAACATTATCCTGTCTACGCCTCCAATTTCAAGCACCTTGCGGATGTCATCAAGAGTGCGGCATTCCACTTCAATCTTAAGGTCTTCTTTTCCAATCTTCTTGCAATAATCTTTTGCTCTCTTTACAGCCTGCTCAATGCCACCGGCAAAGTCCTCATGATTGTCTTTTATAAGAATCATATCAAAAAGACCTATACGATGGTTAGTGCCACCTCCTATTCTTACTGCTTCTTTCTCAAGCATACGCATTCCAGGAGTAGTCTTTCGAGTATCGAGCACCTTGGTATGAAGGCCACGAAGCTGATCTTGATATTTCCTTGTCATGGTAGCCACTCCGCTCATTCGCTGCATGATATTGAGCATCGTCCGCTCAGCAATGAGCAGGCTTCTAACCGGACCTTCAGCAGTAAACGCAATGTCACCGGGCTTCACTTCTGCTCCATCATGAATCTTTACATCTATCTTGATGGATGGATCGACTTTATGCAATACTTTTTTTGCAATTTCCACCCCGGCAAGTATTCCTTTCTCCTTAATAAGGAGTTTTGATCTACCCATTGCGTCAGCCGGAATAGTAGAAAGGGTGGTATGATCGCCATCGCCTATGTCTTCAGCAAAAGCGAGGTCAAGGAGAGCATCAATAAGTTCCTCTTTAGTTTTCATAATTCAAAAATCTTCACTAATTTTGCAAATGAGGAGATATTTTTACAAAGATAATAAAAAATATGGACATAACGCTAATAACTGTGGGAAAAACCACAACTGACTATATACAGACTGGAATAGACGAATATTGCAAACGCCTAAAACGCTATATCCAATTTTCTATAAAACATCTTCCGGATATAAAAAACGCCCGAAAACTGACAGAAAACCAGCAGAAGGATGAGGAGGGGAAACTGATCCTTGCTGAAGTTTCAATTTCAGACTATGTTGTGCTTCTTGATGAACGAGGAGATATGCTAACATCCCGAGAGTTTTCCAATTTCATCCAGAAAGGGATGCTTGGTGGGAAGAAAAGAATGGCCTTTATCGTTGGAGGACCATATGGTTTTTCCCCGTCAGTGTATGCACGAGCCGATGCAAAACTCTCGTTTTCAAGAATGACTTTCAGCCATGAGATGATTCGTCTCTTCTTCACCGAGCAAGTCTATCGAGCTATGACAATACTAAAAGGAGAGCCATATCATCATGACTGACTAATTATCGAAAGAATTTGGATATCAGAAGAAAAAGCCCTTATGATGCTGCGCTATTTCCGGATGAGCCTCTAAGAAAATCTGTAGCGACTGCTTGATAAGATCGGGACATTTACGCGTATCTTCCTTTCCTTTAAGCTCACAGCAAAGGCTACGGTCGCCATTTTCTTTTGAAAACCTTTCAAAGAGAGCCTTCGTATTCCACATCACCTTAGCCTTATCTTCCGGACCATACCCTTTTGAAAGAAGTCCCTCAGCAACACCAAGGATCGAGATGACGCCACATATTCCACCCGTTCCGGCAAAGCCAGAGCCAAATGCGGCACTTATGCGTGCAGCCTGACTTTCAGGCAAGTCAAGTTTCTTAGCCAGTGACATCAATACACATTGAGCACAGCCATAACCTTGATTCCTAAGCTCAATGGCATGATCCTGACACTTTTTTAATTCCTTTGAGATATCTTTTGTTTCCATTTATTTTTATTCTAAACAGATGTTTATACTGGTTAGTTATTACGCAAAGTTATAAAAATAAATTGATATAAACAATATTAATGCGCATTTTTCCTAAAAAATCGAAGATAATCATTAAATGTATTGATAGTTTTGGAAAAAATGATTAAATTTGCATCACTCTTACACGAACAACCTAATAATCAAATATGATGAAACCAATCAAGCAGCTTCTCTCATTAGCGGGACTTGCTTGCGCAGCACTGGCGGTAGGAGCAGTGCAAGACGCAAAGCAACAACCGATGCCTGATGTAAATCAGGTTATAGACAATACCCCAGACAGCATTAACAAAGCACGCACGGCACGTCCTGTCTCTGGATCAACAAGAATCGGAAACAATCCTGTTCTGTTTCTTGTGGGCAACTCAACTATGCGCACGGGAACTCTTGGCAATGGAGATAATGGCCAATGGGGTTGGGGATATTATGCACCCGATTTTTTTGACAAGAACAAGATCACGGTAGAAAACCATGCTCTCGGTGGTATGAGCAGCCGCACGTTCTACAATGTGCTTTGGAAAGACGTACTTGAAGGAGTAAGACCGGGAGACTGGGTAATCATTGAACTTGGTCATAATGACAACGGACCATTTGACAGCGGTAGAGCAAGAGCCACCATCAAGGGAATTGGTGACGAAGTAATGCCAGTGGTAATAAAGGAAACTGGAGTACGCGACACTGTCTATTCATATGGAGAATATATGCGCCGCTATGTACGTGAGGTTAAGGCGAAAGGAGCTCATCCAATTCTCTTTTCACTAACCCCACGCATGGCTTGGGATGATAAAGACAGCACAAAAGTGACACGTGTAGACAAGACATTCGGACTTTGGGCAAAACAAGTTGCAGAAGCTGAGAATGTACCTTTTGTGGATCTCAACGATATCACCGCCACTAAATTTGAGAAGTTTGGCAAAGACAAAGTGAAGACAATGTTCTATATTGACCGCATTCACACTTCTGCTTTTGGTGCTAAGGTCAATGCTCAGTCCGCCGCTGAGGGGATAGCCGCATTGGAAGGTGTCGAACTTAAGGACTACCTTCTCCCCTTCCCCATAGACACCATAACAGGAAGAACACGCCAGCCCGGCAAGCCTGTTTTATTTACCATTGGCGACAGCACAGTCAAAAATGAGGACAAAGACGAAGATGGTATGTGGGGTTGGGGCAGCGTCATAGCAGAACTTTTCGACCCAGAGAAGATAACGGTAGAGAACCATGCTATGGCTGGCCGCAGTGCCCGCACTTTCCTTGATGAAGGACGATGGGACAATGTATACAATGCTCTTCAGCCAGGCGACTATGTAATCATGCAGTTTGGGCATAACGACGGAGGCGACATAAATACAGGAAAAGCTCGTGGTGAACTTCACGGATCAGGACCAGAAAGCAAGGTATTCAAAATGGAGAAGACTGGCATCAACCAGGTTGTATATACCTACGGCTGGTATATCCGCAAATTCATAATGGATGCCAAAGAAAAAGGTGCAATTCCAATTGTCCTGAGCCATACACCCCGCAACAAATGGAAGGATGGTAAGATCGAAAGTAATGCCGACAGCTACGGCAAGTGGGCAAAAGACGCTGCAAGAGAAGCTGGAGCTTACTACATTGACCTCAATGCAATCTCGGGCAAGAAATTCCAGGCACTTACAGAAGCAGGAACTCCTCCCTTCTTTAAGAAAGACCATACCCATACATCCAAGAAGGGAGCCCGACTAAATGCAGCAAGCATTGCAGAAGGACTACTTGGAACAGACTGCTCCCTTAAAGATTATCTTTTGCCTCTATATCCTCAGACATTCAAAATGGATGCATCTATTCCTGTTTACGACGAATTCTATGGATATGGCTTTGATTTCGGATCAAAACCAAATGCAAAGGGAACAAATCCGTATTTCTTCTCAGTACGTGTTCCAGACGGAAATTACATGGTGACTGTAAAATTAGGAGACAAGAAACGTAAGTCGCACACTGTAGTAAGAGCTGAAAACCGCCGCCTTATGCTTGATGCCGTATCACTTCCAAAAAACAAATACGAGGAATATTCATTCATTATCAATAAGCGGTCTCCAGGTATAAACTTAAAAGATACTGTTCGACTTAATCCTCGTGAGATTGGCGTATGCAACTGGGACGACAAGCTCACACTTGAATTCACAGGTGAAGCTCCTGCTGTGGAGAGCGTTACTATTCGCCCTGTTGAAGAATCAGACAGTATCACTACGCTTTTCTATTGTGGAGACAGCACCGTAGTGGATCAACCTGAAGAACCATGGGCAAGTTGGGGACAGATCATCCCTGCTTATTTTGACAATGAAATAGCAGTATCCAATCAAGCTGAAAGCGGCCAACGTACATCCTCTTTCTTTGCAAGCAAGAGATATGACAAGGTGCTTTCTATGGCAAAACCTGGAGATTATGTCTTCGTAGAGTTCGGACACAATGATGAGAAAGACAAAGGTCCCGGATCGGGAGCTTATTACAACTACGCTCATAACCTAAAGATTTTCATTGACCGCGCACGTCAGCAAGGACTAAATGTAGTGTTTCTGACTCCAACGGCACGTCGCAGTTTCGATGTTAATGGTAAGAATAAGAATACACATGGAGATTATCCAGATGCCATGAAGCAAGTAGCCGAACGTGAAGGTGTGCCAGTCATCGACATTACAGAAATGACGACAACACTCTACGAAACTCTCGGAGAAGAGGGAAGCAAGAAAGCGCTCGTTCACTATCCGGCAAATACCTTCAAAGGACAGGAAAAAGCTCTTGCCGACAACACACATTTCAATACATATGGAGCAACTCAAGTGGCAAAATGTGTCAGGGAAGGAATAGCAGAGAAGCTACCGGAACTTGCAAAGCATCTGAAGCCATACACCAAGTACTCTCCTTCCCAGCCTGATGATCCCGAGACATTCTATTGGCCACTCTCTACATTCGTTAAAGTGGAAAAGCCACTTGGAAACTGATATCAATGCATAATTATTACCTTTCAATCTAACAAGTCATAAAAACGCTGACCGACATTTGGCCAGCGTTTTTTATTTTATATATAGATAATAAAACCATACCTTTTGCCGATTTTGCTAAAATGATATGGTGCCGATGATGCATTTTTGCCATAATATTAAATTTATTTAACAGTTGAGGGGAGCTATTGGCAAATGGCTCCCATTTTTGTGCTTTCTACCTCTCAATATTGGGATTATGCAGAGTTTTCTTTTACATATAAAAGGTGTCCATTAATTTTGCAAATATAAAACAAATATCTTATGAAGAACAAATGCAGAATAATACTTCTTCTCGGTAGCATATCCTTATATGCTTCAAGTCTGAAAGCTGAAGAGAAAATATGGACATTCGACGACTGTGTAGAATGGGCCACCACTACCAACACAGAAATACGGCGCACCTTGCTGAATATCCAATCCGCACAACAGGACTACCTTTCGGCAAAAGATGCATGGCTCCCGACAGTGTCATTTAATACCAACCAAAGTCTTACCAACTATCCATCTCCAGGTGTAGGCAGAAACGGTAATTCTTATGGCAGCTCATATAATATTGGGGCATCTTGGACTGTATGGGAAGGAAACATAAGAAAATATCGTCAGGATTCAGCCAAAATCATTGAACAGCAACAGGCACTTGCCGGCGACGATGTTGTGAAGACCCTGAAACTTGGCATTCTCGAGGCTTACCTCAATATCATGTATGCTGCTGAGACTGTCACAATAGCCGAGCAAACACTTCAGGTGAGTACAGCACAGGCTGAACGCGCATTAAAATTAACAGAATCCGGACGTTCATCACAAGTAGACTATGCCCAGATAGAAAGTCAAAGAGCGCAGGACGCATATAATCTCACTCAAGCAAAAAGCAATTATGAAAGTTCTAAAATGGCTCTTAAAAAAATTTTAGAATTAGGAATCGACTATGATCTTCAAGTTGCGGATATCTCATTTGATGATTCGGAGGTTCTCACACCACTCCCCGACCGCCTTGATGTCTACAACATAGCGGCGGAATGGCTTCCACAAATCAAGAGCAATGAACTTAGCAAATCCATCTATGCTAATAATGTAAAAATAGCAAAAGCAGGGAATCTCCCCAATATAGCATTGCAAGGTGGCTTAGGAACAGGATATAATTCCGGTGGGACAAGTTGGAGTAATCAGATGGGACATAATTTCAATGAAAACATTGGCTTGACTCTGAGTGTCCCAATTTTCGACGGGAACTCTACCAAAAGAGCAGTGGCTAAGGCCAAAATTGCCGAACAGCAGTATGACATAACAAAGAAAGAATTACTCGATAATCTTTCGCAGACGATTGAAAGTCTTTATATTAATGCCACAAATGCACAGGCAAAATATAATGCCGGGCTTTCTCAACTTAATTCAATGAAATTGACAGACGATTTGGTCAACCGTCAGTTTGAACTCGGATATGTCAATCCCCTTGACCTCCTGACAGCACACAACAACCTCCTCAATGCCCGTCTGGAACTTCTACAGAGCAAATACATGGCCATCCTTGCTGGAAAAACCATAAATTATTATGCGACGCAGGAAGTGGCAATATAACAAACTAAGTAACAAATAAAACCAACAATATAATGAAATATTCAATTATTCCAGCTGCGCTTCTAATAGTGGCGACTTCATGCTCAGAGAAATCATCTTTAGAACTGGACACCTACACAGTGGAACCTACCTCTTTATCGGAGATAGTGACCGCAACAGGAACTATGGAGTCTGTGACTTCCGTAGATGTAGGTACTCAGGTGACAGGTATTATCAGCAATCTTTATGTTGATTTCAACGATCAAGTCACAAAAGGACAACTAATCGCTGAAATTGACAAGACTGTGCTTCAAAGTGAATTGCAAAGTTCTGACGCAACCCTCGCTTCCTCAAAAGCTACTTATGAGTATACAAAAGCCAATTATGAGCGCGACAAAGCTTTGCATGCCGAGAAATTGATATCAGACTATGAATTCCAAACATCTAAGAAGGATTATGAAGTCGCTAAGATGTCGTATGAAAAGGCACAGGCTGACAGAGTGAGAGCCGCCAAGAACCTCACATATGCGGAAATTACATCTCCTATCGACGGCATAGTAGTTTCGAGAGAAGTGGAAGAAGGTCAGACGGTAGTATCCAGTATGAATGTGGCTAGTCTGTATGTTATTGCCGACCTTGATCACATGCAGGTAGTTGGGGCTGTTGACGAGGCCGACATAGGCCAGGTAAAGGTAGGTCAGCATGTGACATTCACTGTAGATGCATATCCAGATGATACTTTCGAGGGAACTGTCACCCAAGTTCGCATCAATCCGACTACGACAAATAATGTCGTGACTTACGAAGTGATAGTATCAACTACGAATCCAGAGCATAAGCTTCTACCGGGCATGACAGCCAACCTCTCAATATATACTCTTGAACTTGAAGGAGCCACAGCTGTGCCATTAAAGGCATTGAAATTCGAGCCTATGACTGATGAAGAAGGATTGGGTCTTCCAAAACCGGAACCGCTCAAACAACCTGCTCAGAATTCCGTCTGGGTGGTCCGCGACAATAAAATGATTGAGACAGCCGTAGAACTCGGAATGAAAAACAGCGTCTATCAGCAAATTACGTCAGGACTAAAGGCTGGCGATAGAGTAGCTCTCCAATATGAGGAGAAAAATTTTGAAAACAAAGGACCCAAGGCGGAAGAAAACCCGTTTATGCCAAAACCACCGGGTGCAAAAAAGAAGTAAGCTATGGCAAAAGAGATAATTAAAATAGAGAACATAAAACGATACTTCAAAGTTGGAGATGAGACTGTAAAAGCTTTGCGCGGGGTCTCATTCTCCATCTATGAAGGGGAGTTTGTCACCATCATGGGCACTTCAGGTTCTGGAAAGTCAACGCTTCTCAACACTTTAGGATGTCTCGACACACCAACTTCCGGAGAATATTACCTTGACGGAATCGCTGTCAGAGGTATGGGCAAGAACGAACGTGCAAGAATAAGAAACCGTAAGATCGGGTTCATATTTCAGAACTACAATCTTCTGCCTAAGACTACAGCTCTGGAGAATGTAGAGCTTCCACTTCTCTATAACTCCTCAGTAAGTGCAAAAGAGAGGACAAAGAGAGCGGAAAAATGTCTTCATGATGTTGGATTGGGTGACCGAATTTATCATAAAAGCAATCAGATGTCTGGCGGTCAGCAGCAGCGTGTGGCAATAGCACGAGCTCTTGTTAATAACCCGGTCATCATTCTTGCAGACGAAGCGACAGGCAACCTTGACACCCGCACATCTTTTTCAATCCTTACGCTTTTCCAGCGACTGCATCGTGAAGGCAAGACGATAATATTCGTAACGCATAATCCTGAATTGGCACTTTATTCATCACGCAATATAATGCTGCGCGATGGAAGGATCGTGAGTGATGAATACAACAATGATATTAAGTCGGCTGAGGAAGTCTACAAGAATCTTCCAGTAGATACAGAATAATATACGATATGAATATTACAAGTCTATCTAAAATAGCTATAAAGGCACTCGGCAACAACAAGATGCGTTGCTTCTTGACAATGCTTGGAGTCATCATAGGAGTAGGGGCGGTAATCGCTATGCTTGCCATAGGTCAAGGATCGAAAAATTCCATCAAGGCTCAGATTTCTGAGATGGGCAGCAATATGATAATGATCAATCCTGGAGCTGAAAGGCGCGGTGGTGTACGTCAAAGCAGCGACGATATGCAGACTCTAAAACCTGCTGATTACGATGCCATAGTGAATCAAGCTACAACAATTGCCAACATAACACCAACAGTTTCATCTTCAGGACAATGGGTCAACGGCAACAACAACTACCCTTCTCAAGCTCAGGGAGTCAATACGCAGTTTCTTGACATCAGGCAACGTAAGGTAGCTGAAGGAGAAATGTTTACTGAAGCTGATGTCAAATCAGCAGCCAAGGTATGTATACTTGGCAAGACTCTCGTAAAAAATCTCTTTCCTGACGGGACAGACCCCTTGGGTAAAGTGGTAAGATTTGGTTCCATCCCATTGACAGTGATTGGCGTACTTGATGAGAAAGGATACAACACGATGGGACAAGACCAGGACGATCTGGCACTTGTGCCTTACACTACTGTTATGAAGCGAATGCTTGCTATCGATTATCTGCAAGGCATACAGGCATCTGCCATAGATGAGAACAATACAGACGAAACTATTGCTGAGATTACTGAAATCTTGCGTACAAATCATAAACTTCGACCAGATCAAGAAGACAACTTCACAATCCGATCTATGCAGGAACTTGCTGAGATGATATCTTCCACTTCATCAATGATGACAGTTTTGCTTGCCGCAGTGGCAGGAATCTCACTTCTTGTAGGAGGTATCGGCATTATGAATATAATGATCGTGAGTGTAACAGAACGCACACGAGAGATCGGTCTTAGAATGAGTATTGGCGCGACCGGACGGGACATAATGACCCAATTTCTTATTGAGGCAGTCATTATTTCAGTGACTGGAGGTATTTTAGGTGTACTATTAGGTGGCTTGGCCACGTGGTTCATAAAGATATTCGCTAACTGGCCCGTTCAGATAGATCCTTCATCAGTAGTATTGTCATTCGTAGTATGTACGGTAATCGGCATAATATTCGGCTTCTATCCAGCAGCAAAAGCTTCAAATCTCGATCCGATAGAAGCTATAAGGTATGAATAATTTAAGTATGGCATACTAAACTTGAAGATAATTAGGTTATATGGTTATAAGTTGATTTTTTGAATGTTATTCCACTAATAATATTTATATGACCACTCAAATCAAGAGCAGCAAGGCAGGTACGGCAGCAGTGATTCTGCTGGCGTTCCTGCTATTCTATTTTCCCTCAATGTTGACATTATTTTCGCATGAACATGAACCTAAAGATCTGACTGCATTTAATATTCTCATAGCTACATGCTACACAGGGATATTTTGTGTCAACTACTTTCTGATAGTTCCGAAAATATTTTTCGAGAAGGACAATAAAATTCTGTTTTTCTTCATCAACCTCATACTCGTAGTAAGTCTCTGCTCATTGCTGCCTTTCTGGTTTGAATTTCATGGAGGGTTTCCAAAGCCACGACATCTTCAAGGTGTTCATTTGTCGGCAGGACAGATATTTATGGGTTACATTAGTTTCATAATCAGAGATGGTATCATGATGATACTTTCAATAGCATTGGCTTTTGCATTGAGATTGTCAAAAACAAGAGAGGAAATGAGAAGCCGTGTGCTTGAACTTGAAGCTGAACGCAGAAATACGGAATTAAAGAATCTTAAAGCTCAACTTAACCCACACTTTCTTTTCAATTCTCTCAACAATATCTATGCACTGATAGCGATTGATGCAGACAAGGCCCAACAATCACTTCATGAACTCAGCAGCATGCTGAGATTTATGATCTATGATTCTGACTCCAAGACTGTCGCATTGTCAAAAGAAATGCAGTTTATCAATGATTTCACGCGCCTGATGAGTCTTAGACTCAATCCATCAGTCAAACTGACATATGAGCTTCCAAATATTCAAGACAATTCACTACGGATTGCTCCATTGTTGATACTTACACTTGTGGAGAATGCTTTTAAACATATAGCCTTAATAGAAAATAAGGGATTTATAGATATCCGTATCACTTTGGGTGAAGAATGGTTGAGCTGCAAGGTTACAAATTCTTGTAAAGGCGGACATTCCGAGAATCTTGAAAAAGGAGCTTCTGGAGTAGGACTTAAAAACATTGAAAAGCAACTCGAATTATTATATCCTGATGCTTTCAGACTTGAAATTGAAGAAAATTCATGCATTTTCAAGTCCGAACTCAATATAAAGGCATCATCACTGAGGGAATCAATACAATCATAATCCATCAATTACGTTAGAAAGATATGGAAAAAAGATTGAACTGTATAGTGGTAGACGATGAGCCTCTTGCACGCGAGCTACTTAAGACATATGTAGAAAAGACCCCATCTCTTCAGCTTTTGGGTAGCTTTGAATCTGCGGCCGATGCTGTGAAAACTGTGATGGAGGGTAAAGCTGATATTATCTTTCTCGATATTAATATGCCAATGCTCAATGGCATAGATTTCGCAACACTCGTGCCATCAAACACGAGAATCATTTTCGTCACAGCTTACGACAGTTATGCACTACAGGGATTTAAGGTGAATGCGTTGGATTATCTTTTGAAGCCAGTAAGTTATTCAGACTTTTTGAAGTCGGTCGGACGTGCTCTTGAATGGAAATCTATGAGCGAAGCCTATACAGCCAACATCAATCATGATCAAACGTCACCACGAATGATCACTATAAAAGTAAAGAATCAATTAGTGCAATTGCGTCTCGACTCAATTCAATATGTGGAGGCAAGAAACGACCGAGTGATTGTATTCAGAAAAAACAATGAACCCCTGCCATCATTGATGACATTAAAGGAGATTGAAGATCTTCTGCCATCTGATACTTTCATGAGAGTGCATCGCTCGTTTATTGTCAATATTCCACTTGTGGAGATAGTGGAACGCAACAGAATTGTCTTTGGAAAGACTTATGTTCCAATTTCCGAAAACAAGCGTGACGAGTTCCTCTCAAGACTTGGGAAGTGAACAAATCTTCAGATAGTATTGGCGTTCTTGTTCCGGAAAACGTTCTATTGAATAGCGGAGCATAGTGCGAGGCATTTTTGCAGCATATAGGTCAAGGAATTCTTTCAGCTGCTCCTCTCCTCCCCTCTTTCCCATTTCACGTAACATCCAGCCGGAAGCCTTATGGATAAGGTCATGGGAATGATTGAGATATTTATGCGCCAGACGCAAAGTGTCTTCGTAAATTCCATTGCATATGAGCGTCAAAGTTGTAACGATTGCCACACGCTGATGCCACAGGCTATCTGAGCGTTGTGAGAGACTATCCAAGATCAACCGCTTTTCCGGATGCGTCACCAAATAGTGTCCAAGAATTTTCGGAGCCACAAGATCTACGAGATCCCAGTTGTTGCCATAAGTAATGAGATCAATATACGTAGCTACTATCTCATCAATCTCTTTCTTAGACTTAGCTTTTACAGCCCTTTTATATATTTCTATAATAAACAGGAATCCGGCAAAACGCACCTCATGCCACTCAGATTTCACGAGACACACGGCATCATCCAAAGCTACAAGTGATCTACATTCTTTGACAAGGGAACGAGTCTCAGGCACTTTTATTCCTAAAAATTTGTCACCATAACCATATTGGCCTGGAGCACACTTAAAGAAACGCATGAGATGCCTTGACTGAGCCTCATTGCCCATGCCAATCATCACCTCTTCTATTTCCTTCGCTTTCTCTGTCATGATTATCATATTTTTTCAGTCTGCAAATTTACAAAAAGAGTTTTGATTGATAGACATTCACTCGAAATTTTCAGCGTATTTTATAAAAAAATTATAAAATGAAAATAATTTTTGCCTGTTCAAATGTTATAGTTTTAAGATAAAAAGATTATTTAGTAAAATGTCGGTTTGATAGAGTTTGCTCACTTTTGATAGAATAGTGTAGGCAATATCTTACCGGCCGCAAGTATTTAGATCATGCAAAACATATCGAAAGTTACCAAAGAGATGGCCCTCGATTATCATGAGGAGGGCAAACCGGGTAAAATTGAAATTGTACCCACCAAACCTTACGCGTCACAGCATGACCTCGCGTTGGCATATTCACCAGGAGTGGCATATCCTTGCCTAGAGATTCAAAAGAATCCGGAAGATGCGTATAGATTTACCGACAAAGGAAATCTTGTAGGCGTCATTAGCAATGGCACTGCTGTTTTAGGTCTTGGTGATATAGGAGCATTGGCCGGAAAACCAGTTATGGAGGGAAAAGCGCTGCTCTTTAAGATTTTTGCAGGGCTCGATGCTTTTGATATTGAAATTAACGAAAAAGATCCTGAAAAGATTATTCAGATAGTTAAGGCCATTACTCCTACATTTGGAGGTATTAACCTTGAAGATATTAAGGCTCCTGAATGTTTTGAAATAGAAACTCGTCTTAAAGAGGAATGCGATATTCCTATTATGCACGACGACCAGCATGGAACTGCTATCATATCAGCTGCCGGACTTCTTAATGCCCTGAAGATTCAAGGTAAGAAAATAGAAGATATCCGTCTTGTTGTAAATGGAGCTGGAGCCGCAGCGATTAGCTGTACTCGACTCTATGTCCAGTTAGGCGTAAGAAGGGAAAATGTGGTGATGTGCGATTCCAAAGGCGTGATTAGGGCTGACAGGTCGAACCTTAATGAGCAGAAACGTGAGTTTGCCACGACACGCGATCTTCACACTTTGGAAGAGGCTATGGTTGGTGCAGATGTATTCCTTGGCCTTTCTGTAGCTGATGTCGTCACTCCGAAAATGATTCTTTCTATGGCTGCAAAACCGGTCGTATTTGCATTAGCAAATCCTAATCCGGAAGTAGACTATAATCTTGCCATGGAGACGCGTCCTGATATCATTGTTGCTACTGGAAGGTCTGATTATCCTAACCAAATCAACAATGTCATCGGATTCCCATATATCTTCCGCGGAGCACTTGATTGCGGGGCTACTGGCATTAACGAAGCAATGAAGATTGCAGCCGTACATGCAATTGCCGAACTTGCAGAACGTCCGGTTCCAGCTGTCGTTGATGAGGCTTATGGAATGAATAATATTAAATTTGGCAGAGAATACATTCTCCCGAAGGCTCTTGACCCACGTTTGCTTCTTTGTGTAGCTCCAGCAGTTGCACGAGCTGCTGCTGAATCAGGCATAGCCAAACGTCCGATTACCGATTGGGAAGCTTATCAGGTGAGACTGCGTGCCCTTATGGGTGATGACGGAAAGATGATGCGTCGTATTTCTGAAATGGCGCGTCATACTCCCAAACGTGTTGTCATTTGCGAAGGCAATATGGATAATATGCTCCGTGCAGCTGTCAGAAGTGGAGTTGAAGGCGTATGTCGTCCGGTTGTACTTGGAAATGAGGAGATGATAGAGAAACGCGCACAGCGTCTTGGTCTGTCACTTAAAGGAGTTGAGATCATCAATCCACGTCATGACCGTGAAATGGAGACACGAGAACGCTATGCAAGAATACTTGCTCAAAAGAAAGCTCGCGAAGGTTTCTCTTACGACTTGGCATTGGAGAAAATGTATGAGCGTTCATATTTCGGCATGATGATGGTGGAGACTGGCGATGCGGATGCATGCTTGTATTCTTCATATGCCGCAGGGGAATCGGCAGCGAGAGATGTCGTTTCTATCATTGGCTTGCAGGAAGGGTATGACCATTTCGCCACAATGCACATCCTCAATACACGCAAAGGCTCATACTTCATTGCCGACACCGCAGTCAACCCAGATGCTGACAAAGCCGCATTGGTAGATATTGCACGTCTAGCCGACCATACTGTAAAATTCTTTGCACAGGAGCCTCAAATCGCGATGTTGTCATATAGCAATTTCGGTTCTTCAAAACATGAGGAAGCGACTTTGGTTGCAAATGCTGTCAAGGAACTTCACGAGAAATATCCGGAAGTGAATGTAGATGGTGAAATGCAGGTGGAATATGCGATCAATACAGAGTTGCGCGACCAGACTTATCCGTTCAATACGTTGAAAGGCAAGAAGGTTAACACCCTTGTTTTCCCGAACCTGACCGCTGCCAACACGACATCCAAGATGCTTTTGAGCATGGGTGTAGGTTCCATAATCGGCCCGATTCAGATGGGTCTGAAGAAACCGGTCTACTTCACCAACAACAATGCTTCCGAGCGTGAGATTATAGACCTGGTTACCATCGCCGCCATCGATGCCATAACTTTGGAACGCAAGTGATCCTTATTACAATTATCGTTAACGCTATATTATTAGACACTGTCTCAATAACTTGAGATGGTGTCTAATTTCATAATATACCTGAATATACATTGCTTTCATGAATAGGAAAATGTATCATAGTAAAATTGCTATTTTATTTGCACATAAATTAATAGTATTATGAATTAGATAAGAAGTTTACAATATAATGGAAACTTTCGTTAATTCGGCAAAAAGTTTTGGATATAATGGAAACTTTTACTAATTTTGCAAAAAGTTTACAATATAATGGAA
>DAAK01000112.1:6401-17821 GCA_001701075.1 Bacteroidales bacterium GP3 | reverse complement strand
CGCACTATATGCAAAGCCTCTTTCTTTACGAGTGATTGGAATATAGCCATAACTTAATCTCCCCTTTTTGCATCTTGAGCGACAATGCGGAACACTTCATCAATCGTAGAAGCATGATACTTCTCCTTAAGTGCAGTGGGAGAAGCGAGGGCACTGATTCTCCCATCTACCATTATTGATATTCTATTGCAATATTCAGCCTCATCAAGATAATGCGTTGTCACAAAGACTGTCATTCCATCAGATGAAGCCTTATATATGAGCTCCCAGAATTTGCGTCGGGTCACGGGGTCAACTCCACCGGTCGGCTCGTCAAGAAAGACAACCTCCGGCCTATGGATCGTAGCCGTGGCGAAGGCGAGTTTCTGTTTCCAACCGACTGGGATATCATTTACCAATGTATTCCGCATATTCTCCATTTCCAACTCATTAAAAAGACGATTTGACGCTTCCTTTATTTGCAAGGATGACATCCCATAGATTGTGGAAAACAGACGGATATTCTCCTCCACGGTCAATTCAGCATAGAGTGAAAACTTTTGGCTCATATAGCCGATCCTATGCTTTATTTCCTCTGCCTGTGTAAGTATATCGCATCCTGCCACATAGCCATCTCCTTCCGTCGGAAGGCTCAGACCACATAGCATACGCATGGCAGTGGTCTTGCCGGCTCCGTTGGCTCCCAAGAAACCAAATATCTCTCCCTTGGCGACATCGAACGTTATGTGATCTACCGCCGTGAATGTGCCGAAACGCTTTGTAAGATTTCTAACTGATATTACCTTGTCTTTATCCATCAGAGTCAACGAGTAAGCTTAATAAACAAATCCTCAATATCTCCTTTTGCCGGATATATCTCGACATCCTGGAGACCGGTTTCCGAAAGTTTCCTTTTTACAGTCGCCGGATTGAACTCTTTCTTTCCAACAACATGGAGCGTGGCGCCGAATGTATAGCAGTCTTCCACCTCAGGCAATTCCCTCAGCGCCGTAAGGAGTTCAAACATATGAGGCGACACTGCATTGAAAAGATTTTCATCCAGGCCTGCCACAAGACCTTCAGGGGTGTTGATCCCGAGTATCTTCCCTTTGTCGATAAGAGCTATACGTCCGCATCGAGTGGCTTCATCCATATATGAAGTGGAGACAAGGATAGTTATCCCTTTCTCCCGCAATGTGGAAAGCATATCCCAAAATTCACTTCTTGAGACGGCATCCACTCCAGTAGTCGGTTCGTCGAGAAGCAATATTTCAGGTCTATGTATCAATGCGCAACTGAGAGCGAGCTTCTGTTTCATACCTCCCGAAAGTGCTCCGGCCCTTCGGGTGGGGAATTTTTCAAGTTGGGCAAATACGGGAGCGATGATGTCATAATTCTCTTTAATGGATACCCCAAAGAGGGAAGCAAAGAAATGCAGGTTTTCCGAAACACTCAAATCCTGATAGAGCGAGAATTTCTCCGGCATATAGCCGATGATGGTGCGAAGCTTGCTATAGTCTTTCACTGTGTTAAGACCGCAAACTGTAGCTGTTCCTTCATCAGGAGCAGTCAAGGTGGCAAGTATCTTATAAAGAGTACTCTTGCCGGAGCCGTCAGGCCCGATAAGGCCGAACATTTCCCCTTTTTCCACCCGGAAGCTCACATTGTCAAGGGCAGTCAAGCTGCCGTAATGCTTTGTCACGCCGGATACATCGATGACAGCGTTCATAATCTTACTTCTCCGTATTGACCGAGTTTCAGGCGCCCGTCGTTCTTGACCGCAATCTTTACGGCATACACAAGATTTGCACGGCTGTCTTGAGTCTGTATAGACTTAGGGGTAAATTCACTCTCTTGCGCTATCCAAGTTATCGTGCCTGGATATTCAAACTGCTCATCACCACCGAAATCTGCAATCACTGTCACTTTCTGTCCTATTTTTATATCTGCAAGTTGGGAGGCAGTGAAATATGATCTAAGGTAAATGTCATTAAGATTGGCAAGCTTGCAAAGCGGTCGCCCCGGAGTGACGAATTCTCCGGGCTCTGCATATTTTATCAGCACGGTCCCGGAAATTGGAGAATTGATTATGCTTTTTGAAATTTGCTCCGCTATCTGTTCTGATTGGTATTGGATGGCCACAGCATTATCTGAGATAGAGCTGCGGTTTTTCCCGAGTGTTGACAGCAAAGCTGTAAGCTGACTCTTTAGCACTGCCAGTTGGGCTTGCACATCGTCATATTGTTTCTGTGTAGTGGCGCCATCGGCAAGCAGACGTGCGAATCGGTCGCATTCATGCTGCTGATGGGCTATCTGAGCTCTAAGTGAAGCCGCCTGGGCAGCAACATCTGGAGAAGTGCTTTCAGCAGATTGCCTTTGGCTCTCTATCTGCTTCTGCTGAAGCACTAAAAGAGTAGTGTCAATGACTGCAATATTCTGTCCTATTCCTATACTGTCGCCTTCATTGACCGACATCGAAAGAATTTTTCCGGATGTTTCGGCTGAGACTGTTACTGTGGTTGCTTCAAAAATGCCGGTGGCATCATAATCAAGTGTTTTCTTGCAAGAAGTGAATAGTAATGCAAATATGCCGATTGCAATAATAGATGTTCTCATATAATATTATCTAAAAATTAAACTCATAAAACCCCAACTCTCAACCCTCAACCCTCAACTCTCAACCCTTAAACCCTTACACTTTTAAACGATTAAACTCTTAAACGATTAAACTATTAACGCGCATTGAGCGTAAACTTAAGATTGTAGATTTCTTTGATAAGCTGTATCTCGTGAAGCCGAGCGTTGAGTTGCGCCATATTCTCATCTGATATTTTTGTGAGAAGTGCCGTGGCATCTATAATACCGTTTTCAAGTTGCGATTCGGCAGCTCGTCTTACATTTTCACGAAGCTTAATGATACTGGCATCATCTTTTATCACTTCCCGCAGTCCCTTGATTCCCTCTTTCTGCGATGCTGTCTGAATTTCATTGTTGAATAGAAACAAGTCTTTGTCTGCGGCTATGTCAAGAGCATTCACAGCGGTACGCTTCCGATTATTATTCTTCGAATAGAAGGAATCAATATTCCAGGAGGCTTTTACTCCCGCAAGAATATTGAACGACAGATTCCTATTCATCATACTTTTGAAATAATCAAATCCCGGATATCCATAATATGCCTGTGCAAACAAACCGATCTTCGGCATAAGAGCCGTATCATAAAGATGATCAGCGGCATCGTTAGCCTTAAGTCGATTTTCAAACAGTTTGAGTTCAGGTCTGTTGTTTTCATCTGTAAGAGGCATTTCGGCAGAAGGTCTTGCGATTTTTTTCCCTCGCAGACTTTCTCCGATGAAGAGTTCAAGCACATTGCGATATCCTTCAAGCGCACTCTCAGCTTGCGCAATGTTTTGTTTCAAAGTCAAGGCTTGTGCCTCCACCATGTCAGCGTCGCACTGCATGGCCACTCCATTGCGAACCTTCGACTGTATCTGCTGAAGATTCTTCTGAAGAAGGTTATAGGTTATTTCGCTTTGCTCTATCTGCTCTTCAGTTAAGAGAATAGCAAAGAATACCGATTCCACCCTTTGTCTTACTGAATATAGCTCTACATCAAGAGCCGATTTGTTTGCTTCCTCCTGAGCTCGAGTCACTTCCCGGCGAGCTTTTGAAGTGCCTCCGTCCCAGATGTTCTGCGATACATCGACTCCGATTTTATATTGCACCTTGCCTAACCCTTTGATGCTTTGTCCCATTTGGTCTAACATTCCAGATAAAGATTTTGGAAAGGCGGGCACCACATTTTGACCGGTAACTTGTCCATAAACTCCTATACGGGGAAGCCAGGAATTATTGATCTCAGCAAGGTCTATGTCGCGGGTTGCCTCAAGCAGTCCATACTTGCTGATAATTGGATAATTGGCCACAGCTTTAGCTACACACTCCTCGATTGTAATCTGAGCGCTTATATTCAAAGCCCAAATCAAACCAAACACAAATAAAAATATCTTCCTCATAAAAACTTGACTCTTAGCTCTTGACTCTTAACTCTTAATCCCTTGCCGACGGCATTAGTTTTCTCATGATTGTGTCGTAATTTTCTTTCTTTCTCAATTCAAGAAAAGCTTCAGGGGCGTCAGTAAGTCCTTTCAAGGCAACATTCACAACCGGGGCTGCCATATATGAAAAGATGTTCAGGGATGCTATGTCAAGCATAAGCATCCGGGCATCTACCTTACGGCATAGACCCTCAGCGGCTTCCTCATCTATCTTGTTCTGCAAACCTCCGATCATCAATGGGGCATACTTCCCCAATTGCTCCAAAAACGCATGAGAACGTTCCGGATCATTATAAATTTCCTCTATGAGGAAACGAGGCAATGCTGGATTTGCTGCAATGAAGTCAAGATGACGGTCGATTATGTTGCGAATTATCTCTTTCAAGGACATTCGCTTATCATCCATCGGTTTGAAGACTGCCTCTTTCAATATTTGTATTTTTTCTGTCAGTACCCTATCAAAAAGTTTTGCCTTTGTGCGGAAATAATAGTGAAGCATAGCGTGTGTCACGCCTGCAGCCTCTGCTATGGAAGTAGTCCGTGCACCTGCGAATCCGCGCTCAAGGAATTCCTTTTCCGCAGCATTAAGTATCAAATGCTCAGTGTCTTGCTCCTCTTTATCAATAGATTTATTTGCCATAACAATAATGTTTATCTTACTTGATTAACAATATTGTTAGTATAATTGTTCAAAAAATTCCAACAAAAAAGGACGCACGAACCCGCACGTCCACTACAATGCAAAATGAATATTCACTCTGATCTTATTATTATTCCATCTTTAGCGTAAAATATCCTTGGAATCCCGATAGAAGCGAATTGTGAATATAAGATGCGGTCATCCTGCGCAGCGACAGGGAGAGTCAGATGATTGTCCTTCCAATAGCGCTCCACATCTTCAGCTCCTTCTTCACGCGATATGCATAAATACTGATATTGTTCTGAAGCTGGAAGCTGCAGGTTCTCCTCATATTGCTTCTGCAACACAGGCAACTTCCTCTGGCAGTCTTTGCAAGTGGTATTGAAGAAAACAATCACCATAGTTGCAGTATATGAATCCTCCGATGAAACTCTCTCCCCATCAAGAGTCACCACTTCGAAATAAGGCAAAGCGTCACCGGCACGTAGATACCATTCAGGCTCATCCTTCTCAGTCACACATCCTCCGATTATCAACATAATTACCATCAAAAGGGTAAGTTGTCGGGCTGCAATAAATGAGATAATCTTTTTCATGACTGGATGTGAAATTTGATTTGATCTGCAAATTTACAATAAAAAATCAGATTCCCGCCATTGGAATGACGGAAATCTTTACTGATGTTACATTTTTATTAGGCGAGACCTTAATTGGAAGTCTCGGGACTGTTGCTATCTGAAAAGGTGATCACAGTATGTGCCTTTAAGATGGCAAGCTTGTTCATGTCAAGAGGACTCAGCCTTTTTGCCCCTTCTGGAACTTTAAAATCAATTTGGCTCATATTCTGTCAGAAGTGTTTTGATTATCATCTTTCTTTTCAATTAGCGGCATCAGTGAATTGATAAGCAGCATCACTCCTACGTATGCGACTCCCAAGACAAAGAAATCGATGCTAACAGGAAGGCTCATCTTTACCCATCCTCCAAAGAGATATGAAAAAAAGAGTAGCCATAATGAGCACTGCACAGTCACACAAAGCGTACACCATCTTTTAGCCCTAAACCGCTGATACCAAATACTCCATACCGTAAACGGCAGGCAACACATATTGCATAGGGCAAGTGATGGAAGTGACGCCGGGAACATCAACAAAGCAAGTAGACTCACTGAGAAATATGCGAAACCCACTTCGCTCCAACCGAAAAGTCCGAAGAATTTTGAGGCGGAAGTGGCGAGGATATCGTCACATCCCCCTTCCTGAAGCACTCCACAAAACTTGTCGGCCTTCGGGTTATGAATCTTCAGTGACTTCTGCACAAGGAGATAAGTTACATATAGCCCTGCAATATCTATTGCAGCGATGAAATAGGCTGATATATTCCTATAAAGACCATTGCTTACAAAAGCATAAACGAGGAGAGCCACCATACAGGCGAGAAGTACCCATTTCTTGGATTTCTTAAAGAAATCAAGCCTGCGGTGCAAACCTAAATCCGGCTCTGCAGCCCCTTCATTAGCTTTCGATAGGAATACATTGCCGTCCCAAGCATTGATAAGCCGCTCCAAAGTGGTCTGTTTAGGCTGTCCAAGGCTGATGTATTCCACATTGTCGCCATCGATTGCCGTAACTATGATATTGCCACCTTCAGCTCCTGCCGTGTGAGCAATAAATGGGAGAGGAAGATCCTTGATGTTGTTTTTATCAGGCAGGAAATAGGCCTCGGATTCCACTCCATAGTCTTGCAGAGCTCTGGAAAGCCCAAACCACGTCTTGAATGGCATGGCCTTTTCTTTGCTGAGGGTATAGTCGTGAGTATGGCCGACACCAAGAAGTGTCAGCCAATCGCTCAGTAAGGAAGCATCAGGCGATTTGAAATGGGTATTTAATCTTGAACTCTTTCCCATAATACACTGAATTAATTATTTCAAACACAATCAAGAGCTATCGGATCATAGCTTATAATCCCATAACCCTATAACCTTCATCTTTCGCTATGCGCAATATGAGTTATTGGATTGCAGCCTGAATTTTCTGCAGCAATACTTCGCCAGGCATTTCTCCGGTTTCGCGCATCACTTCCTTGCCATTTTCATAAAGAAGGAATGTAGGAAGAGACTGGACATTCTCCTGATTTGCAAGCTGCTCGTTTTTGTCAATATCATATTGGAGCACTTTCAAATTGTCGGCGAGAAGGGCCTTGATATCTGCAACTATAGGCATCATTTTCCTGCAATGAGGGCACCAAGTGGCATAAAACTCTACCAATACATAAGGTGCGGATTGGATTTCTTCTGTGTAGTTCATAATATAAATATTTTAATTTAAGTTGTTTCACCAATAAAACACTTGAACCCATTTAATGGTTTTATCTGTCTGAATCCAACTTCGCGATATTAAACTGCGCTCCATAAAATGGAATCAAAATCGAAATAATATTTGAAAATCCAATAGATTTATAGTAAATTTGCATTAATTTTCATCAGCTACTTATCTATGAAATTTGCTAAGATTTTTATTCTCATTCTTTTTGCACCCTTTTGGAGCACCATAACCGCCACAACACCTTCATTTTCGTTGAAGATCACTAATTCGTCGTCGAAAGAGCTGATAGGTGAAGTGGTAGAAATATCAGGGTCTGAGATCTTAGGACTCCAAGGAAAGAATGTAAAAGTTACCGATTCAGCTGGCAAGACCGTCCCGTCGCAATTCACATATGATGGAAATCTTCTCGTATATGGGAATTTCCCTGCCAATCTTACCACGGAGTATAGTGTCAATATTGTGCTGGAGGAAGAGACAATTGAATCAGACACGATTTGCGTCGGGCAAATCCGCCATGAAATGCAAGATGACTATGCCTGGGAAAACGATCGTGGTGGTTATCGCCTTTACGGACCATCATATCGGGCCGGAGGTGGCAAAGTAAGTGGATATGACATTTGGACTAAGTCGGTAGATTACCCAACTTTAAAACAAAGATATGACGACCATGCCCATTATGGAATGTCTTATCATCAGGATTTCGGCTCAGGAATGGATGTCTACACCGTCGGTCCCACCTTAGGAGCTGGGATGAACGCCCTAATGGTTGGGGATAGCATTTGCTACCCGATTGCTTACCAGAAATGTGATATCCTTGACAATGGTCCACTGAGAGTGACAGCCAAAATCACTTGTTATCCTGAAAATATTGGTGATGACCATGACGTAGTAGAGACCAGGATTATCAGTCTTGACCGAGGAGACTGGCTCAACCGAACTACTGTAAGATATGATGGACTGACTCATTCCCGTCCTATCACGACAGGGATTGTAGTTCACAAGCAGAATAAACATGCTTATGCAATTGACCAGGACCAACGGCATCTCGCATATGTGGACTTGACTGACAATCCGACAAACAACAATGGCGCAATTTTCATCGGAATAGTTAATCCACAGACACCCGACAGCATAAAATATGTGCCATTTGAAAAAGAGATTGCTGACGCTTTAGGCCAAGTACAGACATTCTCCACTATTCCACCCGCCTCTGACTATACATATTATTGGGGCGCCGGATGGAGCAAAGGAGGAGTCAAAGGCATGGATGCATGGATCCAGTATCTATCAGACTTTTACACTCATCTTAAATCACCATTAGAAGTGACTTTGTCGAAGCCACGATAAAGCTACTTAATGATCAGGTAAGGTCGGTGCCATAGCGTTGGCGTATGTCGTTGACGATGTTGCGGATGCGCTGCTCGGCTTCGATAGGGCATATGAGAAGGGCACTTGGCGTGTCGGCAACTATATAGTTTTCCAGCCCCGATACCACCATGACCTTGTCCCCCTCCGCCGCAACTATGCAGTTTTTGCTATCGTAGAGCAGAGCCCGACAGTTTTGAGTGACATTCCCATCTTTATTCTTTGGCGATATAGAGTGCAGGGCATTCCAAGTGCTGAGGTCGCTCCATCCGAGATTTGTCTCCAACACATAGGAGTTCCCGGCCCTATCCATAATAGCGTATTCCACAGGAAGAGAAGACGTCTTTGGATATATATCTGAAATAAAGTCCACTTCTTTCTCTCCACAATAACAGTCGGCAGGCACATCAAAAAGGGATGCCATATCCGGCACATCGCGGTTGAACGCGTCGATGACAGTTTTCGCCTTCCCTATATATATCCCGGCATTCCAAAGGAATTCTCCCGACTTTACAAATATCTCGGCCATCTCACGACTCGGCTTCTCTGCTATGGTCTTTATATGGAAGATTGAGGAATTCCAATCTAAGTTATCCCCTTTCTGGATATAAGAATATGAAGTGTTAGGTCCTTTTGCCGGCACTCCAAGAGCCAATAGACGCTCTGCTTTTTCTATAAACTCGAAACCTTTGTGCAGGGCTTCTTGAAAGGCTATCTCCTTAAGGATTACATGATCGGCAGGAAGGGTGACAAAAGAGGCTTCAGGATCGCGTGCTGCTATATGGTGTGCAGCCCAAAGCACAGCCGGGGCTGTGTCGCGTCGTGCCGGTTCAAGAAGGATATGTTCGGATGATATGCCTGGAAGCTGTTCGCGGACAGTGTCGGCATATCGCTCGTTGGTGAGGATAATCATGTTTTCCTCCGGGACGAGCCTGCGCACTCGCTCTACAGTCATTTGCAATAGAGTCTGTCCAGTCCCGAAGAAGTCGATAAACTGCTTGGGTCTTGACTCACGACTGAAGGGCCAGAACCGCGTTCCAGCCCCTCCACACATTATCACACAATATCTTTCTGCTTCCACTTATTATTAAGAGTTAAGAGTCAAGAGTTAAGCTAAGTCATCGCGGAACTGATGCTTCACGCCTTCTACAACGTTGATTATCTGGTCGCCCATTTTCTCTGCCTCCCCGATGAGATCCATGAAGAAGATACCATCTTGGAAGTCATATTGGTGGTCGTTGATGTTGGCGATGTTGGTGTCGCGGAGCTGGTTGCGGTAGTTGTTGATCTCTCGCTCTATGTTGTAGGCCTTGATGATCTTAGATTCATCGGGGCTTTCCATTTCCTTAAGAATCTGGAGCATATTCTCCATAGCCTTGTCGACGAGACTGAACATGTGGTCAATTTCCTTATCAATGTTCTCAGGGAATTTCACGCTGTTCTGAAGCTTTCGTTGGGTGGTCTTTGCCACATTAAAGCAGCAATCGGCGATTGACTCTATCTCGCTGATGATACGGAGCATACCCGCAATACGCATCTTACCATTGGGAGAGAGGCGTCCTTCCGAAACCTTGTTCAGATAGTTGCCGATTTCAATTTCCATCTTGTCGGAGATGTCTTCGTATTTCTCAATGCGTGAGTACACTTCAGAATATTTAGAATCGTCTGATTTCAGATGTACGATTTCCTCTGCCATACCAAGCATGCGACCCACTCGCTCGCCATACACGTCGATTTCCTTCTGGGCTTGGGTGATATTGAGTTCTGAAGCCTGTAGGAGACCATGGTTGATATATTTGAGAGAGAACTCCTCTTCCTCATCCTTATGCTTGGCTGGCATTATCCAGCATACGATCTGCACATACTGCTTAGTGAACCATATCATGACAAGTAGGTTGCAGGCATTGAAGACTGTCGGGAACATGGCAAGACCGAAAGCGACGGCAGCCTGTGCCTTGGAGGTCAAGCCTCCGGCGGGGTCGAGCAGTGTGGAGTCGGACATTGCTGCATCCTGGGCTGCATCAATATCAAGTGGATTGATGCCGGTGCACCATGCTGAAATGTCTGCCACTAAATTCATGAATGGATGGAATATGCAGAGTACGATGACAGATCCAAGCACATTGAAGAGCACGTGACCCATTGCTGTTCGTCTTGCTGCGAGATTACCGCTGAGAGCTGCGAGGATCGGGGTAATTGTCGTACCGATATTGCCACCAAGGATGATGGCGCATCCAAGAGTGAAGGATATCCAGCCTTGCGAGCACATGATAAGGGTGATTGCGAAGGTTGCCGCTGAACTCTGCACCACCATTGTGAGGATGATGCCTATGAAGAAAAAGATAAGCACCGATCCAACTCCTGAAGATGTGTATTTAGAGAGGAACTGTAGCATTTCTGGATTCCCTTTCAAGTCAGGCACATACTGGCTGATGAGGTCGAGACCCATGAAAAGGAATACGAAACCGATTATGAATTCACCCAACGACTTGTAGGTGCTTTTTTTCATGAAGAGCATCGGAACTCCTATGGCGAGGAGCAATATGCTATAGTCGGATATGTTGACTTCAAATGAGAATGCCGAGATGATCCAGGTTGTCACTGTAGTGCCGACATTAGCGCCGAAGATTACAGCCATTGACTGTGCGAGCGACATAAGACCGGCATTTACAAAGCTGACCACCATTACCGTTGATGCACTGGAGCTCTGGATCAATGCTGTGATGAGGATACCTGTCAGGACACCCATGACTCGGTTTTTGGTCATGATGCCGAGGATGTTACGGAGGCGGTCGCCTGCTACTTTCTGTAGGCCTTCGCTCATCACCTTCATGCCATAGAGGAACAGGCAGACAGCACCGAGGAGCGAGATGAAGTCAATAATAGTGTAGTTCATATCCGAGGGGTATGTATAGATTTTTGATTCGATTGCAAAGTTAATAAAAAAATGCATACATCCCATTATTTCCTCAGAAAGTAATTGTAAAAAAATGGAATCAAATAAAATTCCTCAAAAAAATTATTTGTTTTTGAAAAAAGTTGCTGAAAAATTTGG
>DAAK01000112.1:0-6247 GCA_001701075.1 Bacteroidales bacterium GP3 | reverse complement strand
AAGCCGAAGCTCCAACTGCTTCGGCTTTTCCTTTATTTTTCGGCTAAAGCCGAAACCTGTAAGATAGAAATCAGCAATAAAAGAGTCTCTCTTTTACTGGTAGCGGCTTTAGCCGCCCCAAATAATAATCACCCATTATCATGAAGACTTCCGATCAGCATCCTAATCATAGTAAAAATAAAAAGCTGAAAGCCCCTCGAGCCGGCTTTCACGATTATCGTGCGCCCGGATTCTACTTCATCACTATTACTGCTTATCCCGACACTCCCCACTTGTCTGTCATTAATATGCTAAGTGAGGGGATACTTCGCAAAAATGATATGATTATTCCCGATAATACTGAACTCGGAGAATGTGTCAAAACAGAACTGCTACGGATTCAAGAGAAGACTCCTGCCCTGATAATTAAGCGCTATGTGATAATGCCTGATCATATTCATTTTGTATTGCAGGTGATATCTCAATTAGAAAAACCTATAGGAAAATATCTTGCTCCCTTTTCTGTAGCATGCTCGCGAGCCTACACAAATCTTGCAGGATTGTCATCTTTCACTACGCTATTCAAACCTTTTGATGACAGAATAATATTTGATTTTATTCAGCTCGATCGTGCAATCAAATACATAGAGGATAATCCACGTCGTTATTTGCTTCGACAGAAATATCCAGATCTTTTCAAGCGACATTTACATATCTGCATAAATAATCATGAATATGCCGCCTATGGCAATATCTTCATCCTTAAAGAAATATATTTGCTCCCGATAAGAATACACCGTTATTGGAGCCAACAGGAATTTGATCAATATACTAGAAAGTGTCTTGAAGAAATTTCAAAAGGAGCTATTCCCATTTCTCCAGCTATACACAAAGTCGAAAAATATATTATACGCGAGGCAATAGAAAGCGGAAGTCGTGTCATAGTCTTGCGGGATTTGGCTTTCAATGAGCGTTTCAAACCACAGGGAGAGTATTTTGATCTATGTGCAGCTGGTAGATTGCTCCTTCTATCTCCTTGGCCTGATAATCTTAATCGCCGCTCATCAGCAGGCTATACCGAATTCCATCAAATGAACGACCTCGCCGCTTCCATCGCATCTCTTTCTGCAGATGGCCGTCTAACCCTACGTACCCAATCCACTACATGATCCTCTTAGTCTATTCTCTTTGTTAAGTACATTTCCTCATAATAACATTCTCTTTTACTGGTGGCGGCTTTAGCCGTATTTTTCATAACATAGGTCTGCTGGATCATATCATAGTGACTCCTTATGACGGATACTACTCATATTGTGACAATGGAAGACTGTGAAAAATATGTTGTAGAGCATATCTTGAATTTTTTAACGATGAAAAAGCCCCACCAATGACATTTTTTTATAACTTTGCATTCGATTCACAGATGTGCCATAGAGTTGGCGTAGTGGATCAACTTTCTTACAAAAGGTGTTATTGAAATTTTATCTTCCATTATCGAACTTGGCGGTTTGAATTTCCACGAAGGTAAGGTTGGCAATAGCACCTGCATCGGTAGCTTATATGCTGTCGTGAATGACAGTTTATTTAGCATTATCGGTGTGGGGCTATTGTTTTATCCGTGGAAAGGTACGCCAAGACCTGATAATGGGATAAGACAAGATACATTCCTCACACCTTTTTTATGTCTAACAGCAAAAGTTTCAACAGAGGATGAGAGACAAGGTTAATTAAATAATGAATAGGAAATCATGAGAATACCCGTACAACATTCCAGAACCGAACCTTCCATGCAATTAAGCATGCATTTATCTAAACTGAAATCTATTGCCGCGATCAGTAAAGTGTTACATCAAGATCAGTTATTTGTTCAAGCAAGAGATGCGTACAATAAACTGGTAAATCAATATAACTCTCAACTTCCAGTTGAAAAAAAAGGATTCTGGAAGGAATTCGTCGATAACTTGACTTTCAATATGAATACAAACACAGTTATAAGATTAGAATCTCTTGATAATGATAGCGACTTTAACAGTCAAATAAACTCATACAAATCAATGGATAGAGAGCTTTTGATTGAACTTCTCAATGACTTTCTTAAATCTCCATATTGATGTCTTATAAATAAAAGACATAACAAGAAGACCTAATTCGTTTAGAAAAATGATGCAACCGTGATTTTTTGCTGTTGCATCGTTTACTTTTTCAAAAAATTGGTATCTAATAAAAAACATTGAAGATATTAATGCAAATGAATGATGAAAAAGAAAAAGAAATTGATATTGACGATTGCGTTAATAATACCAATAGGATTTCTGATGTCGTTTCTTCCTTTTAGAAATCCGGTAATTGGCGCAACAACTTCCGATTATCATCCACAATCTTATTGGTACTATCCATGGGGTACTTCAATTTCGCATAAAGGTGTTGATATATTCAAGAAGAAGGGAACTCCCATTCAGACTGCTTACCCTCTTGAATTGGTACTTTTTGCCGGACATATGCCAGGGAAAGGCGGAAATGCTGTTGTAACTCTTGCTCCAGGCTGGAGACTTCATTACTACGCACATATGAATGAGGTCACAACTCACCCTTTGGCTCTTGGAGGTAAAATAGGAACAGTTGGAAATTCAGGAAATGCAAAACACACACCTTCTCACCTTCATTTTGGATGCGCCACACTATACCCAAGACCATGGGAGATAGATGATGCACCTGATGGATTTAAGAAATGTTTCTATCTGAACCCAATACCGCAACTCAACAAATCGAAATAACTCCTTAATAAATCATTTTTATGAAAAAACTTATTGCATTAATTCCTATGGTTGCTTTATTGACAGCAGCGTGTTCAAAGAGCAAACCTGTTGATTCTCCAATAACGGGAGAATATGAGTTAGGATTATCATATCCGCAACCACAAATTTTCGGAGATGTGGTTTTCAATTCTGATGGAACTGTTGATGGAATAAGACCTGATAACGGCATGGTAGAAAAAGAGATCTATACCTACCAATTGGAAAGCGACTCCATCTTGACACTCATTCGCACGTTTGGTGGAGACAAGACAGAAACTATTTTTGTCATCATGTCAGAATCTACAGACACAATCCATCTTAAAATGAAATCAAAAATCAGAAAAGTAGGGGCAGACGCTCCAAATTTTATGAAAGGTAATATTAATGAATTCACTGTGATGGAATATGATACTCAAAGAGATTCAATACCAGTCTTTGCATATCTTAAAAAGAAGTAAACGAAGATCTTTGGATACATTGAAAATCATTGGCAAAGAAATGATGCAACCGTGATTTTTTTGCTGTTGCATCGTTTACTTTTTCAAAAAATCGGTATCTAATAAAAAACTTAAATAATTATGGATGATAAATACTATCGTGACTTGATTGAACAAATCAAAATAGCAGAGACCAAATATCAGGAAATTCTTTATAATGAGAATGATATGCGAGACCCAATTGGTGATGGTTTTGACTACTTTACCAAGCTCTGGGATATCATGAATGATGAGGAACTGAATGTGTCCTACGAGACTTATTTCAGTTCTCTTTCTGTTTGCTTGGCTACATTTTACGGTGTAAGACAAGATTCGCTTCCGGTTTGGGAACATATAACCAACCGATATAAGGAGATTTTACAAATGCCGAAGGAAATAGAACCATTCAACACAGTGTTTGTAAAGTTTCTTAAATGTGTTGATAGACTAATCCCTACAATGGAATTATTCTATGAGCTCATGCATCTTGCCATTGAATCAAAAAATCTTGAAGCCGCTTGTACACTTCTTTGGATGACTCCAACTGAAGTAGAGAGTTGGGGACAAATTGAAGAAATCTATGAAAATGATCCTGAATGGGCAGCTTATATTGAATGCCTTTCAGATGTTCATTATGATAAGCTTTCTGATGATCAAATATTCAAGGAAACCGTAAGAAACTTATATTTGGCATTTGGAGATAATTCAGAATTGGAAAAATTGAGAGCACTCTATGATCTTTATTATTAATATGAAATGTTCGTAGAAAGAGAAAATGGAATATGGATGAGAATTACTATAGAGGATTGATTGATAGGGTCAATCGGAATGAGAAAGGAATGTGGGGAGGATTAGATGAGCCAAATGATGGTTACGATGATTTCAATCTGCTATGGGGATTACTCAGTGATGAGGAAGCAGACCTTTCCCCTGAAACTTATTTTGAAGCTGTTGACCTTTGCTTGAATTCTTTCTTTGGAACGATTCAGGATCACGACCAAGTGTGGAGAAACATACTAAGCCACTATAGACGCGCCTTGAAGAACGATAACGCAAAAGATGCATTCAATGCGGAATTCGAAAATTTTCTCAGCCAGATTCTATCATATATTCCTGATATGACAGTTTTCTATGACCTGATGCATCTTGCAATAGAAGATGGCAATTATCCCATGGTTGACCAACTATTAAGGCATAATCCGATAGAAATTGGTGGATATGATCAGCTTGAAGAAGATTACAGAAACTATCCTGAATGGGCGGCATACATAGAGGGATTGACGGATATTGCATATGACAAGCTTCCTGATGATCCAATCTTCAAGGATACTATCAAAAGACTTTATTCCAGATTTGGAGATATGCCAAATATGGAGAAGCTGAACAATCTCTATCACAAATTTTTCTGATTATGAAAAAATGCATTTGTCTAATATCATTACTTGTTGTCTTGCTTCTTGTTGGATGCAGAAGGAGTTACTATACGCCTTCTGAGCAATCCTTATTGGATGAGTGCAAGATTGAAAGGACAGAAACAAAGCTTGATGATAATGCCATAGATAGGATAGAATCTTTAGCTTGTAATGTCAAGTCGTGGAAAGATGAGGATATACTAATTCATAATGCTGCTTATACACATCAATATCCATGGGATCATGTGGCATTAAGCATACTCCAAAATCCAGATGAAGTCAAATTTTCCAATGACCGTTGCATAATATGTGGCAACCAAACTCTTGTGGTAATCAACTTTCATTCTCCGTCAATAACTTGGGAAAACATGTGTGGTACGGCTGGAAATCTGACTATATGCACTAATTGTAAAAAGCAATTGGATTTTCATTGCACAATGATGAATTAGTTTCTACTAACAGATATGATTAACGACACAGACGATTATTGTTTGAACGACGATGTAATCTACGATAATTGCATTGATACTATCTGTACCCATGCAGAAGAAGCCATCGGAACAGAACTATTTTTGAAATTAACAAAACAAAAGTTGTGTGATGTTCATTCTTCACGCACGTTTAAATCAACGGTAATGTACCTAAATCAAAATCGTAAATTAAGAATGGATAGAAACTATACCACATCATTATATAATTTACGAAGTGACGAATGGTACTATCCATTTATAATTAGTTTTGTGTTACCTCACCCCGATTGCAAAGCGATCCTTGGTGTGCTTACCAATGAGAAGGATCTCAATTGGTACATAGATTTTACTACTGCTCACGTTGGAGCTGAAGCTATCGAACGTAACGGGGAAAGCATAGTTTTATAAATTAATATGGAAAATCCAATAAGACGCAACCTATTCGAAATAGGAGATTGTCTTCGCAAAATAGGCGACAACATGTGTCAGCAAGCGAAGTCACAAGAAAAATTAGATTATCTTAAGATGATGAATCCACCACTCTTGGATCTCTTCAAGACCATTCATAATTTCCCTATTGAACTCAATGAATGGAGAGAGGATATTGAGAAAGAACGAAAAAAGAGGTCAGAACCTCAAGTCTATCCTAAAGGCTATGTGGAAACATATGAAGAGCTGTGTGCATTTTGGGATGAACAAGAAGCATACAATGAAAGATTCTATAAAAATCGGTCAGAAATTAATGACATTCATAACATCATCTATGCACTAATCCATGATAATCTTTTCCCTACTGATTCTCCCAATCCAACATTCACTTTTAATGAAGCTTTGTGGAAAATTGCATGGCAATTACGAAAATTAGAGGATTTGTTCCCTTATGAACAGTGTGGTACAGTAGGATTGGAAGAAACTGAATTTGAAAGAGAGTAGAACAAGAAACGTACATTTTTACCCAAATTTCTATTTTATAGGCAAAGTTTGAAAAAAGTACGTCAATCTCATTTTTCTTGGATTCATTATGATGTGAGATTGAATAAAATTTTGTAACTTTGCAATGCGGAAACCTCTCTGGATTCTGCATTTATTTTATAGAGAGAACAATAAACATTTAT
>DAAK01000158.1:5331-27066 GCA_001701075.1 Bacteroidales bacterium GP3 | reverse complement strand
CTCTGCAACGTCACCAAGTTCGTAATGGGCGAGCACCCACAGAAAATCTGGTTCAAAGTAATCGGCTACGAAAAGTAACATGGCCGACTATTTCAAATCGGAAATTTTGATAAGAGAGTTGTGTAATCATAAAATTTTATGTAACTTTGGAACAAAGAAGAACTTCAGTCAGAAATATATTTATCCCCTTTCTTCAAATTGTAAAATAATCAGGTTCTTCTGTAATTTGGTTGAAAAATCTCGAGCAGAGGAGCAAAGGGCTCGCTAAGTGATTTCCTTTTCATAGCTATGGTCGTCAAATTATGGTAAGGAAGCAAAGGATCAGAGATTCTCTCGCTGGCGCTCGCGGCCGATAGAGCATGTCATTGGATATCTACCGCCCAACCAATACCCGACAACAGCCAATAGGCAATGCGGAGCGAAGCGGGCGAGCCTCAGCGCAATTTGCTGCCTTACCAGAATTAAAAAATTAGCTTTAATTAAAACGAACATTGCGAGCCATCTGCTCCTCTGCGAGAGACTTTTCAACGAAAGTGAAATTCTGAATCCCAACTAAAAAAGAAACGATGTCACCATGATTTTTTGCTGTTTCATCGTTTACTTTTCCGATTATTCGGTATCTAATAATAAACGATATTGTAAAGTTGATAGAACATGAGAATTAGATTATTGATAATACTTCTATTTAGCCTTAACTTTGCGTTTGGCTATAACCAAGGAGACATTCTCTTTCAAGAGAGCAAAACTGTACAAACAAAATATATAAAGGCTGCTACACTGATTGTGGATAGGGCGACAACGCCTGCCGGGTTCGTACATTAAAAATGAGAATTCATACATCGCTAAGATATTTCGTAATAGTACTATCGAGCGGAATGTTATGACAGTGCAACCTATATTATTCGTTAAAGCATGAGAAGCATTCTTAAATATCTGTTTGTAGGTTTCCTCTCACTGGGAGCGTGTGGTCAATCCAATAATTTGGAAGACGGAAATGAATCAGTGCCTGTAAAAGAGAAAAGCGATAATAAGTCGCATATCTCGAAGGAAGAGTGTCAGAGACTGCAGACTTATTGCAAAAGCAATGGACTCAATCCCGATGTTTGCCTCTTGGTGGATTTCAGTGAATATTCCGGTAATGAACGGCTTTATATTTATGATTTGAATCAAAATAGTATAAAGGAGACTGGAAGAGTGGCGCATGGAATAGGCAAAAAAGGATTGTTCTCCAAGCCTTCTTTCAGTAATGTCCCGGAAAGTTGGGAATCCTCTTTAGGAAGATACAAGACAGGCAGATTGAGGACTTTGAATATTCCTAATTTTAACAATGTTCCATGCATTGAGGTACATGGACTTGATTCTTCAAACTCAAATGCACACAGACGAGGAATTGTGATTCATCCAGGCCTATTGACCTCCAAGAAGACTGTCACTCCATGTGAACCCTTCTCCCAAGGTTGCTTCACGGTCGGAGATGAAACCTTTGAGTCAATCAAAACCTTAACCCAAAACTCAAAGCGCCCAATTCTGCTTTACGCATACGAGGGTTCAAAGTAGTGATTATTAGAAAATACAAGATATTTTTGTTGTGTTTCATTTTTTTTACTACCTTTGTGAGCTACTTATCTTATTCCTTAAATCTATTATGAAAATAAATCAATTCCTTGCGGGCTTGCTGTTAGCTTCCCCCTTTACCTTGAATGCACAAGTAGTGATCGACATAGATGCTGCTGAGAGAGGTCCTATGGTCAGTCCTACTCATTATGGCATTTTCTACGAAGATATCAATCATGCAGCTGATGGTGGCTTGTATGCCGAATTGATACGCAACCGTTCGTTTGAAGATGATACGACACCTTGCAATTGGCACGGCGTTGGCGATGCTCAGATAGCTTTAGTTCAGAATAATCTGCTCAATGATGTGCAGCACAATGCTTTGGATGTCATTGTGTCTCGTCCAGGCGATGGTGTGCGAAATGAAGGGTTCTGGGGTATCAACGCCGTGAAAGGGACTTCCTATAAACTATCCTTTTGGGCAAAGAGCGATAAGAAATACAGTGGAATTGTCACAGCCCGTCTTCAGTCTAAGGATGGACAAAATCTCGGACAGTCTGAAATAAAGGTTTCCCTCTCCAAGGATTGGAAGAAATATACAGCTACCATCACTGCTACTGCCGACGACCCAAAGGCTGAATTTACTCTTGCTGCCGACAAGCCCGGACGGTTTCAGCTTGACGTAGTCAGTCTCTTCCCTCCTACATTCAAGAATCGAGAGAATGGCATGCGTCCAGACTTGGCACAGATGCTTGCAGATATGAACCCGACTTTCATGCGTTTCCCGGGCGGATGTTTTGTTGAAGGACAGGAGAGTCCAGACAACGCTTTCAGATGGAAACGCACCATTGGACCTATCGAACAGAGGGAAGGTCATAAGAATATCAATTGGGGCTACCGCACGAGCGACGGCATTGGATTTCATGAGTATCTGCAATTGGCCGAAGATTTGGGGGCAAAACCATTGTTTGTAGTTAATGTCGGCATTTGGCATGGCGGTTGTACACCCTACGACCAGATTGGAGAATGGATCGAAGAATGCCTCGATGCTCTTGAATATGCCAATGGAGATGTCTCTACCAAGTACGGCAAGATGCGTGCTGACAATGGTCATCCCGAACCATTCAATTTGGAATATATTGAGATCGGAAATGAAAACTACAACTTTAATATGGATGATAATTCCGATCAGAGCGACCATTATCCGGAGCGTTACATACAATTCTACAATGCTATCAAGGAGAGATATCCTAATGTGAAATGCATTGGAAATGTTGAGTCATGGGCCACTGACTATCCATCATGGCGCAACGATTATCCCGTAGATATGGTCGATGAGCACTACTACCGCAATCCTAAATGGTTTGCAGATAGATTTAATAAGTATGACGATTATGATCGCTCCAAGCATAAGGTTTACGTAGGCGAGTATGCGGTGACGAGCAATTTCGGCGATATTGGCAATCTAAATGCCGCATTGGGAGAAGCTGTCTATATGATGGGTATGGAAAACAATTCAGATGTGGTCGTGATGAATTCTTACGCTCCAATATTTGTGAATGAAAACGATGCACGTTGGCGGCCGGACATGATCCGCTTCAACTCATCGGAAGTCATGGGCACACCTTCCTACTATGTTCAACAATTGTTTGCCAATAATATAGGTAAGCAAGTAGTCAAGACTGATTGGACTTTTGATCTTGCAAAGCCTCAGCCGGCAGAAGAGGCAAAACCCCTTTTGCCCCATGTAGGGTTTGCCACTTGGGGCACACAATCAGCTTATCGCAATCCTCAGCTTATTGTAGACGGAAAAGAAGTGAGCTTAAGCTCTTATGACAATTGGGACAAAGTTAGCGGCAACTGGAATGTGCAGGATTCGGAAATAGTCCAGACGGGGGTTCAACAGCCGGCGATGATCGTATGCCCTGCTAAGATTGATTCTAATAAATACACATTCAAGGCGCAGGCACGGAAATTATCGGGCACAGAAGGTTTTATGGCTATGTTTGGATATAAAGATCCTGACAACTATTCGTGGTTTAACGTTGGAGGATGGTCGAACACTCTCAACAACGTGGAGCAATCTGTCGATGGCAACCGCGTGCCATTATGCAAAGGCACTCGTTTTAGTGTAGAGACAGGGCGTTGGTATGACCTGCAGGTTGATGTGGATGGCGATAGCGTATGTTGCTATATCGATGGCAAGCTTGATCTCTCGTGCAAGACCCAGACGGGGAGTGCTTATGATGGTGTCTATGCTTCAACTACTATCGATGATGAAGCAAAGATAATGTATGTGAAAGTTGTTAACGTTGGCGATGGATATGCAGATGGCATAGTGCGTCTGTCAAATTGTGCAGTAGACGCGAGCAAGGATGATGCTCTGCAGCTCATCAGGTTGTCTTCCGCTAAAGGTAAAGATGAGAATACGATCGCTAATCCTCGAAATATATATCCAGTCTCTGGAAGCATCAAGGCTGGAAATACTAATGAAGTGCTCTTCGACGTGCCTGCTTATTCAGTAAATATATTAAAAATCAGGATAAAATAAGTTAGGTTATTTCGATGATTGAACCGAATTTGTAGGAGACGACTTCAATCTTGGCTTCAAGAAGAAGGGTCGTGACTGGTATTCCGATATCAAGAACTGGCCGAAGGCTTACGAAGCCAACCAGCAGATGGTATGCGGCGTTGACAAGCTTCTTGAGTATCTCTCAGACGGGCATTCATATCTGAAGCTGAATATCAGGACCTCTGATCCTCAAGACCCAGCCTACATCTGCCTCGACAAAATAAAAGAATATGAGATGGGTGGCACATACAATGTCTGCGACTACCCGGAGTTCACAAGGACAGTCTGGCTCTGCAACGTCACCAAGTTCGTAATGGGAGAGCATCCGCAAAAAATCTGGTTTAAAGTAATCGGCTACGAAAAGTAACATGGCCGACCATTTCAAATCGGAAATTTTGATAAGAGAGTTGTGTAATCATTAAATTTATTGTAACTTGGTTGAAAAATCTCGCGCAGAGGAGCAAAGGGCTCGCTAAGTGATTTCCTTTTCATAGCTATGGTCGTCAAATTATGGTAAGGAAGCAAAGGATCAGAGATTCTCTCGCTGGTGCTCGCGGCCGATAGAGGATGTCATTGTATATCAAATGGAAAAACTTCACAAAAGATAATGATTTCGCAGAAGTCACGCTTTGCAACCAGAAAATAATCTATGTAGATCCTTCATTGGATATAATCCAAAATTAAATTACATTTTTTCCATATCGAGACCACGAATCTCTATGTAGCAACCCTTTAAGACGTCAACCTGAGAAAGCGTACTTTTCTATCGTAAAATTTCATGAGCAATCTGATTGTAATAGAAACCTCGGTTTTCGAAATCGTGGTTTCTATTCGCAAAGATAGTAAAATATCTTGAGTATAGCAACTATAGCATCAAAAAAGAGACAAAAGACCACGATTTTGTAGAAGTACAGTTCATGTTATTTCCAATCTTATTCTTCTAAAATAGGCTACATATCAATTAAATTTAGTATCTTTGCATTCGTAAAATCACTGGATTTATGGATATTGATTTAGCCTATATACAGCGCTTGGCTGAAAACCATGAAGGAGTTGATGTAGAGTTTAAGGAGACTACAGGTCAACTTGACCGAGGTATGGAAACATTGTGCGGTATGCTCAATGGCAATGGTGGTATTGTAGTCTTTGGTGTCAAAAATTCTGGTAAGATTGTCGGACAAGAAATAGGCGACAAGACTACGAGAATGATTGGCGAGGCACTTCGCCGCTTCGAACCTTCTGTAGAAATCCAACCTCGTTACATCAAACTTCCTGATTCAGATAAAAAACTGATTATATTTGAGTCGATGGGGAATAATCCGTCTGCGCCTTTTATGTATGACGGAAGACCATATCAGCGGTTTGACAGTGTGACATCCGTTATGCCATTGGAGAAATTGATACGTCTACATGAGAAGCACAAAGGTCTAAATATCTTCGTAAAGCAATTGAAGATGAGGCGCTGTGGCTTGAATATCCCGATTCTCCAAATGCTCCAAATCAGCGATATAGATTGAGTGATAAGGCGCTCGCATTTTATTTGAGCCTAAGTAGTGAGCCTAAGTAGACAAAATAGAGTTTATGTAGAGCCTAAGTACCAGCCCAAGCTAAATGGCACGATAAATGGCACGATAAATGATACTGAAAAATTGATTTATAACTGTATCATTACTTCTCCGTGTATCAGTGCGGTTGCTTTGGCTAATGAATTCGACAAGAGTATTAGAACCGTAATGAGAGTGTTGAAACATCTAATGGAACTCAACATTATTGAATACCGGGGGTCTAAAAAGACAGGGGGCTATTTTAGCTTGTAATAATATACATACATATTGAGAATCTAACTAAAGATAGCCTTTGTTGGATTGGCATTAGGTTTACATTTTATCACAGATGAGATTGTTGAAAATTATGGGAATATTTGATTTTTTTAAGGGAAAGGTGAAGAAAGGGGAGGAGCCGAAAGTGAAGGCTTTCGGTCACTGTGAAGTGCATATACCGGAGGAAAGGCTGGTGGCAGCTAATGTGCGTCTGGATGGAAAACCATACGTGTGCGTCTTTAATGAAGCAATCATGGAATTGTCGCCAAAAGAACCTTTCCGATGGTATCTTTCGTTGATTTTAGACTATGTCAATACTGTTGGCGATGATATGCCCGATAAGGAAGATACAATTAAGATGCAAGATTTCTCAGATTTCCTTTGCAAGAATCTTTCTGTAGATGAAGACCATCCCAATGCGCTGTTTTTAGGACGTGTTACAGGCGACGGACAAACCCAAATCATGTGGTATGTCAACAATCCCGAAGAAGCCAACGATTTTCTGCAATCAGTAATATCCTCCAAAAACTATCCTTTCCAGTTTGATTTCGTGATGGAACCGGATCCAGATTGGAAGGAAGCCCATTATTGGCTTGATCCTCTCAAGAAATGAGACTGAACAAGATTTGCATAAAGCGCGTTGAAAAAGTAAAAAACCGAAATTAAAACTATGAAACCTCAGGAATTACTTGATTTGACCGGACTGGTGGCGATAGTCACAGGTGCAGGCGACGGAATCGGAGCCGGATGCGCCGAGATCTTAGCTGCTGCTGGCGCAAAAGTTGTAGTCAGCAACCGTACATTATCAAAAGCTGAAAACATTGTCTCCACAATTAAGGAAGCTGGAGGCGAAGCAGTGGCTTGCCCCTGCAACGTCCTCGTCGACGATGACCTCGTAAATCTCGTCGATTTCACCCTCAAGACATACGGCAAAATTAATATCCTCGTCAACAACGCCGGAGGTGGTGGCGGAGGCACTGAAAGCCCCTTCAAAATCGACCGCGCATACGTAGAGAAAATCTACAATATGAATGTATTCGCTCCGTGGCGTCTCTGTCAGCTTACCACTCCCCACATGGAGAAAGCTGGCTACGGAAGCATCGTCAACATCTCCTCGATGAGCAGCATCAACCATAGCCCTGGTATTGCCATCTATGCATCCACAAAGGCTGCACTCAACCACATGTCGGCAAACTTGGCACATGACTTCGGACCGATGGGGATCCGTATCAACTGTGTCGGACCAGGCGCAACCCGCACTGCAGCTTTGGCAGGCGTAATGACTCCCGAAATAGAATCCCGAATGCTCGCCCACACACCCATCCATCGCCTTGGCGAAGTGTCAGACATTGCTCAGGCTGTCCTCTTCTTCGCCTCTCCGATGTCTCCTTGGATTTCAGGCCAGACTTTGATGGTCAATGGTGGTGGAGTTCAAACACTCGATTGATACTGACAAGATGTATATGAAAAGCCGAGGCTATTTAAGCTTCGGCTTTAATTTTGCCTAAATTGTTTAATTATTGTCATTCAAACCCCAAGGTGTATTAAAAAAGAGCGTTTTTAAAAAATATTTTAAGAAAAATTTGCAAATACGAAAAGTATTCAGTAATTTTGCAACGCAATTCAGAAAAATTATGACAAGATTACACTCAAATATTGCCCAGCAGCAAAACCAGCAGCAGAACTTGAACAACGTTCAGGTTCGCTTGTCTGTGTTTTCTCACCGCACCAGTCCGGTGATGATCATTTGATGCAGGCAAGCTAAGATATAAAAGAGGCTGGTTTCCCATTAGGGAAATTAGCCCCTTTATCTTTTGGGGGATATTGAGAAAATAATTTGACAAAACAGGTAAAAACTATCAAAATACTTAAGTTATGAGCAAACTTAGATTTGACGTTGTTCAGGATGCCTTCAAGAAAAAGGCACTCGACGTAGAAACTCCCGTCAGCCGCCCCTCAGAATACTTCGGCGAACTCGTCTTCAACCGCGACAAGATGCGTAAATATCTTAGGCCATCTACTTATGATGCTCTCGTAGCATGCATCGAAGGAGATAAGGCTCTCGACCGCGACATCGCTGATCAGGTGGCCGAAGGAATGAAGGTGTGGGCAATGGAGCATGGTGTAACCCACATTACTCACTGGTTTCAGCCTCTGACCGAAGGCACCGCTGAAAAGCACGACTCCTTCATGGAATACGACGGCAAGGGTGGTATGATCGAGGAATTCAACGGAAAATCACTCTTTCAGCAGGAGCCAGACGCTTCCTCTTTTCCTAACGGCGGTATCCGCGCTACATTCGAAGCACGCGGATACACTGCTTGGGACCCGACTTCACCCGTCTTCATCCAAGGCGACACCCTTTGCATCCCTACAGTATTTATCTCTTACACGGGCGAAGCTCTCGACTATAAGACCCCACTCAAGCGAGCACTTAAAGCAGTATGTGACGCTGCAACTCCTATCTGCCAGCTCTTCGACCCCAATGTGAAGAAAGTTTACTCATATCTCGGTTGGGAACAGGAATATTTCCTTGTCGACGAAGACTTCTTCGCTGCACGCCCTGATCTGATGCTGACGGGCCGCACACTCATGGGCCATGAATCTTCAAAAAACCAGCAGCTCGATGACCACTATTTCGGTGCAATCCCATCTCGAGTGGCAGCTTTCATGCGCGACATTGAAATTGCTGGATATCGTCTTGGCATTCCTTTGAAGACACGCCACAATGAGGTGGCTCCCAACCAGTTTGAGCTTGCTCCTATCTATGGAGAGACCAACCTCTCCAACGACCAGAATCAGATGATCATGAATCTGATGAACGACATCGCCCGCAAACATAAGTTTGTGCTCCTTCTTCACGAAAAACCCTTCGCAGGCATCAATGGTAGCGGCAAACACAACAACTGGTCGCTCGGAACTGACACCGGCACGCTTCTTCTCGCTCCTGGCAAAGATCCAATGGGCAACCTCCAGTTTGTGACATTCTTTGTCAATGTCCTCGTAGCTGTCCAGAAACATAATGCTTTGCTAAAAGCTTCTATCGCTACTGCAACCAACGCTCATCGTCTTGGCGCCAACGAGGCTCCTCCAGCTATCATCTCTTCTTTCCTTGGAAAGACTATGACAGAGGTGCTCCGCAAGCTTCTTGAAGTGCCTTCTGATACTCCAATCGAAATCGCAGGCAAGACAGGTGCTTCCGTTGGCCTTATAGAAATTCCTGAGATTTTCGTCGATAATACCGACCGCAACCGTACTTCTCCGTTTGCATTCACTGGCAATCGCTTCGAATTCCGTGCAGTAGGCTCAAGCGCTAATTGCGCAGGAGCTATGACCACTCTCAACGCCGCTGTTGCTGATCAGTTGCTCACTTTCAAGGCCGACCTGGATAAGGAGCTTGCCGATGGAAAGTCATTGACAGTGGCAGTCATGTATCTGCTGAAGCCTATGATCGCTGAAATCATTGATACAGTTTGCTTCGATGGAAACGGCTACACAGAAGAATGGAAAGAGGAGGCTAAACGCCGTGGACTTGACACTGAAGTGAGTGTGCCGGAAATGATTAAGGAATTCCTGACCCCTTCTTCCGTAGAGATGTTTACTCGCACCGGCGTATATACCAAGGCAGAACTCGAGGCCCGAAGCGAGGTGAAATGGGAGACATATACAAAGAAAGTCCAGATCGAAGCTCGAGTGCTGGGCAGAATGGCTATCAACCATATCATCCCTGCCGCTCTTGAATATAAGGGTAAGCTACTCGGCCTTATCACCCAGATCAAGGATATCTATCCCGACAACTACAAGGAGATGGCGAAGACTGAAATCAAGCTCCTTGAGAAGGTAACTCGTCTCGTAGAGGAGATTCAGGATCGCGTGTCGGCAATGGTAGATGCCCGCAAGGCTGCCAATAAGATAGAGAATGAATATGAGAAGGCTAAGGCTTACTATGACATAGCCGAATCTCTCTTCGCAATCCGTCGTCCGATCGATAAACTCGAAGAAGTAGTCGACAACGATATGTGGCCTCTCCCGAAATATCGCGAACTCCTATTTATCAGCTAATCCAAGCTGTAAGTTTTAAGTTATAAGTTGTAAGATTTAAAGCTGATAACTGACAACGGATAACTGATAACTTACAACTCAACAACCAAACAACCAAACAACCAAACAACCCTTAGAAGAAGAGGAAGCGCTTATGCTTTTTCTTCTTCTTTTCTTTTCCCTTTTTCTTAGAGCTGGCATCAGCCGGGGATTCGTTGGGATCTTGCAAGATTCCTTCTTTTATAAGCTGTAGGGAGTCGGCAGCACTCAATCCGAGGTCCATGTCTGAGTCAAATCCTTCAGGTCGGGCTATCTGAAGCTTCGCGAAGCGTGAATTGCGAATACCTCTCTTGAAGAAACTCTCAATTTGGTCTACCAAATTGATACGCGCGTCATTCACAATATTCACACTCTCAATGGCTGTGTTTTCATTGAATTTCGCTCCTCCAAACCTAACCTTATATTTCTTCGGATCTCCCTTTATGGTCACTCCAAATTTAAACGGAATAGGCGATTTCAACACTGCTAAGTGATAGTTGAAATTCATGTCAATGTCATTGTAGCCATACACTCCAAGACGGTATCTATCGATATTGAAGGCAAAAGGATATACACGCATGAGGCCGTCTGCTACAGTCATCTCCACGCTTAGATTATGTATTGTGTTGTCAGCCTTGTCTTTAAATCCTAACCATTTGCCAAGTGTGCGGTATTTCTCCGGATCGATAAAGGCGAGATTGTCGCCTTGTATCTTTATGGCGGCATTGAGAGAGGGAAGGGCTATATTCATACCTGAGTCAAGACTGCAGGTAGCGGCAATATTAGCCCCTATCATCCCGGAAAAATCGTGCATCAGCGGGGTGATGGAGTCAATTGCAGGCACAAGCCTTACAAACTTTGCAATATTGAAATCCTTAACATCAAGGCCGAATCCAAATTGCATGTTTGTCGCTTTCGGTGCCGAATAAATGGCAGATAGCGAAAGATTGCCGGCATCTGAATAGGCTTTCAAGTCATGCAGATTTACGCCTCCATTGTAGACAAGGACATCAGCTCCCATGTCGCTCATATTCAGGTCGCTATAGAGCAGATGATTAGTCTCAATTTTCAGATTGGCATCTATATTGACAGGAATAAGCACTGGAGAAGAGCGGCCTGGTCCCTTCTTTGATAATGAATCGAGATTGGCTTCCAAGGCAGCATCACTTTTGGCAGCCATTTTCTTGCCTTTCCCATGTCTGCGGTCGGAAGCATAAGAGGCTCCGGTGAATACGGAAGCAGAAAGTTCGTTGATATCAATAGTGTCGCTCAGCAATGAGAAGTTTCCCTTGAGGTCATTATCGGTCTTCGACGTCATTGCCCGGCGCACGTTGGAGATGAGTCCCGACATAGTGATATCTGACTTCCCGGCCTGCAGCGATATGTTGGAGATATTGATTGTGTCGTTGTTAAATCTTAAGGCTACCGTCGATATATCAGTTCGGAGAGGGAAAAGAGGGGTAAGGAGTCGGGAATTAGCAGAATTTACAGTGCCGCTAACTTTCCATTCATTGAGAAACCGGCTGAACTGAGGAGTAAGATTCCAGACGAGCATTTCCTCATCATCTGCTCCTACATCGCCATATACTCGCTTTGTATGCTTTCCATGCTTACGCTTATAGTAGACATATTTATATACGGATGAAGGCGAAATGTAGGAATATTCTATTTTAGGTGTAGATTTCTTGTGTTTGGTCTTTTCTGCTTTGGTCTGCGTGGAAGGTTTTGGATGTTTATAAAGCGTGGCATTGACCTTTGTGTCATACAGTAATACTCGGTCGGTGAGCGACCCGGCCGACACATTCCCAATCTTCAGGTTGGCGAATATCTCAGGAATTTTGCCATCCTGCTTTAGTCCATGCACACCTACACGCCCGCTGATGTTGAGTATGTGTGCTCCCGCACTGTCTGTTATTGAGGTGATATTGAATCGCCCAACCTTTAAATCTCCCGATATTGGCAGCATCCGTGTGGTGTCTAATTGCGCGTTATCTGACTTGCGGGGGTCAATTATGGAGGCATCCAAGTTTATCGATCCTAATGCCAAGTCTATTCCACTCACAAGGATTGTGGCAGTGTCTACTGCGATCTTAGTCTTTGGAAGCGGAAGATTATTGACAATTCTTTTTGAATCCAAGTCAATCTTTGCATTCCCTATCTGCACCATCTTGCTTGTGTCGGCAGAGAGGAAGTATATTCCTTTTGCATCTATCGTGCCATCAGCCACCAATCGATGCAAATGTTCAGGAGCGAGCATCGAAGTGCTCCCCTTTGCTTTCAGATTGGCATCCACCACTCCGGCAAGATACCCCGGAATCTTTTCAAGAATAATGGGAGGGAGGTCTCTGAAATCAATTTTCCCTTGTATGTCGGTTTCAAATGCAGGGTCGGATGTAAGTGAGGAAAGAAATGCCGACAATTCCATCTGCGTTCCTGGACCGGCGATTGTAAATCTTCTAAGGTCTATTGTGGTCTGGTCGGGGAGGTTTGTCTTGGTATTGACCACCATATCCAATGCTAAATCTTTCAAGTGGGCTTTACCATAATCCAGATATGCCGGCGACATAGTGATACTGATACGTGCTTCCGGAATGGTGTCAGTAGCAAGATTCATAGGTTTCAATATCTCGACATGGGCTCCTATTGCTGCATTTGTCGCGAACTCAGGGGCATAAAGACCATGCTCTTTTCGTATTGGATCAGGCAATAAAGAAATAATATCAGTGATAGCCAATGGTTTCAGTTCTACGACGCCTTTGTTTATGACAGGACTCTCCTTAAAATCAATCTCACCTGAGACGATGGCTTTAATGAAAGCTCCTCTTAGTTCCATTTCGTCCATAGCCACCAGCCCCGGGTCGGAAGGATTCCAATATACTTTGCCATTGACTCCGAAATTGATTTCCTCAAGATTGGTCAGCAAGGTTGCTTTTGGAGATGTGACATTGCCATTGATTTTAAGTCGATATGTTGGTTGCTCATCCCCCTCCACGGCAGCGTCAGTCAGAAGGAGCACAGAGGCAGAAGTGGAGTCTGCAGCATTATAAAAGCGAATCTCTTTTGGCCTGTCGAGTGAGAATCTGTTGATACGGAATCCCGGTATTTTTCCCTTGGGAGATTCCACTGTGTCGGAAGGAATGTTCACTATTTCGTAGTTAGCTTTCCCGTTGTGGGCTAACACTATGTTGATGCCGAGTCCTCGCAGCGACACATCGTGGAGCGACAATTCTTTATAAAAGAGAAGGCGTTTTATGTCTAAAGAGCCATCCAAGTGATCGAGAGTAAGCAGCGAATCCGCATAAGAGGGTAGCAATCCTCGTTGCTCGCCGGGAAGCGAGTCAAAAGCGTGTGAGACTATTGTAAGATCGTCGACCTCCACTCCTAATATTGGAAATCGTGGGTGAAATCCCAATTTTAATTTCCCCAGTGTAACGTGAGCGTCGATATACTCGTTGGTTATATCTTCTACTATAGGGGCCAGATCTTTGGAACTCAAGAATTTGATGGCACAAAATAAGAGGACAATTCCGACAACTACGATTGTCAAGAGAGTCCACCCTATTACTTTAAGAGTTTTCTTTACTATGCCTACATTCTCATTTTCACTCATGGCGAGAGTGTTTTTATATTGCAAAAATACAAAAGAATATTGTAACGAGCAAATTTTTGGCTATAGAACGTGGAAAAATGTTAAAAAAGTCAGTTTTGGTGGATTTTTTAGTTGAGTCGACAAACTATCTCAAGAGCGACTTGTTTTAGGAGTATAAAGAGAAACACATTATCCTCTTTTATTCATGTGAAAGTGATTTTGGCAATTTGATTGCGATTTCTGAATCATGTCTACTGGAGCGTTTAATATATTTCCCCAAATTTATTGTTTCATTATCAAAAATCTTAATTACTATGATTGATCCGACCTATCGCTTCGGCGATGCAAAAAGCGAAGCATTTGGAACAAATGCAATGTTGAAACAGGCTCCAGTAGAAAAAATTCCTGACGGCCCAACAATTCCTCAAGTGGCCTACGAAATGGTGAAGGACGAGACTTTCGCCCAGACTCAGCCCAGACTGAATCTTGCCACATTCGTTACAACTTACATGGATGATTATGCTACTAAGCTGATGAATGAGGCTATCAATATCAACTACATTGATGAGACTGAGTATCCCCGTGTAGCTGTGATGTGCCAGAAGTGTATCAACATCGTGGCAAATCTTTGGAACACTCCTGAGACAAACAAGTGGAAAGCAGGTGCTCTTGCAATTGGTTCTTCTGAAGCTTGTATGCTTGGTGCCCTTGCTGCTCTCAAGAGATGGAAAGACCGCCGCAAGAAAGCTGGCAAGCCCTACGACAAACCAAATCTTGTGATGTCAACAGGCTACCAGGTAGTATGGGAAAAATTCTGTAACTTCTGGGACGTTGAGATGCGTCTTGTTCCGCTTAGCGTAGAGCATCCTACTCTCGACGTAGACGCAGCTATCAAGCTTTGCGATGAAAACACTATTTGTGTTGTTCCTATCCAGGGTGTCACATGGACTGGTCTTAACGATGATGTAGAAGCTCTCGACGCTGCTCTCGACAAATACAATGCAGAGACTGGCAATGAGGTATGTATCCACATTGATGCTGCTTCCGGCGGCTTCATCCTTCCGTTCCTCTTCCCAGAGAAGAAATGGGACTTCCGTCTGAAATGGGTATTGAGTATCAGTACTTCAGGCCACAAGTTTGGTCTCGTATATCCGGGTCTCGGCTGGGTAGTATGGAAAGACAAGAAGTATCTCCCCGATGATATGGCATTCACTGTCGATTATCTTGGTGCAGAAGTAACTCAAGTAGGTCTTAACTATTCTCGTCCTGCTGCTCAGATACTTGGTCAGTACTATCAGTTCATCCGTTTGGGATTCGAGGGTTACAAGAACGTACAATACAATTCACTTATGGTAGCCCGTTACCTCAAGGATCAGGTAGCCGCTATGGAACCGTTCGTTCCTTATGCAAATGAGGAGCTTCCTAACCCGATCTTCGTATGGCGTATGAAACCTGAATATCAGGCAACAGCAAAATGGACTCTCTACGACCTGCAGGATAAGCTTGCACAGAAGGGTTGGATGGTACCTGCATATGCAATGCCTAAGGCTATCGAGGATATGGTAGTGATGCGTGTGCTCTGCAAGCAAGGCTTCAGCCGCGATATGGCCGACCAGCTTCTCTCCGACATCCAGTTCGCTGTCAACGAGCTTAACCAGCTTGAGTATCCGACAACGACACGTATTGCAATGGAGAAGAACATTCCTATCAAGGCAAAGACATTCAACCATACAGGAAAGTAAAGAGGCCAGATATCAAAAAACAGATATCAGAAGCCAGAGACAAGCGAAAGCTGTATTATCAACTAAAATAATAATCAGCGGCCGGCGGCATCTACAAAGGCTCCCGGCCGCCTTATTAATTATCAAAACATAAGTCGTTAAAAAAGGCTTTCTTACCTTAATTTATCTATGGAAAAGACAATCACAAAATCCCAGATCAAGCAGGCTGCGCAAGAGGCGTATGAGGCTTCAAAAGATATTAAGGGAGGACTGAACGCCCACTATATTCCATATCTTGCAAATATAGATCCCAATTTGTTTGGACTAAGCGTGACGCTTACCGACGGAACTTGTTTCAATTTTGGCGATACGGAATATAAGTTTGGCATAGAGTCTGTATCAAAAGTTCCTACGGCAATTCTCGCCATGATTCAGCATACTCCGGCTGGAGTGTTGAAACAGATTGGTGCCGATGCCACAGGACTTCCATTCAATTCTATTTTCGCTATTCTTCTTGAGAATGACCATCCGTCGACTCCTCTTGTAAATGCCGGTGCGATTACCGCCTGCTCTATGGTAGCTCCTCAGGGTGACTCAGAAGACAAGTGGAAGGCTATCACCGAAAATATCACAGCACTCTGCGGCTCTGCTCCCGAACTTATCGACGAGCTTTACGAAAGCGAAACAGCTACCAATTTCAACAACCGCGCCATATCCTGGTTGCTGAAGAATTACAATAGGATTTATGATGACGTAGACATGAGTCTTGACCTATATACACGCCAATGCTCACTCGGCATCACATCTTCGCAGTTGGCTGTGATGGGCTCTACAATCGCTAACGCAGGTCTGAATCCAGTCACAAAGAAACAAGTGTTTGATCCTGAAATCTCGCCAAAGATTACAACGATGATAGCAAGCGTAGGTTTCTATCAGCATACAGGCGACTGGCTATACACATCAGGCATACCTGCCAAGACAGGAGTCGGCGGCGGAGTTATGGGAGTAATGCCCGGCCTCTTCGGCATCGCATCTTTTGCACCGCCTCTTGATGACGCAGGCAATTCAGTAAAAGCGCAGGCCGCAATCAAATACTTTATGCAGAAACTCGGCCTCGGCATTTTCAATGGCGACAAAGTCACCATTACAGATTAAACCATGAATTACACAAATTATTAAAATCTCATTATTATGGCTACTTCAACCGCACAAACAAAAGCGCCTGCCCAAAAGGCCGCAAAGATCGGGGTATTTACCTTGATCATTATGAACATCGTCGCGGTAGTATCGCTACGTGGACTCCCAGCGGAGGCCGAATATGGCGTAAGCTCCGCATTCTATTATATTTTAGCAGCAGTTGTATTCCTGATTCCTGTATCTCTCGTTGCTGCTGAACTTGCAGCCATGTTCCCATATCAACAGGGTGGTATGTTCAGATGGATAGGCGAAGCTTATGGCAATAAGGTTGGTTTCCTTGGCATATGGCTGCAATGGATTGAAAGTACAATCTGGTTTCCTACCGTATTGACTTTCGGTGCAGTGTCACTTGCCTTCATTGGCATGGACCATATCTATGATGCTCACCTGGCTGCTAATAAGTATTATACTATTATAGTAGTGCTCGCAATCTACTGGATAGCGACATTCATCTCACTGAAAGGTATGGGATGGGTAGGAAAGGTATCTAAGATCGGTGGTATTGTCGGCACCATCATCCCGGTTATCCTTCTTGTCATCTGCGCTGTGGTATACCTTGCTACTGGTGGCAAATCCCAGATGGATTGGCACGGAAGCTTCATCCCTGATTTCTCTAACTTCAACAATATTATTCTTGCAGTCTCTATCTTCCTCTTCTATGCAGGTATGGAGATGAGCGGCATTCATGTAAGGGAAATTAAGAATCCTACAGTGAATTATCCTAAGGCCGTGATTATCGGTGCATTGGCCACTGTTGCAATCTTTATCCTTGGCACATATTCACTTGGAGTGATCATACCGGCAAAGGACATCAATCTTGTGCAGAGTCTTCTTGTAGGATTTGATAACTATTTCAGTGTACTTCACATCAAATGGTTTGCTCCTATCATTGCGATAGCTCTTGCATTCGGTGTGCTTGCAGGTGTGCTTACTTGGGTGGCAGGTCCTTCAAAAGGTGTGTTCGCAGTCGGTCAGGCTGGTTATCTGCCTAAGTTCTTCCAGAAGACCAACAAGAACGGCGTTCAGAAGAACATCCTCTACGTCCAAGGTCTTGTAGTCACCTTCTTGGCATTCATCATGGTGCTTATGCCTTCTGTGCAGAGCTTCTATCAGATTCTTTCGCAGCTCACATGTATCCTCTATCTTATAGCCTACTTGCTGATGTTTGCAGCATCAATCAAGCTTCGTTATTCTATGAAGGATGCCCCACGTCCCTACCGTCTTGGTAAGAAGGGCAATGGCGTGATGTGGCTTATAGCCGGCGTAGGATTCCTTGGATCCGCACTTGCATTTGTATTCAGCTTCTTCCCACCGTCGCAAATCCAGATGGGTTCAAATACGGTTTGGTTCACGGTCCTTATACTCGGAACGATCATATTTGTAGTCCTTCCGTTTATCATCCTTAAGTTCCGTAAACCATCTTGGAACGCTATGGGTAACTCATTCGTACCATTCCACTGGGATAATTCACAGGAAGCTATACAAAACAAACTGCAGGCTGCCGAACAGTTCGCTGCTGAAAATGCATCTAATCCTGAAGCTGCTGAATTTGTAACTTACGCAAAATCTCAGGCGGCATCGGTTGCATCATCAGCACCGGCTTCTACCTCAGCACCAGCAGACGCATCAACTTCAAAGTAATCTAAAATACGGCATGCGAGGTGAATCTGCCTCGTGTGCCATTTTTGATTTCCACGTATTATAATGATTATTAATTGATAATTGATCATTAATCATTTATCGTTATTATACTAATGCCATGATTAAGACCGGTAAAACACCTATGACATGGATGACCTACTGCGCCATCATGTCAATCTCGCTTATCGTCAACCTTCCCGGCTTGGCTGTGACTCCAATGCTCGGGACATTGGCTAAAATATTTCCGGATACCACACAGATTGAGAAGCAGCTCCTTACTGCACTCCCCAACCTGCTCATCATACCTTTCGTGTTAATGTCGGGCAAGCTTTCGCTTACACGCCATAAGATGTCGATAATCATCGGCGGGTTGGTTCTGTTCACAGCATGTGCGTTTGCCTATATGTTTGCAAACACTATGGCGTGGCTCATTATCATCAGTTGCCTCCTTGGATGTGCTGCCGGACTTCTGATTCCGTTCTCCACTGGTCTTATCGCCGATACGTTCACGGGCAACTACCGTATGCAGCAGATGGGTATACAGAGTGGCATCTCCAATTCCGCTCTTGTAATAGCTACTTTTGTAGTGGGCTGGCTCAGCCACGGCAACTGGCATACGCCGTTCGTGGTCTACCTTGTCTGCGTCATACCGCTATTGCTTACCGTTTGGCTTAAGAATGTTGCTAAATACACTAATGCGCCTGCCTCCATTCCTGAAGACAGCCAGAAAGCTTCGCAAACAAATTCAGCTTCTGGTGGTAAGGTAGTCGGCGGATTCTATATTAGCAAGATATGGGCACTGATAGGAGTATATTTCTTCATCACTTTTGCCTCAATATCCATTTCTTACTATTGTCCGTTCCTCATTGAGAAGAAAGACTGGAGCGCTTCGCTCTCAGGCACAATCACAGCCATCTATTTTCTCTTCATCCTTTTGCCGGGATATTTCCTTCCTTTCTTTGTCAAGATCTTGAAAGGAAATACATTCTTCTGGTCGGCAGTAATGATGCTGGTAGGACAGGCACTCTTCGTATTCTGCGCTGACTCTGTGACAATGAGTATAGGGGCTGCCCTTGTAGGTCTTGGGTATGGAATATGCCAGCCTATTATCTATGATAAGGCAAGTCAATGTGTCAACAACGAAAAGAAAGCGACCATGGCACTGTCGTTTGTGCTTACAGCAAATTATCTGGCGATAGTGGTTTCACCGTTCCTGATCGGTTTGCTTCGCGACATCTTCCATGTACAGGCTGGTGGCACGTTTGCATTCCTTGTAAGCTTCATACTATTGATTGCATATGCAGTCATCACATTTGTGATGCGCAAGCGTTTTGCATTCTCTGTAAGCGCACAAGACGAGTAAGACAATGATCAATGATTAATGATCAATGACCAATTATAAATTAAGCTCTTAACCTTATAACCCTATAAACCTTAAGTTGAGCTTGCGAAACTTAAATATTTAATTATGAAAACACGATTTATATTAGCTGCCGGGTTGGTGATGGCATCCTCAATATCCTTAACTGCTTCGGCGCAGCGTGACAACCGACATATGGAGACGGGAGTCACTACCGTCATGCACAATGTAAACGCTGACCCTACTCATGTGGAGAAGCACCTGAAGGAGAATGCTCCTAAGGCACCTAACGATAATGGCCTTCCACGTTTTGCAATCGTAGGCAAGGACAATGAGTTTTATCTTGGTATTGGCGGACAATTCCTTGGAGAAGGAATGTTCACATGGGGCGACAATATGCCTTCAGCTACTCTGTTCACTCCTGCGAATTTGACACCTTCAACACCAGGCAACGGTGGAAGCACCCAGTTTGGATGGCAGACTTCCTCAATATATATGAACTTTGTAGCAATGCCGGGAAGTAAGAATCAGATTGGTATCTTCTTCAAGGCAAATTTCATGGGTAATAACAATGCTCTTAATTGCTATCACTTCTATGGCAAGTATCGCGGTTTGACTGCAGGTTACACCAACAGCCTTTTCACGGATGCAGCTGCAGAACCTATGACAATTGACTTTGAAGGTCCTAACGGGTATCCTTATACGACTTTGTTCACTGCTTATTGGGAGCAGAATTTCACAAAGAATTTCTCTGGTGCCATCGGTATTGATGCGCCAACAGCATCAATCACTACCGGAAACACTACATCTAAGATCAACCAACGTATACCTGCAGTGCCACTCTATCTGCAATATGCGTGGAATGAAGGAGGATCACATGTGCGTCTCTCTGGCATCGTCCGTCCTATTCAGTATCGCAATAACGCAGATGCAGAGAACAAGACTGAAATCGGCGGAGGTGTGCAGCTGTCGGGTATGACGAAAGTGGTAGGCAATCTCGGTGCAAATTTCAATGCGGCATATGGACGCGGCATCGGCAGTTACCTTCAGGACGACAGTGGCCTTGGCCTTGATGCTGTGGCAACCGCAACTCCCGGCAAGATGGAGACTGTGAAGACTTTCGGCGTGACCGGAGGACTCAGCTATTCCTTCTCTCCGAAAGTATCCAGCAACTTGACTTACAGTCATCTTGTAAACTGGCTACCGGATGGAGCGGCAGTTTCTGACAGCAAGTACCGCTATGGCGACTATGTAGCAGCCAACATCATTTATAATATCAATAAGTTTGTGTCAGCTGGAATTGAATATGACTATGGTCATCGTAAAGATTTCAACGGTGATGGACTTCATGCCAACCGTCTGCAATGCCAGTTTGCAGTCACTTTCTAAAGTTTTGCGATTCGCTTTTTGCGTTTTGCGTAGAGAATAATGACAAAAGGAGGATGCGTCAACCGGCGCATCTTTTTTTTGTGACCCCTCAAATTTTTATGTTTGAAAAATTTGAAAAATAGATAATAAACTTGTAATTTTGCAATAATCAATTTTGACAATCAAACGACAATGACAAAATTATACGAAATATTCTTTAGTGCTACAGGCACTTCGCGTAAATGTGTGGAGACAGTGGCATCAGCAATTGGACTGCCAACTGCAGGTGTGATCAATCTTGCTGATAGGGCAAATATTTCTTTCCCAGATTTTACGGCACAAGATTTAGTCATCGTAGCGACTCCAGTCTATGGCGGCCGGATTCCGGCTATGGCTGCTGAAAAACTGAATAAAATAAATGGAAATGGAGCAAAAGCAATTGCGATGGTAGTGTATGGCAATAGGGATTATGACGATGCACTGCTTGAATTGATCGATATTCTTTCAGCTCACGGGTTCGCAGTTATTTCCGCAGCCGCTTTTATCGCCCAACACTCCATATTCCCGAAAGTTGGGACTTCGCGTCCTGATTCCTCAGATATCATTAAGCTTTTAGACTTCGGAAGAAAGTCAAAGGAAATCTTTGATTCAAATTCCATACTAGCCCTGAATATCAAGGGGAATCGGCCATATAAAAAATATGGCGGTGTCCCGGTGCATCCTGTTGGAAACCAAGAGGCTTGTAAAAAATGTGGTGTCTGTGTAGAGCAATGCCCTACAAACGCCATCGATTCCTCGGCTCCATGGAATACTGACTCCGAAAAGTGCATTTC
>DAAK01000158.1:0-5209 GCA_001701075.1 Bacteroidales bacterium GP3 | reverse complement strand
TGGCCATGAAAAGAACCATCGTCATCATTGCACTACTTTTTTCCATTTTCTCAGCATATGCTCAATCTGGAAGCAATTCGTGGGGCATCAAAGCTGCTTTCGATATCAATATCCCCAGTAAACTCGGAGGCCGGATAAATGGAGAAAAACTTGATTTATTCCGCATCGGATATGGTGGGACAATCGGTGCCGTATATTCCCATTGGTTTAACGATGCCATCTACATCGAGCCAGGTGCATCACTTTTCTATGATTCATATTCTTATAAAGACCTTATAATCATTAATGAGACTGGATTTGAAGCAGAGAAAGATCCATCGCTCTATAAGCTCGGTGTGCGCATTCCGCTTGTAGTAGGATACTCATATTATCTGCTCGATACTCTTCCAATGCGATTTTATACAGGTCCTGAAGTCAGCTATTCATTTGCCGGACAGGTTCGGATCAAAAATAAATCGCTCGCGGGAGATATCAGCACAGACGTATTTGGGAAGAATGGTTTTATGCATCCATTCGACTGCGCCTGGAAGATTGGACTCGGAGTAGACACCGAATTTGCTACTATCTGCTTCGAGGCAGCGATTGGGCTTACCGATATTTACAAAGATAATCTCACCCTACGCGACAACCGCGTAGCCATCTCACTCACCCGCTATTTCTAATATCATAAAAGATACCACCAAATGAAAAAATTTGCAATGGCTTTGTGCACTATGGCGGCTTTGACCGGCTGCAATGAAAAAGTAAGTGATATCGATTCACGAGTAAATGACCTATACGACCGAATGTCGCAAGAGGAGCGCATCATGCAGCTACGCAGTTGCATGATGGATGTGCTTTTCGATGAGGAGGGAAATCTCGACCCTGCCAAATGCGCCTCCCTTATTCCTAATGGCATGGGGCATTTCTGCCAGTTTGCAAGCCAAATACCTTTGGAGCCAAACACACTCCGCGACAAAGTTGCGGCAGTGCAGGATTGGCTGATACACAATACGCCTAACGGAATCCCGGCACTTTTCCATGAAGAGGTGCTCTCCGGTGTCAATACCCTTGGCTCCACCATATATCCGCAGCAAATAGGACAGGCTTGTTCCTTCAATCCGGAACTCGCAGAACTGAAGACACGCCAAACCGGCAACGCACTTCGCCAAATGGGTGGAGTCCTGTCCCTTTCCCCGATGGTCGACGTTTGCCGTAATCCATCCTTCAACCGTCTTGAGGAATCATATGGCGAAGACGACTATCTATCGGCAGTAATGGGAGTGGCATTTGTCAATGGTATTCAGCAAGGCGACCTTAAGAAAGGCGTAGGTGCCTGCTCCAAGCATTACCTCGGATATGGTGGTGGCGGCAATGCTGAAGAAAAGGAAATTATGGAGGAAATCCTCCTGCCTCATGAGACAATGATACGTACAGCCGACAGCAAAGCTGTGATGCCTGGTTATCATGCTGTAAAAGGCACAAATTGCGCTGCAAACGACTGGATTCTGCGTGATATCCTACGCGATTATATCGGTTTTGACGGAATGGTAGTCAGCGACTATACCGCAATCGACCAACTTCCCGGCAAAGACAATACCGAAAGAGCTGCTATGGCAATCAATGGGGGTACAGATGTAGATTTCTGCAACGGCACTTGCTATGCAAATCTTCAGGAAGCTATCGACAAGGGGCTTGTAAGTCAGGAGACTTTCGAAAAAGCAGTGAAGAATGTATTGAAATACAAGATGGAAGCCGGACTTTTTGACAACGATGCCTATTTTTATAGCAAAGAAGATATCAAACTTGACACTCCTGAGGAACGTCAGACAGCCTATGACATAGCATCACAATCGGTTGTACTGCTTGAGAATAATGGAGTGCTTCCGCTTAAGGATAACGAGAAGGTGTTTGTCACAGGCCCAAATGCCAATTCTATGTGGGCAATGTGTGGAGACTATTCTTTCCCGAGCATGAACTATTTCTGGAAGATGCGGATGGATGAAGTGGATAATCCTCATATCGTAAAACTGCTGGAGGGTATGAAATCCCGCAAACCTGAGAAGATGGAGATTTCCTATTCCCGTGGTTGTGACTGGACAGATACCATAGAGACGAAGTATGGCAAGGGAGGCGATGAGCGTGCATGGGACTACGACATTCTCCACAGAAAGGTTGAATCGGGAGAGAAGGCAGATTGGCAGGAAGCTCTTAAGATGGCGAAGGAAGCCGACGTGATAGTGGCAGCCATGGGAGAGAATGTCATGCTCTGTGGTGAAAACCGCGACCGTCAGGGTCTCAGTCTTCCAGGCCGACAAGAGGAATATGTGAAAGAGCTTATCGCGACTGGCAAACCTGTAGTGCTTGTACTGTTTGGTGGCCGTGCTCAGGTGATCCCCGGCTTTGCCGACAAGTGTGCTGCAGTAATCCAAGCATGGTATCCTGGCGAGGAAGGAGGTAATGCTTTGGCTGATATTCTTTATGGAAAGGTATCTCCATCCGGAAAACTTTCTGTCAGCTATCCCAATACTGAAGTATATGGTCCACTCTGCTATCTATATTCAGCAGAAAAAGATCCGCGCGTAGCATGGGAGTTTGGATATGGCAAGAGTTATACTACCTTTGTATATGACAATCTAATGGTCGATAAGGACGCTTCCACTGCTTCAGAGGGCATAACAGTTTCATTCGATGTAAAAAATACAGGAGAGGTGAAGGGCGATGAGATAGCACAGGTATATCTATCGCCAGGAGAAGAAAGTCAAAATATCCGTCCGATAAAACTTCAAGGTTTTGCAAGGGTATCATTGAATCCTGGTGAGACTAAGAATGTCAAAGTGACATTATATCCCGACCAGTTCGGCTATTATACCAACAATGGCACACGCAGCTGGAACATCGACCCGGGTAAATACACCGTAAAGATCGGTGCCTCTTCCCAAGACATCCGCCTCGAAGACGATATCACCCTCAAAGGCAACAAGGTCACCAAGCCCATTCGCGACAAATATTTCTCAGAAACTCAGACTCATTGATACGCAAATTTCAATTAATTACGAGGGGCGGTCGAGAAACCGCCCTTCAATTTTTAGTCTTTATGAGCGTTTGCTATATGTAATGGCTGCAAGGAAGGAGAAGAATACGGCGAACGCAGTTATGGCAGCGTATTGGATCCAAAGGTCTGCGATCCCCGCTCCTTTCAGATAGACGGAGCGCATGATCTCTATGAAATAGCGAGGTGGAATAGCATATGTGATATACTGTGCCCATTCCGGCATAGAACGGATCGGTGTGAAAAGACCGCTCATAAGCTGGAATATCATGATGAAAGCAAACATCACGAAGATGCTCTGAAGCATTGTGGCCGATTTGTTGGCAATAGTGACTCCAAGTCCTGACAATGCAAGACTAAACAGAATTGCGGCAAGATAGATAGCTCCTATATTTCCCACAGGCATGAGCCCATACACCAACCAACCGACTGTCATACCGACTGTCACAACTATTAGGCCTACTATCCAGAAGGGTATCAGTTTCGACAGCACAAATGAAAAACGGCTGACAGGCGTCACATTCATCGCCTCAATAGTGCCGGACTCCTTCTCACTCACAAGATTCAAGGCGGGTAGGAAACCACATATGATAATCAAAAGCACCACTATCAATGCCGGTATCATATAGTTGCGGAAGTTGAGCGTCGGATTATATAGATTGATCACGCTTGTCTCCGGCACACTCACTGTAATGCCATTTTCTGATCTCCATTGCATCAGTGTCTGCATGATTGATTGCGACACATATTGCGCACCAAGCATACCCTTTGTAGCGTTGACTCCGTTTGCCTCTATGTCTATATTCACGTTCCCCTGAGCTATATCCCGTGAATAATGGCTTGGAATAGTAAGTATTACATCTGACTCCCCATCTTCAATACTTTTCATCGCTTCGCCATAGGTCCCAGCGATAGACTTGACTGCCAAAAATTCTGAAGCATCTATATCTGCGATCATACGGCGTGAAAGTTGACTATGGTCATTATCCACAACAGCAATGCCGACATTCTTCACGTCAAGGTTCGCCACCAAAGGAAGCACCAACATTACCATGATAGGCATTCCCACAATAATCTTTGGAATCAGAGGATTGCGCTTCATAAGTTTCACCTCTTTCACCAAAAGTGCTTTCAATATCTTCAGTTTCATCGTGTTGAAGATTTAAACTTGCCGACAGCCAAGATAAGCAATACCACAGTCATCGACAGAAGAATCACAATTTCTTTTAATACGTAGCTTATTGCAAGCTGCTGAACCATCAGCTTTCTCATAGCCTCTATGTACCATCTTGCAGGAATTATATTGGAAAACCATTGCAATACGACTGGCATATTGTCGATTGGAAATATCATTCCTGACAGCATTACTACAGGAAGCATAAACATCATAGCCGACACTATGAGGGCTGAGAGCTGAGTATTGACAAGAGTCGATACCAATAACCCAATTGACAGCGAGAGAATGATATACAGCATGGAAAGCATGACTACACTTATGATGCTGGCCGAAACAGGCAATCCAAGTACGGTATAGGCCATCATAAGCATAGTCGCCAGTATTATGCAGGAAAGGAGGAAATATGGCACAAGTTTTCCTAAGATGATCGTATAAGGTTTCACCGGCGATACGAGCAACAGACTCATAGTTCCGGTCTCTTTCTCCCTGACTATGGATACTGACGTAATGATTGCGCATATCAAAATGAAAATCATCCCAAGTATTCCGGGTACGAAATTGTATGCACTTTTGAGCTGAGGATTGTAGAGAGTGTTGGTAAGTATGTGACTCTTTACTGTATTGCCATTGATTATGCCGCGTATATAGGCAGTGGCCGTCTGGGCTGTATTTGTGTTTGATGCATCCACTACAATCTGTGATTTGACTTTCCCATCTTCATTCCTGAGAAAGAGCACGGCGTCAGCCTCTCCGGAACGCAACAAGCGGTCGGCATCTTCCGGAGCAGCAAGTCCTTTATACTTTATGTATTCATTGACACTCAACCTCTGCAGGATGTCGCGGGTCTCGTCAGTGTGTTGGTCTACCACTGCCACCACCATCACATCGTTAACTTCCGTGGAAATCGCGAACCCGAAGAGCAACAACAATACAAGAGGCATCAGCAATGTGATCACCATAGTACGTGTGTCGCGCACTATATGCAAAGCCTCTTTCTTTAC
>DAAK01000217.1:879-2851 GCA_001701075.1 Bacteroidales bacterium GP3 | reverse complement strand
ACATTGGTTTCATACAGGAATTTGACACCCCTGCTAAGAGCTGTATCCTTAAGCTTACGATATATTTCAAAGGTGTTGGAAGCTGCTACCTTATTGGCTGCCACAACACTGATGTTATGTTGAAGGAAAGTCAAATATAGGTCGGCTATTTCTTTTGATGCCGTGCAGTCTACAAATACACTATTGAATATGTTCATGCCAAGCACCTCATCGCGAAGTCTCGAAGGACTATTTGCTATTCCTTCGGTCTCGAGAAGCTCCCTGTAATGCTTCAAGTCTATTCCTTCACGAGAGAAAATAGCCTTTCGGCTTGAAGCAATACCCACAACATTGAGCTTCAGACGGTGGGTCTTCATCAACTCTTCCTTCTGAGATGCTATCTGCTCTATGAGCATTCCACCAACTGTCCCTATTCCACAGATAAATAGGTTTAATTCCTTATACTCGCTAAGGAAGAATGAATCATGAAGCACATTGAGCGACTTGCGCAGGAACTTGCCATCTACCACAAACGATATATTAGTCTCACTTGCACCCTGAGCACAGGCGATGACGCTTATACCGCTTCTGCCCAGAGTTCCGAAAAGCTTGCCGGCAATACCGGGAGTATGCTTCATGTTCTCTCCTACGATAGCAACAGTAGCAAGCCCTGACTCCACAAACATAGGGTTCATCGCTCCTGTGGCAATTTCTTTCTCAAACTCATGGTCGAGCACCCTGACAGCTTCAGCAGCATCAGCATCCCTCACACCCACGGATGTAGAGTTCTCGGAAGATGCCTGAGAAACCAGGAATACTGATATTCCATTGTCTGCGAGCGCAGAAAAGATGCGTCGGTTGACACCGATTACACCGACCATAGACAGTCCGGTAACAGTGATCAATGAAGTTCCGCTGATACTTGAAATACCCTTGATTGGCTTGCTGTCATCATCGATGTGATCGCGTATTATCGAACCGGCAGCATCCGGATGAAATGTATTTTTTACAAGAATAGGAATATTCTTTACGCAGACAGGATAGATTGTTGGAGGATAGATCACCTTGGCTCCGAAGTTGGAAAGCTCCATAGCCTCTAAGTAGGTCAGCGAACTGATGGTATAGGCTGTTGGGATGACGCGAGGATCGGCAGTCATAAATCCGTCAACATCAGTCCATATTTCAAGCACCTCAGCATCAAGAGCCGCAGCTATAATTGAAGCCGTGTAGTCGCTTCCTCCTCTTCCAAGGTTTGTGACTTCTCCCGAGTTGGCATCTGTTGAAATAAAACCCGGCACTATATGAATACCCATCACCTCATTTCCGAATTCCTCCTTCACAAGCTTGTTTGTCAGCTCAGAAGCAAGTATCATCCGGTTGTGCTTGTTCTCTGTCTTTATGAAAGCGCGAGAATCATGAAGTTCCGAGCCTTGTATGAGCCTTGCGACGATTCTTGAGCTCAGACGTTCGCCATAGCTGACGATCAAGGCAAGGGTTTTCTCGCTGATATCCTTAATAAGAGAAAGACCGTGATAAATAGATGCAATTTCTGAAAGAAGAGTGTCAATTTCTTCTATCAGCTCTTCCGGACGGTCTGTAATGATGCTCCGGATTAGGTCGTGATGACGGCTATAAAGCTTATCTAAACCATCTTTATATGCAGGATCTCCGGCAGTAGCCTGACGAGCCGTATTAAGAAGCAAATCAGTGACACCTCCAAGTGCACTGACAACTACTACGCAGGGGGAATCCTGCCCTTCAACTATTTTTTTGAGATTCGTGAGACCTTCATGAGAACCCACGGAAGAACCTCCGAATTTCAGTACCTTCATAATCATTTTTACCTTTAAAAATGCAAATTTAATCAATTTTATGATTCAACGCAAATTTATGACTAATTTTTACGAATATTGATTAGAAGTTGCATAAAAATTCATCGGTTCTGCTTTCGCAAGCGAAATATGCCCTGTTCGATAAAAACTGCATTGAGATT
>DAAK01000217.1:0-799 GCA_001701075.1 Bacteroidales bacterium GP3 | reverse complement strand
TTTCTTTGTTTTGGTTGCAAAGTTAATCCATCTTTTTCAGATGGGCTGCAAATAATACAAAAAATCGCCCCAGTGAGGACGATTTATATACATAGGTTAATTTTTTTCAATCAAGTAATGCCCAGAAGGTCAAGTCCTTCTGGGCATGGGATTTTAATTTTTCCTCTTATTTCATTTTGAAGGGGTCGAGGGCGACTGTGGGTGCGTCGTTGTCGAAGCAACCAAGGTTGTAGCCATCATTGTAGCCATTGGGAGCTTCCGGTTCCCAATAAAATATTCCTTCTACATCCGTTTTCATCATCTTTGAAATAAGTTTCTTGCAGTCTTCACCTTTGTCATAAGGCATTCCTATCTCGCATATCATGACAGGTTTCCCATATTTCTCCTTAAGATGATTGATGTTGGCGATACAGTCCTCCACAATCTTAAGCCAACCACCAGACTCCCCTATCTCTTCTGCCCAATAGGGATAGAGCGACATTCCTATCATGTCATATCTGCCCCCATTGCTTTCCAAGATGTCAAACATCCTGTCGTAGGTCCACTGGTTGTGTCCTCCATCAAGATGCACTATCACCTTAACTTCCGGCAAAACAGCCTTCACTGCATCATAACCCGCATTATTGAGTTGCGTCAATTGCGAGGGATTATCGACCGACCCGACAGGAAGCATCATGCCGGGAGTGGTCTCGTTGCCGATCTGCACCCACTCTGGAGTGACACCCGCTTTTTTCAAAGCTGTCATGGTTTCAGTCACATGTGCAGCCAATGCTTTTTTCTGGTCTTCAAAAGAGAGATC
>DAAK01000005.1 GCA_001701075.1 Bacteroidales bacterium GP3 | reverse complement strand
TCTGACATCTGATCTCTGACATCTGACATCTTGAATTATAAAGGCTGCGCCTTTATAATTCCACATTCTGTATCCGCTTACTCCAGGAGAGCACGTGGATCTCGACGGCTATCCAGGTACCTCCTTTCAGGAAGAAGTCGAGGTGGTAGTCGTATTCGCGGTCCAGGTATTCCTGATGTCCGTAATTATATATGTCGTAGGCCTGACGTCCTACTGAGAGCATGTAGGGGAGGTTGACGCGGGCCACAAGGTCACCGGTATTCTTATTGTGGATCTCAAGGGAGGCATTGTTCTTGATGTCCTGATCGTCCAGCATCAGACGATTAAACATCAGGTTGTAGTGGGCAGTCCTCTGCAATACTTTCGGCTCATCTGAGTCAGCGTCCTCTGAATCCCGAGTATTCTGAAGACTGAAGACTGAAGACTGCCATGCGGGAGCATGGTACTGCCCCGGATTGCCGGTATGTATTTCCTCTATCTCTACCTGATTATTGTCGAGAAGGCGCGAGGTCCATGAGGCGTAGGGGGTATATCGGAGGGAATCGTGAGTCAGCACGGTGTTGTCGTGGGCCACATGAGCATTGTTGTCGAGTATCTTCACCTCATAGTCTTTGGCGAAGACCGTCTCGGGGTCATCGACATGGCGGAGCGTCACGTTGAGGTGCTTCGTATCGCGGATGAGTGAGACGGTGGCATAGGTAGCCTTTTCTTTCTCCACCTTCACCATCTGGTCCTCGATAGGATAGATGGAATAGGGTTTGGCGGTGCGGTCCATGTCGGGGACGATGGCAGTGTCGGTAGGATCGTGGGTGATCACCTTTAGGGTGTGCCAGAGGGTATCGAGGGGAGCCTCATTGCTGACGGCATATTGCTGAGTGCCGTCGATAGTGGTATTATCATGGTCAAGAGACACAGTAAGGCTCTCGGAATGTTCTGTTGGGGAAGCCGAATGGCGGTATTTGGCACCCTGTGTGTCGAGTGCCTCGTTCCAGTCGCGTTGCATGGCAACTGCCTGTATGCGGTAGGAATGTCCGGCTGGGAGTTCATCGGGAGAGAAATGCATCGTGTAGCCATAGCGGGCAAGTGGTGCGTCGATGTCGGTGTTGCTGACGCTGCGTTCGGCAGCGAGACGGCCGTCTTCATCGAAGATGTAGACCTGGACATGACCGACGTGGTCTTTAAACATGTCGGCGCGTTGAGTATTGTAGTCGTAAACGAAACGGATGAATAGTCCTGTGGGGCAGTCGGCGTGTTCCTCCTCCACCCAGGAGCAGGAAGTGGCTGCCATCCCGGAAAGTAATAGGATGGAAAAGATCGCGATATTTGAGAAAAGCTTTCTCATGAGTGGTAGATTTCAGTTATCAGTTTTCAGTTGTCAGTTTTCAGTCGAGGGTCTTTAAGGACTTTAAGGTCTTTAAGGACCTGAGAGAGGGGATTTGGAGCGAAGGAGGAAGCCAAAGATTCCTTAACATAATCGGGATCGTTGATCGTTAATCGTTAATCGTTGACTTACCCCCTCCGCTTCTATCGGTTATCTAACTTTCAATTTTGAAATTTTGTGAGGATTGCTATTAAAAGTCAACCTTTTGGGTTCTCTTAGCCCATGACAGCACGTGGATGCGAGCAGAAAGGAACCATTCCTCTGTTTTATTATCATCAGATGTAGGTACATTCCCGCTTGGAACTGTAGCTTTGCCAAGCGAACCTATTTTTCCAACGGCTATATCATACCAGTTGTTGCGAACCATACCATAGCGTCCAAGATACAACATAGAATTTGATTTATCACTATCCTCATTCGCATGATAAACGTCATCTGTTGAAGTACCCTTCCACCCTTCAGGCAAACCACAATAAGTATCACCAAAATGTTGGATATACACTACATAATAGCAAGTGTTGTCTGTAAAAGGAACTATATGATAAGTTTTATTTGCATCCAACTTTATGTTGTCAAGTGCAGCGTTTATTTCTGTCATCTTAGTGTTGTCCAAATAGGAGGAAATAAAGTTTGTCTTGAATCGTAAAGATGATATAATATAATCCCCATCAGCTATAGCATTCTCAGAATCCTCTCCTGATTGATTTCCAAAACTAAATTCGAAACTTGACTCATCAAAGTCAATATCTTCAGTTACAGTTGATTTTTTATATTTATTTATCAATTCCTTCAAATCAAAATTTGAGAGAACGGCTCTCTTCAAAAGTTTTTGTGCATCATTTTGTAAATAGAAAGTATTGAGTTTACCTCTTATTGCATAAAGATTACATCCTGTAAGAGTTGCTCCTTCAGTTACAGTTCCATTCTCAGCCACAGTCACTTTTTTTGCAGTTGTTGAATATTGTACTTTAAATACTACTCGTGTAGTGTTCTGATAGTTTTGATGTGCGATATCAAATGTGTTTTCATGAGGATAAAGTGGAGCTGGTGATGCAAAAACTTCTTTTGTGTTTACAGTGGCACTGACAAAGTTATTACTATAACCAACAAAATCTGCTGCATTATCCGAAGTAGATACTGTCAAATCATAATAGCCTTTTTCTGAATCATAATTTGGATCTTCACACCAATAAGTGCGATATAGTTTTTCATGCAAGGCCGTATTGCTATCATAATTCGTATTCGTATTTACCAAATCTGTTATTCGATCAGCCATGTTATTATTTCCAACAAATCTATACCTGTTTTTAGAAGTAGTAGCAGCTGAATTATCAGAATAGTATTGCCACCAAGGATGTTCAGTTTTCGCATTGCGAATGATATAGCTGTTTTTTTCAACATTATCAATCAACCAAGAGACATTTGCTACAGTCAACTGAATATCTTCATTTGACAAATTAGAAGAATTTAAATCGGTGATAGTGTGCTTGAGAATAGTAGTTTTAGGGAAACTGCTGCACGTAACCTTAGCAACCGCCCTCTCAACGAAAATACATCCTGCGGGGTTCTGCATTGCATCAAGTTCAGTTGATTTAAAATCAGCAATCAACGTAGCCAATGTCACAATATTTGCCCCCTCTGGCTGTGATGTCGTTCCTTTCTTATCACTAAGCGGAGCATTGGTCATGAATATAGATTTCAATGACTTATCAGTTCTTGTATTTACAAATTTGCAGTTGGTAATAAAATTACGAAATTCTGAGAATGTCGTTGCACTGTCCTCACCATCCTTGATTCTTTTGATTGTTGTTTCAACTGGAGTTGCGGAAAGAGTTCCATCAGTTACTTTGTATGCAGATTTAACTGTTAAATTTCCATAGGTTCCTGTTGTTTCGATATCTGATGGGATGTCAAAATGTTCTTTCCTGTAATTCACAAGTGCAAGACCATAAAGCTGTTCTGTTTTGCCATCTTTAGTGTTAAATGTTGGTTTGTTGAGCACTTGGATTGTTCTCTGGAAACTTGTGGTGATATTATCACCATTTGGCTCATCAGTAGCCTCATCAGAACCCATGACATAAGCACCGATAAATTTTGCATCATCTTCTGAGTAGCCTTTAAATAAAAGGATTGCTGCATTTTCTACATTATATTCTGATTCTACGCCATCATCGAAGTTATCATTTCCTTGATCACCATCATCGGGTGTACTGGGCGCACGAGTGATAGGTTCTGCAGGAAGTTCAATACTTATTCCGAGATAGCTGATACCTTCAGTAAACTTGTTACCGTTGTTAGCATCACCTCCTGGGGCGACGTCCTTGTCAGAGCAGGCCGCGAGCATCGCGAGGGCCGCTACTCCGTAGAGCAATTTGTTTAGTTTCATACTCTTTTTGTTTAATTGTTTGTATTATGTTAATTATATTTGTTTTCAGTTTTCAGTCTTTAAGGGCTTTAAGGACTTTAAGGACCTTAAGGTCTTTAACGACTCCCCGACTCATCGTCTTCCCGACTATTTTTTACTCCGCATTCTATAATACTGTGCAAGTT
>DAAK01000192.1 GCA_001701075.1 Bacteroidales bacterium GP3 | reverse complement strand
GCCGTCAAAGTGACACTTGGTCCTAAAGGACGCAACGTCATCATCGAGAAGAAATTCGGTGCTCCTCACATCACTAAGGATGGTGTGACTGTCGCTAAGGAAATCGAACTTGAAAACGCTTTCGAGAACATGGGCGCTCAGCTTGTGAAAGAAGTGGCTTCAAAGACCGGTGACCAGGCAGGTGACGGTACTACTACCGCTACTGTCCTCGCTCAGGCCATCGTGACAGAAGGACTTAAGAACGTGGCTGCCGGTGCCAATCCAATGGACCTCAAGCGCGGCATTGACAAAGCCGTCTCCAAAGTTGTGGAAGGCATCAAGGGCATGAGCCAGGAAGTTGACGACGACATGGCTAAGATTGAGAATGTAGCCCGCATCTCCGCCAACAATGACGAGGAAATCGGCCGTCTCATCGCTGAGGCTATGAAGACTGTCAAGAAAGAAGGCGTGATCACAGTTGAAGAGGCTAAGGGTACTGAGACTACTGTTGAGGTAGTGGAAGGCATGCAGTTCGACCGTGGCTACATCAGCCCCTATTTCGTGACAAATTCCGAGAAGATGGAATGCGAGATGGATTCTCCGTTCATTCTTCTCTACGACAAGAAAATCTCTAATCTTCAGGAGATGCTCCCTATCCTCGAGGCTGTAGCTCAGACCGGTCGTCCACTCCTCATCATCGCTGAGGATGTCGACAATGAAGCTCTTGCAACTCTCGTCGTAAACCGTCTCCGTGGATCTCTTAAGATCTGTGCAGTGAAGGCTCCAGGCTTCGGCGACCGCCGTAAGGAAATGCTTGAGGATATCGCTATCCTGACAGGTGGCAATGTCATCAGCGAAGTGAAGGGCATGCAGCTCAAGCAGGCTACTGTCAACGACCTCGGTACTGCCGAGAAGGTGACTGTCAACAAAGACAACACCACTATCGTGAACGGCGCTGGCTCTAAGGAAGCTATCGACGCCCGCGTGGCTCAGATCAAGGCTCAGATCGAGACCACTACTTCTGAATATGACAAGGAGAAACTCCACGAACGTCTTGCAAAACTCGCTGGCGGCGTAGCTGTTCTCTACATCGGTGCTCCATCTGAAGTGGAAATGAAGGAGAAGAAAGACCGTGTTGACGACGCTCTCAGTGCTACCCGCGCTGCCATCGCCGAAGGTATCGTTCCTGGAGGTGGTGTGGCTTACATCCGTTGCCTCTCCGCTCTTGACGAGCTTAAGGGTGAGAACAACGACGAGACCACAGGTATCGCAATCATCCGCCGTGCAATTGAGGAACCTCTCCGCCAGATCGTAGAAAATGCAGGTCTCGAAGGTGCTGTAATCGTTCAGAAAGTGAAAGAAGGCACCGGCGACTTCGGCTACAATGCCCGCACCGACAACTATGAGAACTTCTTTGCAACAGGCGTTATCGACCCTGCAAAGGTGACCAGAGTTGCTCTTGAGAATGCTGCCAGCATCGCCGGCATGTTCCTCACAACTGAATGTGTCATCGCCGACAAGAAAGAAGACAACCCCGTGCCCCCGATGCCCGCAGGTGGCATGCCAGGCATGATGTAATCAATCTTATGCATCTATAATTAAGGCGGGGATTGCAAGCGCAACACCCGCCTTAACCATTTTTGGCACGCCATTTGTTATTGATATATGGAGCTACAGGCTTCCAAGCCTGTACACATAATGACAGAAAAGTATAATCATCAATATATAAATGAAGAACGACTATTCAAAGCAATTCAGACCCATCTTGGAGCAAGCCTACAACATCGCTCAGGAATTTGAATCAAAGATCATCACAAGCGAGCACTTCGTGCTTGCAGCCCTGAGAGATGAGAATGGTTATGCCCTTAAGATCCTGAAGCAGCTCCGCGTCCCCATCGACAAGATGCGTCAGGAGGTGGAGGAATACATCACTGAGCAAGTGAACTCCGGAGAGTCCACTACCCTCTTTGAGCAGCAATACCGCATCAGCCTTCCGGCTGTGCGCCATCTGCAGCTTGCTACTTCAGAGGCCCGCAAGATGCATGCGTCGGTCATCGGCGGCGAGCATATCCTCCTTGCCCTTATCCACGACCAGCGATCGATGGACAGTGAGTTCTTGAGAGAATTTAAGGAAAAATATCTCAATTTCGATATCTCCATTCAGTCTATAGGCCCCGGCCAGATTCCTCCGTTCCCCTTCGGACAGAAGGATAATGAGGAAGATCCGGATATCGACGAGGAGGATGAAGATGAATTTGAACCGACAGCTCCAAGCAGCTCAAAGTCGAAGAGCAGCTCAAAAGGGAAGGAGAAATCCGACACCCCTGCCCTTGACAAATTTGGCTACGACATGACAAAGAGCGCGGCTGAGGGTCGTCTCGACCCGGTAGTGGGACGTGAGACAGAAATCGAGCGTCTTGCCCAGATACTATCCCGGCGTAAGAAGAACAATCCTGTGCTTATCGGCGAACCGGGCGTAGGTAAATCCGCCATCGTAGAAGGTCTTGCGCTCCGTATCAACCAGCGCAAGGTGAGCCGCGTGCTCTTCAACAAGCGCGTAATTGGCCTCGACATGGCAGGCATGGTGGCCGGCACCAAATATCGCGGTCAGTTTGAGGAAAGAATCAAGGCTGTACTCGATGAGCTCCAGAAGAATCCTGACATAATCCTCTTTATAGATGAGATTCATACAATCGTAGGAGCTGGTAGCGCACCGGGCACTATGGATGCTGCCAATATGCTGAAACCGGCCCTTGCGCGAGGTGAGATACAGTGCATTGGCGCCACCACTCTCGATGAATACCGCAAGAACATCGAGAAGGATGGAGCCCTGGAACGCCGATTCCAGAAAGTCATCGTGGAGCCAACCACTCCTGAGGAGACTCTTGAGATCCTCAATCAAGTGAAGTCGAAATATGAAGACCACCACAATGTGGTCTATACCGACGAAGCTCTGAAAGCTTGTGTGGAGCTTACAGAGCGCTACGTCAGCGACCGCAATTTCCCCGACAAGGCTCTTGATGCCCTCGACGAGGCTGGCAGCCGTGTCCACATCAGCAACATCATCGTGCCAGAGGAAATTGATGCACTTGAAAACGAGATTGCCACCACTACGGAGCAGAAGCTCCAGGCAGCCAACGAGCAGGATTTCGCAAAGGCAAAGGATCTGCGCGACCGCGAGACTTCTCTGAAAGCCGAGCTTGAAAAAGTGAAAGGAAAATGGGAAGCAAAGCTCGACAAGGAGCGTCAGACCGTAGATGATGAGAAGGTGGCAGAAGTTGTCGCGATGATGACAGGAGTGCCTACCCAGCGTATAGCCCAGACAGAAGGTAACCGCCTTCTTGAGATGGGAAATACTCTGCAAGGAACTGTAATCGGTCAGGATGAAGCCATCAAGAAAGTGGTGAAGGCTATCCAGCGCAACAGAATCGGATTGAAGGATCCTGAAAAACCAATCGGTGTATTCATGTTCCTCGGCCCTACCGGTGTCGGCAAGACTCACCTCGCCAAGAAACTCGCCGAATATCTCTTCGACAGCACAGATGCTCTCATCCGCGTCGACATGAGCGAATATATGGAGAAGTTCACCGTCAGCCGTCTTGTCGGTGCGCCTCCGGGATATGTAGGCTACGAAGAGGGTGGACAGCTTACTGAGAAGGTTCGCCGCCGTCCCTATTCAGTAGTCTTGCTCGATGAGATTGAAAAGGCTCATCCTGACGTGTTCAACCTCCTTCTCCAGGTAATGGACGAAGGAAGACTGACAGATTCACTCGGAAGGAAGATTGACTTCAAGAACACAATCATCATCATGACTTCCAATGTCGGAAGCCGGCAACTGAAGGATTTCGGCACCACAGGAGTCGGTTTCAACACTGCCGCCGACGATAAGAAACAGGCTCAGGGAGTGATTTCCAAAGCACTCAACCGTGCTTTCTCGCCCGAATTCCTCAACCGTATCGACGACATCGTCATGTTTGATCAGCTTGACAAGGATGCAATCTTCAAGATCATCGACGTAGAACTCGCTGACTTCTATGGCCGAGTCATGAAGCTTGGATATGAGCTGCATCTCTCTGAAGAAGCCAAGGAATTCATTGCAAACAAGGGCTATGACAAGAATTTCGGAGCCCGACCACTGAAAAGGGCCATCCAGAAATACCTTGAAGATGATCTTGCTGAGCTCTTGCTGAAACTAAATGCCGACGGCAAACTTGGAGGCGTGATTGAAGTCAGCAGGAAGGATCCCGATTCCGAACGGCTCGATTTTGACTACAAAGACCCATGCGAATAACCTTACATTCTGCTTTCGCAAGCGTAAGTTAAGGGTTATTGGCGCATACCTTAAGGAATATAAGGCGTTACCGCGGTTGGTAACGCCTTTTTTTGTAACGATATTTGCATATCTGAGTTTTTTTAGCTAATTTTGTAAGTTGAAAAGATTAGGCTAAAATGACTATTGACGAAGATAAGATTATTCCGGTCAATATAGAATCGGAAATGAAAAGCGCCTACATCGACTATTCGATGTCGGTCATTGTGTCGCGTGCACTCCCTGATGTCCGCGATGGATTCAAGCCCGTTCACCGCCGTGTACTATACGGCATGGGAGAAGTAGGCAACTATTTCTCGGGCGACACCAAGAAATCAGCACGTATCGTAGGCGACGTGATGGGTCACTATCACCCTCACGGCGACTCCTCGATATATATGACCATGGTGCGTCTCGCACAGGAATGGTCTTTACGATATCCTCTTGTGTTTGGACAAGGAAACTTCGGTTCTATCGACGGCGACTCCCCTGCCGCAATGCGATATACTGAGGTAAAGCTCTCACGCATGGGCGAGGAAATGCTACGCGACCTCGACTCCGATACCGTTGACTTTGTGCCCAACTTCGACAACACCACTAAGGAACCGACAGTACTTCCTACGAGAATCCCTAACCTTCTCGTCAACGGAGCTGCCGGCATTGCCGTGGGTATGGCCACCAACATGCCACCCCACAACCTTACAGAGTCACTCAACGCATCGCTTGCACTCATTGACAATCCTGACATTGACATCGAGGGTCTTATGAAATACATCACAGCCCCTGACTTCCCGACAGGAGGAGAGATTTTCGGCATGCAGGGTGTAAGGGACGCTTATGAGACAGGACGCGGACGCATCGTGCTGCGTGCCAAGGCTGAGATTGAGTCTACCGGCACCCACGACCAGATTATCGTCAGCGAGATTCCCTATGGAGTGCTCAAAAACGATCTCGTGAAGAGCATCGCCGACATGGTGGAAGAAAAGAAGATCGAAGGAATCTCCGACATCACCGACACATCAGCCCGCGGCAAGATTCATATTGCAATAGACATCAAGCGCGAAGCTAACGCGCGCGTAGTGCTTAACAAGCTTTACAAGCTCACACAGCTCCAGACAAGCTTCAGCGTAAACAATGTGGCTCTCGTCAATGGTCGCCCTCGCACTCTCAACCTTAAGGAGATACTTGAATATTTCGTCGCTCACCGCCACGAGGTAGTGATCCGACGCACCAAGTTCCTTCTTCGCAAGGCTGAGGAACGTGCTCACATACTGAAAGGATTGATGATTGCCTGCGACAACATCGACGAGGTAATCAAGATAATACGCAATTCGCGCACCACAGATGAGGCCCGCGAAAAACTGAGCCAGAACTTCGGACTTGACGAAATCCAGACTCGGGCTATCGTGGAAATGAGACTCCGCCAGCTCACCGGACTGGAACTAGACAAACTGCATGCTGAATACGATGAACTGATGAAGCAGATCGAATTCTACAATCAGATTCTCAACGATGATGCCGTTTGCCGCAACGTCATGAAAGAGGAACTGATTGAAATACGTGACAAGTTCGGTGATGAACGACGCACAAAGATAAGCATGTATTCAAGCGACCTCAATGCTGAAGATTTCTATCCAGACGATGAGATGATCATCACTATCTCACATCTCGGATACATCAAGCGCACCCCTCTTACTGAATTCCGCGCACAAAACCGCGGAGGTGTCGGTGCCAAGGGAAGCAGCACACGCGACCAGGACTTCATCGAGCACATATATCCGGCCACAAACCATAACTACATGCTCTTCTTCACCAACAAGGGAAGATGTTACTGGCTTAAAGTGTATGAAATTCCAGAGTTCGCAAAGAACTCGAAGGGTCGTGCAATACAGAACCTTCTCAACATTGATGCCGATGATGCTGTCAACGCATTCATATGCATCAAGAACCTAAATGACGAAGAATTTGTCAATAGCCACAACCTTCTCTTTGCAACCCGCAATGGAGTTGTCAAGAAGACACCACTTGAAGCCTACAGCCGTCCGCGTGCAAATGGCGTCAACGCCATCATCATCCGTGAAGACGACTCTCTGCTCCAGGTAGAGCTTACTGATGGCGACACACAGGTGATACTCGCCAGCAAAGCCGGCTATGCTACCCGCTTCAGCGAATCAGAACTCCGTGAGATGGGTCGCGTCTCAACTGGCGTACGAGGAATGACCCTCCGCAACGACGAAGATGAGGTGGTAGGCATGGTGACTGCAAAGACTGACGACAACGAGCATAGCATCCTCGTAGTGTCGGAAAACGGATTTGGCAAACGAACAAATCTTGACGATTATCCTGTAAGCATGCATCGCGGCGGAAAGGGAGTCAAGACACTCAATGTCACCGACAAGACAGGCAACATGGTGGCCATCAAGAAAGTGACAGATGCCAACGACCTGATGATCATCAACCAGAGCGGCATCACACTCCGTCTGCCTGTCGACACACTTCGCCTGCAAGGAAGAAACACCCAGGGCGTCAAGCTAATCGACCTCACAAAACGTGGCGACCGCATCGCTTCCGTCTGTGTCGTAGATTCCGACCCGGAAGAAGAGGTTGAAAAGGAGATAGAGGCCGAAGAGGCTGAAAATGCCGTAGATGTAGAAATTCAAGTTGAAACTGAAGAAACTGAAAGAGATAACGAAAATAATTAATAATCTATAAAACAAACCAAAATGAAAAAGCTCATGACACTCGCGCTCTGCTTCGCAGCCATAGGCTCGATGAGCGCACAGAAAGCTAATGTGGAAGCTGCAAAAAAGCTTTCAGGCAAGCCTGACAAGATCGAAGAGGCTCGTGCCCTGATCAACGAGGCAATGCAAAATCCCGAAACAGCCAACGATGCTCAGACATACTTTATCGCCGGCAAGATCGAATTCGACGCTTTCGACAAGGATCTTACCAACAGCATGATCAATCCTGCTTCTGTCGACAAACTCAAGATGGGTCAGAATCTGATCAATGGCTACAACAACTATGTTAAGGCTCTCCCACTTGCTGCAATTCCAAATGAAAAAGGAAAAGTAGACACAAAGACTCCGAAGACTATCGTCAACGCTCTCAAGGGACATGCCAACGATTACTTCCAGGCTGGTGTGGACTTCTTCAACGGACAGAAAGTTTATCCCGAAGCTTATGAAAGCTTCATGATATATGCTGACATGCCTGAGCAAGAATTCATGAAAGATGAAAAGCTCGAACTTCCTGATGCTGACCGCGGCACTGCTTATTTCAACGCAGGTCTTGCTGCATATTCCGGCAATGACATCTACAAGAGTGCAGATGCATTCCGCAAGGCTCGTGGCGTTGGCTACGACGACAAGCAGGCATACGTCTATGAAATTGCATGCTGGCAGGTAGCTGCTCAGCGTGATTCCACAATGGAACAGACTGCTAAGGACAAAATCATGGAAATTGCGGAATCTGGCTATCAGAAATATGGTATGGATGAACCTCTTTTCATCAACAATATCGTTAACTTCCTCGTTTCTGATGGGAAATATGACCAGGCTGTAGCAAAAGTGAGCGAACTTATCGCTGCTAACCCCGACAATGCAGGTCTTTATGGACTTCGTGGTTTCGTCTATGACCGTATGAATAAGGATGACGAATCTGTAAACGACTACAGAAAAGCAGTCGCTATGGACGGCGTAGACTTTGAAACCCTTAAGAATGCAGGCAAAAAGATTTATCGTGTCGGCGCTGACAAGTGGAACACCATCGAAGGCAACAGCGAAGAAGCTCGCGCTGCTCGTCTTGACGTGAAGACCAACTACTTCGAGGCTGCTAAAGCTATTGCTGACAAAGCAAAAGCAATGAACTCTAATGATAGCGACCTTGACTATCTCATCGAGAACATCGACTACGCTCTCACCACTTACTTCAACTAAGCAACAGAGGGTAGGCCCCTGACATAACAGAACAGGCGCAGATGATAAATAATCATTTGCGCCTGTTTATTTTAACTATATATGACCTAGGTTTCGAAACTCAACTTAAGGGTGAAAACCATGTAAATATCTACATTCTTAAAAGAAAATTGGATAAGTGATAACTTTTTTAGAAATTTTTATATATCATATGTATCAAAATTGAAAAAAAATAAGTAACTTTGCAAGTCGAAACGACAAATACGGATTCACCCAACACAATATATTTATATGGGACTATTTTCATTAACACAGGAAATTGCGATGGACCTTGGCACTGCCAATTCCATTATCATCCATAAAGACAAGATAGTAGTCAATCAGCCATCAGTAGTGGCTATCGACAATAAGACAGACAAGCTTCTTGCCGTAGGAGAAGAAGCTCACCAGATGGAAGGCAAGGAGCCCCCGGGCATCCGCACAATCCGTCCGCTTCGTGATGGCGTTATCGCCGACTTTAACGCAGCCGAGCAAATGATACGCGGGCTCGTGAAGATGGTCAATAGCAAACGCCGCTGGTTCTCCCCAAGTCTTCGTATGGTAGTTTGTATTCCATCAGGCTCCACAGAAGTAGAAATTCGTGCGGTGCGCGACTCAAGCGAACATGCCGGAGGACGCGACGTGTTCATGATCTACGAGCCTATGGCAGCTGCACTCGGCATCGGACTCGACGTTGAGGCTCCGGAAGGCAACATGATAGTAGACATAGGTGGCGGTAGCACTGAGATTGCCGTAATATCACTTGGAGGCATTGTCAGCAACAAGAGCATCCGCGTGGCCGGCAACGACCTTACTGCTGATATCCAGGAGCATATGGGAAGAGTACACAATCTGAAGATCGGCACTTCAATGGCCGAAAGAATCAAGATTCAGGTAGGAAGTGCGCTCACAGAACTCGAAAATCCACCTGAACCATTCATCGTGAGAGGTCCTAACAGGATGACAGCCCTCCCAATGGAAGTAGCTGTCACACACGAGGAAATTGCCCATAGCATCGAGAAGACGATTGCCAAGATGGAAACAGCTATCCTTGCAGCTCTCGACCAGACACCTCCTGAACTTTATGCCGACATCGTCAGAAACGGCATCTATCTTGCTGGCGGCGGTGCACTTCTCAGAGGCCTTGACAAGCGACTTACCGACAAGTTCCACATTGAATTCAAAGTAGCGGATGATCCGTTGACCGCTGTAGCACGCGGCACTGGCGTTGCTCTCAAGAACATCAACAGATTCCGCTTCCTCATACGATGAGGAATCTACTGAATTTCATTATAAAATACAGCACATGGTTCGTTTTCACGTTCTATGTGCTGATTTCATGCATCCTGCTGGTAAAATCAAGCGACAATCATTTTTCCCTCTACATGTCGTCGGCAAACGCAATTGGAGGCGTCATCTATCGTACTTCATCGGAAGTGACCGATTATTTCGGCCTCCAATCAGTCAACCAACGTCTTCAAGAGAGCAATGCAAAGCTTGAGAATGAAGTGCTCAACCTGCGCCAACAACTCAGCCAATACAAAGTGCTGGAACAAGACACTTCCGAGTCAATGAGAACACAACGATTCGGATATATCGGAGCATCTGTAATCAACAACTCTACACGCCATCCGCGAAATCATTTTACGATTGACCGTGGAAGTAACGACGGAGTCAAACCTGGAATGGGAGTTGTAGACCAAAGTGGTGTAGTAGGTATTGTAGATGTCACTGGCAAAAAAACGTCGAGAGTCATTTCACTCCTCAATCAAAACCAGCATTTCAGTGCAAAAGTAAAGGATTCTCCCTATGTAGGAAGCCTCACCTGGAGAGGCGATGACCCTTCAATAGCTTTTCTGGAAGAAGTGCCGCGACACGCTAAATTCCATATCGGAGACACAATTGTGACAAGTGGCTTTTCCACTACTTTCCCCGAAGGTATCGACATTGGTACGATTATGGGAAAAGTAAAGACAAGCGATGACACCTTCCTGATCCTAAAGATCAGGCTTGCCTCCGACTTCAGGACCCTGGGAACAGTCAGGATAATTAAAGACAGCCTGAAGCAGGAACTTGATTCGATAAATAAAATAGGGACATACGAATGATAGAACGAAGATGAATAAAGACTTTATCTCATACATATTTCTGTTTGTGATATTAGTGCTCATACAGGTCCTCCTTTTGAACCATATCGTGCTCTTCAATTGCGCGGTATGCTTAGTCTTCATCTACTTTATAATAAAGCTACCTATCAATCTCACCCCTAATCTCCTGCTCACCCTCGGATTTATACTTGGTCTTTCTGTCGATATGCTGTCTGACACTCCCGGACTGAATGCTTTATGCTGCACGATTCTTGCATCACTCAAGAAACCGATGTTTTATGCCTACGAACAGCACGATGACCAAAAGCGACATGTAGCCCCTTCTATAGGCACGATGGGCTTATGGAACTTCAGCAAATATGTCTTCAGTCTTTCAGCTATCTATTGCCTACTCGCATTCTTTGTGGAATTTCTGAATTTCGCAGATGTATTGGGAATCCTGATTAAAGCAGGAGCAAGCACTGTCTTCACCTTCTTGGTGATTCTGGCAGTAGACTCCCTAATTTATAAAAATTAATCCAAATCCCCGTGGCAAAGGATTATACTTTAGAAAAACGAAAATATGTGATTGGCGGGTTCATAACCGTCATCGTAATAATATTCCTGATAAGACTTTTCAATCTTCAGGTGACCGACAGCATCTACAAGGAGAATGCAGAATCAAATGCCTTCTTCCGCAAGGTGCTTTATCCGTCGCGCGGACTCATTTATGACCGCAATGGGAAACTTGTCGTGCTCAACCAACCGGAGTATGATGTCATGCTTATACCCAAAGATCTTGGCAACGAGTTTGACACCATAGGATTGTGTACTGTACTCAACATAACAAAAGAAGAGCTCATGAGCAAATGGGCCGATATGAAAAACCCACGTAAGAATCCAGGATATTCGGCCTATACTCCACAGAAACTGATGTCGCACCTTTCTCAAGAGGACTACGGACGCCTTCAAGAGAAGCTATATCTGTTTCCGGGATTCTATGTGCAAAAAAGGAATGTCAGGGAATATGCCTCTCATGCAGCGGCCAACGTGCTTGGAAATATACGAGAGGTAAATGCCAAGGACGTGGAAAACGACCGATACTACAGGAGCGGCGACTATACCGGCGACCTTGGAGTAGAAAAGAGTTATGAGCCATATCTTCGAGGAGTAAAGGGAGTTGAAATCCTTATGAAGGATGCCCTTGGACGAATCAAGGGAAAATATGAAGATGGCATTCACGATGTGATTCCAGTTGCAGGACGCGATCTGACACTTAGCCTGGACATTGAGCTTCAGGAATACGGAGAGCAACTCATGCAAGGAAAGATCGGAGCTATCGTTGCCATTGAGCCTAAGACCGGAGAAATACTTTGTATGGTGTCATCTCCCACCTACGATCCCTCCCTACTTGTAGGTTCTGGTCGTGGGAAAAACTATGCGGCTCTTGTGGCAGACAAATATAAGCCGCTCTACGACCGTTCACTTCAGGGCACATATCCTCCCGGCTCCACTTTCAAGCCAACTCAAGGACTTATCTTTCTGCAAGAAGGGACCATCACCCCTATGACTGCATATCCCTGCTATCACGGCTACGTCAATGGATTGAGGGTCGGTTGCCACTCACATGGATCGCCGCTGCCTCTAAAGCCGGCCATTGCCACTTCCTGCAACGCATATTTCTGTTGGGGATTGAAGAACTTTATTGATAAAAAGGGAAGCAAACCACCCATCCAGTTAGAGAAATGGAAAAACTATATGGTGGAGATGGGATATGGCTATCGCCTTGGAGTAGACCTCCCATCTGAAAGCAGAGGTTTTATTCCTAACCCCGATTACTACAGCAACTCTTTCAGAGGCAGTAACTGGAGTGCCAATTCCATCATTTCCATTGCCATAGGCCAAGGAGAGGTGCTCGCCACTCCACTGCAGATAGCCAATCTTGCCACTACGATAGCAAACCGCGGATGGTTTATAACTCCCCATGTGGTCAAGGAAATCAGCGATACAGTCATTGACCCCAAATTCCATGAGAAAAGGCAGCCTTCCATAAAGAAGGAACATTATGAGCAGATTGCTGAAGGGATGAGAATGGCAGTTTTGGGTGGAACTTGCCGTCTTGCTAATCTCGCCGGGCTTGAAGTGTGCGGAAAGACAGGAACTGCTCAGAATCCACATGGAAAAGACCACAGTGCATTCATGGGATTTGCCCCATACAATGATCCGAAGATAGCTGTGGCAGTATATGTAGAAAATGCAGGTTTCGGAGCCACCTACGGTGTGCCTATCGGAAGCCTGATAATTGAGAAATACCTGAAGGGCTCAATAGCCCCGGAAAGGAAATATCTTGAAGAAAGAATGTTGAACTCTAATACAATCATTTCAAGTGGAGTCAAAAAACATTGATGCCAACACCTCGGTCTTCCGCTGGCTTGATTGGCCAACAATCATATTATATCTCATACTGGTAGTGGCCGGAGCGGTAAGCATATATGCTGCCAGCTACGACTTCGACCGTGCAAGTATGTTTGACTTTAACGAGTTTTCCGGCAAGCAGTTTCTCTGGATCGGACTCTCAATCATCATCGGCTTTGCAATCTTGCTTTTCGACTACAGAATCTACGAGACCTATGCATATCCTGTCTATATCTGTGTGTTATTGCTTATGGTGGTGACAATCTTCGTTGCGCCTGACATAAAAGGTTCGAGATCATGGCTTGTGCTTGGCCCTGTCAGTATCCAGCCGGCAGAATTCGGCAAGTTTGCCACGGCCCTTGCTCTTGCCAAGCTATTTAATTCCTACAACTTCAATCTCAACCAAAAAATCAGCAATTATTTCAGGGCCTTAATAATAATATTCATTCCTGTCACTCTGATTCTTCTTCAACATGAGACGGGGTCTGCTCTTGTATACATTTCTCTTTTCTTCGTTCTCTACCGCGAAGGAATGAGCGGAATGATGCTTTTCTCTGCGGTCTGCGCAATCACTTATTTTGTAGTGGCCGTAAAATATGCTGAGCCGCTTCTTCTCGGCATCCCTGTTGGGGAATTTGTAGTATTCTGCATGATAATTGCAGTATTCTGCTGCATGCTCCTTTTCTACTGCAAGGATGCAATCATTTCAAGAAATGTACTAATCGGATTCACCGGAAGCGGACTGATAGTCACAGCGCTCACTCTATCTGGCATTCAAGTTCCCGGTACATGGTATTTCATTGGAATTATCGTGGTGGCTCTGATCTACGTCTCAATTGCCATGTATCGCCATCAGATAGAGCGATATGTAGTGACTATCATATTTGCAGCTGCCTCAGTGATGTTCCTCTTCTCAGTCAACTATGTCTTCGGACACGTGCTTGAGCCTCATCAGCAGATGCGAATCAAAGTGGCACTTGGAATTGTCGACGATCCCCGTGGTGTAGGATACAATGTCAATCAGTCAAAAATTGCCATAGGATCGGGTGGTATGACCGGCAAGGGATTTCTCAATGGGACTCAGACGAAGCTTAAATACGTGCCTGAACAGCACACCGACTTCATATTCTGCACTATTGGGGAGGAGGAAGGATTTGCAGGAAGCAGCGCGGTCTTGCTTGCATTCCTTGCCCTTATCCTGCGTATTATTCATATTGCAGAAAGACAACGGACACCTTTCGGAAGAGTATATGCTTATTGCGTAGTGTCATATTTGATATTTCACATATGCATCAATATAGGTATGGTGATCGGACTATGTCCTGTCATAGGCATCCCACTCCCCTTCTTCAGTTATGGAGGATCAGCCTTATGGAGCTTTACCATCTTGCTCTTCATCCTTCTTCGCATCGACGCTTCCAGGAAGGAGCGAAGGGACTGATGAATAGCGATGTCGCAAAGTCGACATAAGGCACATAAATGCCAATATTGACACCAAAATAAGGGACAGATAGGTAAATGCCTCTCTTCCGCTCATGGTCATACCAATAGGATAAGTGGCTATTTCCGTTGAATCATCGTCATCATTAAGTCTTAGGGCACTCAGAGCAGATTTCCATTCTATCACTCCATCTTTAAGACTTACGAGAGCCGGATTGCCTCTTACCAGTTCCTTAATTGAAGTGTCTTCAGCCACATAAATCTGATATTGGCCGGAAGACAAATCGCGCCACTCCTCTATTGCCTCGGGGCTTCCAGCTACGACTGCAAAAAATTCAGTGTCATTTGAAGTCGCCATATCATAGAGACGGTTGATTTTCCAGCTCGAAGCCATCGACAATCCATTTATGTCTGGCACAAGAAGCATCAATTGACTCTCATTGCCACTCAGCATATCAGTGACATCCTCTTCTCCATCCTCACTCCATATCCTGAAATCAGGGGCGTCTTCGCTTACAGCCGCTGATAAATGTGGGTTCTTTACAAATTCCTTCTCTTCCCTTCTTACAAATTTCCATCCATCCGCCTCATCCGGAAGCTCATCGTCTTCACCAAACGTGCTTGTCTCTCCATCTTTCTCATAGATGAATTCATATCGGGGGACATATTCAGCCTCATCGTCGATAGCAAGCAGCTGGGTCCCGATTTTAAATGGACGGAAATCTATCATAGGCTGTTGCCAATATCCGATATAACCAACAAACACTATATATGAAGCTATCACAACAGTAGAAAACCATTGAAGATAGGGAGATATAAGGCACTTAATCTTAGTGTTGAATTTCAAGAGCCATACTACTGCCAATGAAATCAGACAGTTTTTTATGAATGTAGCCCAGTTTGAAATCACGATAAAATCACCGAAACATCCACAGTCAGACACTGGATCAGAAATGGCAATCCAGAGTGTCAATGGGAGCATGACAAGCATAAAAAGGGCTGCCACAATCGGAGATGCCTTTCGATAGCAACCAAGCAAGAGAGAAACCCCGATGATAAATTCCACGGAGAATAGAAGGAAAACCAATGCAAGCACAGTGTTTCCCCAGTCGACTATCGGAATATGCATGGCATGCAAATACTCCACAGTCTTGTAATATGTTCCCCAAGGATCAATACCCTTTGAAAGACCAGACACAATGAAGACGCATCCGACCGCTACCCTCATTATCCAAGTCATGACAACAAGAGATTTTGGATAACGGGCAAGCAACGGAGCAGCCTTACGCAACACCCAAGACTCATCAAGCCAATCGCCAAACCGATCGAACTTTTTCTCTATTCCAAGAGGAGTCTTACGGTCAGGAGTGTCTTTTTTCTCATTCTGCATATTCTGGATTAGTCTTGATGAGGGCAAAAAGAGCGTAATTGATCATATCCATATAGTTTGCGTCGATGCCTTCACTCACAATAGTTTTTCCGTCATGTCCCTCTATCTCCTTTGTGCGCATTAGTTTCTGGAGAATGATGTCGGTAAAGCTGCTGACTCTCATATGCCGCCAAGCCTCATCATAATCGTGGTTTTTGTTTTCCATCAATCGGGTGGCACCATTGAGTTTCTCATCATAAAGACGCATACATTCGGAAGGCTCGAAATTGTCGCCTGGACCAAGGTCGAGCTGAATCAAAGCCATGACGCAATAGTTGACAATCCCAATAAATTCAGGACGGATACCTTCGTCGACAAATGCGACGCCCTTCTCCTCTATACTGCGTATTCTCATGGCCTTTATCATGATCTGATCAGTAAGGCTCATGGGGCGCATTATACGCCATGATGTGCCGTAGTCCATAAGTTTCTTCTCGAATAGATCCCGGCATTCTTTCTTTGCTTTTGCGAATTCTTCCGCCGTATTATGCTGTTTCATATGTGTTCCTATGGTTTATTTTACAAATTTAGCAAAAAAAGATGAATATAATCGTATATACTCGGAGATTTTTTATAATTTTGTAGTATTAACTCTACTTTCGCAAGTGAAAGTTGAAGATAATTGAGCTCGCGAAACAAAACATAATTAAAATAAATGTCAGATATAAGATTCATCGCCGAATGGGAGCCAATAGAATATGTGCTTATGGCTCTTCCAAATAAAGACACCGACTGGAACTATATCCTGGATGAAGCCCTCGACCAATACCGGCGTCTTGTGAAAGCTATCACAGATGAAGGAATAAAAGTAGCGCTAATTTGCCACGACGTAGCTGCTGCTATGGAAACCACACAGGATTCCAATCAGGAGCTCATCTCTTACATCCCAATGGAATATAACGACACGTGGACACGCGACTACGGAATGATTTCCGTAATCCGCAACGAACGTCTAAGAGCTCTTGATTTCGGGTTCAATGCATGGGGACTGAAATTTGCGGCAGACAAGGATAATCTTGTAAACCTAAATCTTGACCACGATGGACATATCATGCCTCTCGTCTACAGAAACGAAAGAGACTTTATCCTCGAAGGTGGCTCGGTAGAATCTGATGGCAAAGGCACAGTCATGACTACCTCAAGATGCCTTCAAAGCCCTAACCGTAACGGTGGAAAGACAAAGGCTGAACTTAATAGAGAACTTTTGGAACGCCTTGGAGCCGACCACGTGCTTTGGCTCGACCACGGAGCTCTTGAAGGAGACGACACGGATTCCCATATCGATACACTTGCAAGGCTTGCACCAGAGGATACAATCGTCTTCACAGGCACCAAAAACTTTGATGACCCACAGTTTGAGTCACTCCTTGCGATGAGAGCCCAATTGACGCTCTTTNNTCTTCCGAACGGCAGAAGGGAATCCTTATAATCTTGTTGAGCTTCCACTCCCCGATCCTGTCCTTGACACTGACGGAAGCAGGCTTCCAGCCACATATGCCAACTACCTTGTAGCTAACGGCATCATTTTTATGCCAACTTATGCCCAACCGGATAAAGACGAACTCGCTATGAGGAGCATCAAGATTGCTTTTCCGAATCACAAGGTGGTGGGAGTAGATTGTCGCACTCTACTTCGACAACATGGCTCACTACACTGCGCGACAATGCAGATACCGGCCGGCATCCTGAAACTCTGAATATCTAAAACTTGATTATCAATGGACCACAAAATACTCAAGACAGGCATCATACAACACTCCTTCATAGAAGATGTCGAGATAAACCGCGCCCGCAATCTCGCTTCCATCCGCATGCTGGCTGAGGAAGGAGCTGAACTGATAGTCCTTTCCGAACTTCACGATTCACTCTATTTCTGCCAGTGCGAGGACGTTGAGAATTTCCGATATGCAACTCCACATCCCGGAGAGTTTTTTGATATCTATTCAAAAGCTGCCCGCGAAAATGAAGTGGTGCTCGTGGCAAGCAGTTTCGAGCGCCGTGCGCCCGGGCTATATCACAACACAGCAGTGGTATTCGAAAAAGATGGATCGGTGGCAGGGCGCTACCGAAAGATGCACATACCGGATGACCCCGGATTTTATGAGAAATTCTATTTCACACCAGGAGATATGGGATTCCACCCCATTGACACATCCGTAGGCCGACTCGGAGTTCTCGTTTGTTGGGACCAATGGTATCCTGAGGCTGCCCGTCTTATGGCTCTCGACGGCGCCGACATTCTTATTTATCCTACTGCCATCGGATGGAATCCTGACGATCCGGAAGATGAAAAGCAACGACAACGTGAGGCTTGGATAACAGTGCAACGTGGCCATGCCGTAGCAAACGGACTGCCGGTAGTCAGTGTGAACCGGGTCGGGTTTGAGGAAGACCTTTCCGGCGTCTCCTCCGGTATTGATTTCTGGGGTTCAAGCTTTGTAGCTGGCCCACAAGGTGAGTTCTTATATTTAGCGCCAGAAGACAAATCGGCTGAAGAAGTTGTTGAGATTGATCTAAACCGCTCTGAAAATGTAAGACAATGGTGGCCTTTCCTTAGAGACAGACGCATTGATGCTTACGGCGACCTTACAAAAAGATTTCTGAAATAATATGGACAAGACAATAGATATCGATGGTGTGAGTCTTCATTACCGTGATTCAGGCGAAGAAGAGCTTCGTCCGGTCATTATCATGCACGGATGGGGTTGCAATGTTGACACTGTCGCTTCCATTGAAAACCTATTTAAAGGGAAGATGAGGGTTATCAATGTTGACCTGCCGGGACATGGCAAGAGCTCGGAACCTCCTTCTGTATGGGGCATTGAGGACTTTACTTCTCTTATGGAGAAATTTATCTCCAGACTGGAGCTTAAACGGCCATCTCTCATAGGGCATTCATTTGGCGGACGCATCAGTATTCTTTTGAGTTCGAGAGGGGAAGTCGACAAGGTAGTCCTTGTGGATTCGGCAGGAATTAAGCCAAAGAGGAGCTTATCATATTATTGGAAAGTCTATTCATTTAAGGCTATGAAACATATGGTGATGCTCCTTTTCGGAAAGAAAAATGGGGCAGAAATCGTAGAAAAACTCCGAGGAAAGAAGGGATCAGCAGATTATCGGAATTCCTCACCTCGAATGAGAGCAATCATGAGCCGATGCGTGAATGAAGACCTGAAGTATGCGATGCCATCCATTAAGGCTCCGGTTCTTCTCGTCTGGGGTGAAGATGATACAGCCACTCCCCTTTCAGATGCCAAAACCATGAAAAGTCTTATCCCGGATGCAGGGCTTGTCTCTTTCCCCGGCTGCGGACATTACTCATTTCTTGACAATCCTTTCGGATTCAAAGCAGCAGTCAGCTCATTTTTTAATCTCTAAGCACTTAACTCTTAACTCTTATAATAGTGAACGCTTTTTCTATAATAATCCTCGTGATCTGCGGAATCTATATGATTTTCAATTTCCGCCACGATATCCATATGCTGCAGCAAAACAGCTACCGCATAGACCGCTATTGGAAATGGCTCAACCGCTCAGGCGACATTTCATCTGCCTCTCGCCTTGTGAATGTAGGTGTGCTTTTCCTGCTCTTTTCCACATTGCTCACGCCGGCTATTAATGCAATTATCGTTGCTGCCACATGCTGCGTACAGGCGACCGTAATGCTTCGGAAGAAATTTAAGAAACCCCTCGTCTACACTGCACGTGTGAAACGCATCTACAGTGTATGCGCAGTTTTTGCAATAGCATTTACACTGCCAATAATCCTGACTGTCGGACGTGGTGGAAGTGATGCATTTCTATATTATTCAGGAGGACAGCTCAGTCTCGGTGCTATTCTCTTCATTTGCATTTTTTCTTGGGCTATCGCAATCCTTGCCGTGTGGGTCCTGAAGCCAGTAGAAGCAGCTATCAATGCCAAATACCGCAATGAGGCAATCGCTATCCTTCAAAGTATGCCCGACCTAAAGATAATAGGAATCACCGGAAGCTACGGAAAGACTTCAACCAAGCATTATCTGCAACGTATCCTTTCCGAACGCTACGACGTACTGATGACTCCCGGAAGCTATAATACCCCGATGGGAGTGATTCGCACTGTCAGAGAGATGATGAAGCCATACAATGAGGTCTTCATCTGCGAGATGGGTGCAAAGCAACTGGGTGACATCAAAGAGATATGCGATATGGTGCATCCACATATTGGTATAGTGACTGCCGTCGGCCCTATGCATCTTGAATCGTTCAAAAGCCTGGAAAATGTACAGAAGACTAAATTTGAACTTATTGATGCTCTTCCTTCTGATGGTCTCGGAATCATCAACAATGACTTTGAATGGTGTGCCAATCGCAAGGTAGATAATGTGAAGGCACTACGCTATGGTGTTTCTTCACCGAATGGTTGCGATTATATAGCCACTGATGTCAAATATTCTCCGGAAGGCACAGATTTCACAGTGGAAGGGACAGACGGCACTCGCCTACAATTGCATACCCGACTTGTAGGTGAATGTAATATTTCCAATCTTATAGCCGCCGTAACAGTAGCTCTGCATCTCGGACTGACACATGAGGAAATACGTCGGGCTGTAGATTCCATTGACCAGGTAGAACATCGACTCAATGTAAAGCGTACTCCTGGAGGTGTAACTATAATTGATGATGCTTTCAACTCTAACCCAGCAGGCTCGCGCATGGCTGTCGATGTGCTTTCACAATTCAAAGACGGGAAACGAATAATTGTCACTCCAGGTATGATCGAACTTGGAAGCGAGCAGGAGAATCTTAACCGCGAACTTGGAAAACAAATCGGAGAGAAACTCGATGTTGCCGTAATCGTTGGAGCTTACAATCGCAACGCACTCGTAGATGGAATCCGCTCTACAGATTTCGACGAGAAAAATCTTCATATCGTAGACTCCTTTGCCGATTCACAAGTACTTCTCTCCAAGATACTCTCCCCAGGTGATACAGTTCTCTACGAAAACGACCTCCCCGATTCTTTCAAATAAGACTCCCCGAGCATTCACAATGAAAGGGAGACTTCCCAACCTCCCATCGAGTCCGTTATAGCAAAAAAAGAAAGTCCCGATTATTGGAACTTTCTTTTTTTTCTATTAATTTCCTTTCTCTTATTTGTACATTAAATTATAGGTATGCTTCAAGCATTCTCTGCAGATCAGCTGCTGAGTGTACTCCTGCGCCACGCCATTCAAGCTTATTGTTCTTGAAAATCATGAGTGTCGGAACTGATTGAACAACATACTTAGCAGCGAGTTGCTCGTTCTTGTCTATATCGATCTTGATGATACGTACCTTGTCGCCCATCTTTTCATGAAGTTCTTCAAGAATAGGGTGCATCATACGGCATGGGCCACACCAAGTGGCGAAAAAGTCTACGAGAACTGGTGTCGGAGATTGGATTATTTCTTCAAATGTTTCCATAATTTTATAAATCTAAGATTAATGTTTTCTTACATATTACTCTCAGGAATTGAATCTGAAGACTCAAGACTTAAGACTAATATTGTTTTATTCTTTTTACGATAATTAAACACTCTTACCACCACAAAGGTTCATTATTTTTATGATCATTGATCGTTAATCGTTGATCGTTATACTAAACTTGTCAGCATCCCTAAAAGCCGGAAATTTCTCTCGGAAGGAATTTAGCTTTTCAAGTGAAAGAGTAGCATATACAAGGTCGCCTCCATCAGGATCAGCAATAGAAATATCGTTCCCTTTGAAATCAATAGCCAAGGAAGTCCCGTCATATTCTATTTCCTTCACATCCTTTCCCTTACAATCGACTCCACACACATAAGCCTCATTCTCGATTGCACGAGCCATAAGAAGTTTTTTCCAAGCCTCTATCCTTGCCTTCGGCCAGTTGGCAACCGCTATAAGAAGGTCGTATTCATTGCCGACATTTCTGCACCAAACCGGGAACCGGATATCATAGCAAACAATCATGGCAATCTCCCAACCGCGATACCTTACCTTCATTCTCTTATATCCCGGAGATAGAAGTTTATCTTCTCCAGCCATACTGAAAAGATGACGTTTGTCGCCAAACGATTCCTCACCACTTGGCTCGATGAAGAAAGCACGGTTGGCAAGCAAACCACCTGTGTCAGCAATATAGCTTCCGGCAATTGCGACATGATATCGGGCCGCAAGTTCTTTCAGACGCTCAATAGTCTTGCCGGAATTCCTTTCTGCAAGTTCCCTCACACTTTCTTTATCACCATAAGGACAACCTGTGGAAAATGTTTCCGGAATTATCATGAGGTCCGTTGCAGGATGCATCCGCTGGAGAGCCTTCTCTAAATTCAGGAAATTTTGCTCCTTGTTGTTCCAAACTATTTCCTGCGGATATAGGCAAACTTTTAGGTCTTTCATCTGGATTGAGGTTATGGAATGAACTTTTCAGGATATCGGGCCGCATGTTTCCAATCAGAGTAATATTCCCTAATGGCTTTCATGTCGGTCTCAACGTTACCGGTAGGTTGATAGGTCTGACTTATTTGTATGTGCTTCTTGCTGTAATCAATTACACCGAGAAGAATTGGCACTTTAGCTCCGTAGGCTATATAGAGAAATCCTGTTTTCCACTGGTCGACAGCACTACGTGTACCTTCAGGCGTGACCGCAAGGTTGACATATGGCTCCGTCTGGAACAGATGAATCACCCTTTCAGTCAGGGAACCCTTTGACTTATCTTTTGAACGCTCCACGGGAATCCCACCGAAATAGCGCATCAGATACTTCAAAGGGAAGAAAAACCAAAAACTCTTCATCAGAAAATTGGCTTTCCTTCCCACGGAACGATATGCCGCCAGACCGAGCAAGAAATCCCAGTTTGACGTGTGCGGAGCCACGCAAATGACGCATTTATCATAGACTGGAACCGTAATGTCAAAGCTCCAGCCCGTCATTTTCAATGCGAGCCTCCAGATATTCATGACTAATTATGCATTTACCTTATTAGCGTCTTTCACAGACTGAGGCACGGCTTCATTGAAAAGCTTCAATGCTGCTGAGATTTCTTCGTTGAAATCTTTGCGGATCTTCTCGAATAGTTTCTTGAAGAATTCTCCCTTAGCTTTATTGTATTCTTCTACAGAAGCAAAACCTTTGACACCACGGTCGAAGAAACGGTTTGCGTTAGCCTTGGCTGCACCTGTAGCACCAAGCACTTTAGCCACTGCGACAGAGATTTTTTCACGGTCAGCACCTTCTACATTATAGTAAACGGTCATCATTTCATCGCACATTGAAGCTCCTACGGCTTCAACTGCTTTCTTAAACTGCTGTTTATTCATTGCTTTATTTTAATTAGTTGGGCAAGCTTTCACCTGCTTTGATTTTTCTTTATTTATATAACAATTAACCCTATTGATTTGGTTCGATAAACATTGCTCCCTTTCAAACGTTTTATTATTGAAATTTCTGAATATATGAAAAAAATATCATTATTAATAATAGTCTTCTTTGTGGGACTCGGAATTGTGTTTGCGGTTTCTGAGTCGCAGACAGAAAGAAAGGCCCCTACATTTGAAGACGCTATAGCTATAATAAAGAAATATGAAGGTCTTAGTGGTCCTAACCACTGGCCATTCGTAGGTTATGGTCATAAGGTGATGCCTGGGGAAAAATTCACAAGAGGCAAAAAACTTACCGAGGCAGAAGCAGATGCCCTTGCAAGAGCTGACTATGCAAAACTTTGTGCAAAATACAGGGAATTTGGAGCAGACAGTCTTCTCCTTGCTGCTCTCGCCTATAATTGTGGACCAGGTGTCGTGGCAAAGTCAAGTGTATTGTCAAAGCTGAAAGCTGGCAACCGAGACATCGAATCTGCTTATCTGGCTCACTGCCGATATAAAGGGAAACAGCTTTCTCAGCTAAAAAGAAGGCGTCAGGAGGAACTTGCGGTGTTGTTTGTGAAAGATCCCACTGCGTTGCACGATGCCGGGACATCCTCGGGTGAGAAACTGACTGAAACCGCCGAAGTAGTGACAGAAATCATACATCTTTCATCTCCAGAGCATCCTGAGGAAAAGAAAGATTCCGTTAAAAATGCATCTCATAATTAAGATAAAGATATAACAATGAATAAATTGATAAAGAATAAAATGGGTTGGAAATCTTTGATTATAGCCAGTGTATGCCTCTCCTCATTTTCCTTCACTTCATGCCATGACGCCAAGGCAGAAAAAGATTCAACGGATTCCTCGTATGCCGAACCTAAGCCCGAAGATGCATTAAGAGAACTAATGCGCTCATTGTCAGAAAATGATGCTCCAGGTTTTGCTGCGCTATGTGTCTATCCAATCTCTCGACCATATCCTCTGAAATCTATCGACGATTCTATCTCTATGGTAGATTATTTCCCAATTATAGCAGATGATTCTTTAAGAAATTATATGCGCCAATCTAAAGTAGAAGATTGGGAAAGCTATGGATGGAGAGGTTGGAGTATTGGCAAAACGCATCCACTGTGGTTTGATGAAGGCATACAGATTATCGATTACGTCTCTCCAGCTGAGTCGGGGCTTCAAAAGATTCTTGCTCGTGAAGAGATAATGTCGCTCGCTCATCAATTCAGAGAAGGTTGGACACCGGTGATGACTCTCATAGAAATTGATGGCGACAAGATTTTCCGCATAGATTCTAAGAGAGGCACCTATCGCCTGATGGGTTTCGACAAAGCTGAGCATGTCAGAGAAATACCATCTATTCTAATGTTGGGATCGGTTTCAACCGAAGGTTCAGCCGACACCCCTATCTATGCGTTTTCTGACTCAACCGGTGCTCAGGCAGAATACATTCCGGATGCTGAACCACCTACAAAGATATTCATTAAGCGACCCAAACTCAAAAGGGAAGATTCTTATAAAGTCCGTCCAGGCTACTGGCGCGATATCTTGAAATAAAACAACAAAGTTAAAAAATAGGGTTGGCTCTTTTCAAGCCAACCTTATTTTTTACGATTATATTAAATCCTAATCCCCTCTTAATTATCCACTCTCAATTCTTAATATGAACATCCAACTGAGGGAATGGGAAGTTGATGCCCTTCTTTGGAAGCTCGGCATACAAGCGCTGAGATATATCAAAAAAGAGATTCCAATATTCTCCGCTCTTTGTCCATGCCCTTGCAGTGAGTATAACTGCGCTATCTCCAAGTTCTTTCAGACCTACAAATACAGGATGATCCGGATTGTTTTTCTCCACCCTCTCATCGGAATTAAGAATCTCTTTGATTGCATTTGCTGCGTTTTCAAAGTCATCACCATACTGGATTGATACCGTCCAGTCAACTCTTCTCATAGGCTGTACGGAGTAGTTGTTGATGCTTCCAGAAGACAGAGCTCCATTTGGAATGAGAATCGTCTTGTTGTCGGGAGTTGTTATCACTGTATGAAACATCTGCATAGCCTTCACAGTCCCGGCAAAGCTTTGAGCTTCAATATAATCACCAACCTTATAAGGTTTAAGAATCAATATAAGCACTCCACCTGCAAAATTCTGAAGCGTACCACTAAGAGCCATACCAATGGCAACGCCAGCCGATGCAAAGAGAGCAAGGAAGGAACTGGTCTCTATTCCTAAAATCCCTATGATGGTCACCACAAGAATGAAATAGAGAAGAATCTGAGTGAAACTCTGCACAAACGTTGCAAGTGAGAGATCAACATGCTTCCGCTCAAAGATACTATTCAATATCTTATTGATCTTTCTTATAATAAATCTTCCTATATAAAATACAGCAATCGCTATCAGCACCTTGAAACTGAAGTTTACAAGTGTATTTGCAATCTTTGAGATCGCATCCTGAAAGGATATAGTCTTTAGCATTTCTATCGCCTTGGCGATTGCACCTGTATTTTCTACATTTAGGATCATATGTTCTAAGTTTTAAGATAGATTTATGTGTGTGTTCTCTTAATATTACGCCTAAATAGCTCTAAAGGTTGAAAAAAGGAGATTGATTTCTCAATCCCCTTGGTTTCCTGCTTCGGTATTCTTTTTACTTATTCTTCCATTCCTTTTCAGAGACTCAGCGATAATCCATTGAATTTGTCCGTTGACTGAACGAAATTCCTGTGCAGCCCATTTCTCAACTTGCTCCATCATATCAGGATCAAGCCTCAAAAGGAATCCTTTGTTAGCCAGTTTAGCCATTCCTCAATATTTAAGGAGCTTACCACATTTATTCGTTATTCATTAATCGTTGATCACTGATATAACGTGCCAGTATTAAGAACCGGTTGTGCCGGCTCATCAGCACAAAGCACAACAAGAAGATTGCTGACCATAGTGGCCTTACGCTCTTCGTCGAGTTCCACTATCTGTTCCTCACTCAGTTGATCAAGAGCCATCTTTACCATAGACACAGCACCTTCCACAATCTTCTCACGAGCTGCAATAATAGCGGAAGCCTGCTGACGACGAAGCATTACGGCTGCGATTTCCGGAGCATAGGCAAGATAGTTAAGACGGGCCTCCACGACCTCGATGCCTGCCATTGCCAAACGCTCATTTAGTTTGGTCTCAAGTTGCTCGTTGATTTCATGACCGTCACTTCTCAATGTGATTTCCTCATGGCCGCCGGATTCTTCATCGTAGGCATATTTGCCTGTCACCTCACGAAGTGCAGCATCACTCTGTATGTTGACAAATGCATTGAGTGCCTTAGCCACGGAATCTCCTTGGATAGCAGATTGAGCATTTTTGTCGTTGGAAACTGTGACCATAGGAGCGTCTGCAGAATCCACATCAAAGACGGCACGATAAGTGTCCTTGACTTTCCACACAAGAACCATACCGATCATAACAGGGTTGCCAATCTTATCATTCACCTTAATCGGGGCTACATCCATGTTACGGATTCTCAATGACACTTTTTTCTTATTCATAAAGGGGTTTGCCCAATAGAAACCTGTCTGACGGAATGTGCCGCGGTACTTTCCGAAGAAAATCATCACCCTTGCCTGATTAGGCTGAAGAATGAAGAATCCGCAACAAAGAATTGGAAAGACTATCAAGCTAACAGCCAAAATGATGCCTGCAATCCAATAATCTTCTTCGGGAAGGAAGATAAAGGGCAATGCTACGATTATCGGGATTATCACCACGAGCGTAAGCATCACGAATCCGTTGATGACCTTTCCACTGAAAGGGATTTCGAGATTTTTGTTGTCCATAATATGATATTGTTTTGATATTATTATGATGCAAAATTATATAAAATATTTGGTTTTACAAAATTTTTTTGTTAAAATTTTATTCTTATTACTATGATAAGAATAATTTTTACTAATTTTGAAGTCGAAAAGGTAAGTTATGGCACAGGTAAAAAATATTATTTTCGATTTTGACGGTACTCTCGTCGATACCGCTCCTCTGATTATCAAGACGATGCAGGAAACCATGCGAGTTATGAATCTACCTGCGAGGGATAATGAGCAATGTCGCGCTGTGATAGGATTGCGTCTTGAAGAGATTCCAGATGTCCTTTGGCCTGATCATCTTAATATCGGTGATGAATTCTCAAAAACATACCGAACCATTTTCGACGAACTGAAGTTTCCCCTCAATGTTGTATGCTTCCCGAAAGTGACAAAAACCTTAAGGCTTTTGCTAAGCAAAGGCTATGGGTTGGCTGTGGCAAGTAGCAGAAATCATAAATCCCTTCATGAATACCTGAGACTTTTCGGGATTTCTGATTGCTTCTCATCTGTGATAGGTGGAGATGACGTTGAGAATGGCAAACCGGCTCCTGATACCGTCCTAAAGATTCTTAATTCTGAAGGATGGAAAGCCAACGAATGTCTTGTGGTCGGTGATGCCGAATACGACATTCTCATGGGAAAAGCTGCCGGAACGCAGACATGTGCTTTGACATATGGCTACGGGAATCCCCAAGATCTGAAGTCAGCCCATCCTGATTATATGATTCCTAAATTCGATGATCTCCTCACAATATAATACCCTATCTTTACAATATAATTCCCTATCTTTCACATGACAATCCGTCATATAAAAGATAGGGAATCTGTATTTATCCTAAAGATATGTCAGTTGATGGAGAATTTATATTCAGCTATGGCACTGCGGAAGTTTCCATATGACGAGGAGTAATCATCAAGAGCTTGCCGATAAAGTGTCTGAGCTTCGAGTAAGTCGGTAATAGTGACAGTGCCAGCCTCATAATAGAGCTTGTTTAGACGCAGATTCTCCGCACTTTGAGCTATCGATTGCTGTGCGATCTCCATTTTTCGATGGGTAGCCGTCACCTCATCCCATTTGTTTTGCATATTGAGTTGGAGAAGCTGACAGTTGTCTGTAAGCTCATTCTTTGCATTCTCGAGTTCAAGACGTTTGCGCTTAATGGAATAAGAGCCTCCCCACCATCCGGATATAGGAACGTTTACCACAAGTTGAAGAGCTCCGAAATTATGGTTCTGTTCAAGAAGGTCATGATAATACCATCCGCCACCTACAGCTACCTGAGGCATATTTTTTCCAATCTCCATCTTTACAGCCAGATCCTTTGCTTTTACATTGCTTTGCAGAAGTTGAAATGGCACAGTAAGATAAAGTGCATCAATAGGTTTCACGAATATATCATATGGGGTATCAGGTGTAGTGTCAGGCACTATTGCATCTATGTCAATAGGTTTCTCGAAATTTGCTCCGATATATTGCGAAAGCAACATTCGGCATAACTTTATGCCATTGTCAAGATCGACAAGAGTAGATTTATATTCATTGCGCTTGAGATCTACCTTTAGAAGATCATTGCGCATAGTGATACCAGCTTCTACAGCCACGTTCACTTGAGCAGAAAGTGAATCAAGCATTTGAATAGCGGAAAGAAGTGTCAGTCTATTATTTTTCAGAGTTGCGAGCTGCCAGAAATATTTCTCAGTTGTAAGTCTCACCTCATTTACTGTCTGTGTCCTTTGGAGTTCGGAAACGGCCTCCCCTAATTCAGCAAGACGATTCCCATTTACAATTTGGCCACCCATAAAAATAGGTTGCAACGCTTGTACCCCTGCTGCTTTCCCTTTCTTCATAAGGCTCATGCTTATGGGGCCAATACCCATTTGCTCGAGCATCGGGAGGTCAATGTCATATTGCACCATACCATGGTTTGCCATAAAGCCGACACCTGCAGCGGAAATCTCAGGAAAATATTTTGTAAATGCCTCCCTACGTGTCAGTTTTGCCATATCTTCAGCATTATGAGCATTTTTAATAGAAGAATTATAGCGCACTGCCATATCCTCGCATTGCTCTAAAGAGAGAATCGTATCTGAGGGAGCTTCTTGCGCGGAAGCACTTAGTGCTACCGCTGCAAGAGCCATATATATGATTGAAGCTTTCATAATTGTTGTGTATTTTAAATTTCTCAAGCGAAACTTAAAGGGTTATGAGGTTATTGGGTTAAATGGTTATTGGTTATTGGTTAGACAAGATGCGTTTCGAGGGGTTCGGGAAGAGGTTTGTCAGCACCTTTATTGCGTGCTTTCATCTTCCAGTAGGCCACAGGGATAGTGGTGAGAATGAAGATCATCGTTATAGGAGTACCCCAGAATATGATCACTCCCATAGGTTGCCATAGAGCCGAACCTCCCATAACCATCGGCACGACGCCCATTGTTGCTGCCGCCGAAGTCAAGAAAATCGGGCGCATTCTTCGCTGAGAAGCCTGGAATATTGCATCTTTGAGAGTCAATCCTTTGTATCGGAGCTCTTCAGCATAATCAAGAAGTACTATGGCATTACGTACAAGAATACCCATCAGCGATACAATTCCAAGAACACACGTCAATGATATAACTGTGCCATCTATCACCATCCCAATGCCGGCACCCGGAATACAGAGTAGCAGCGATAGCACAAGAAGTGCAGCTACTCCAACTTGTGTATAGTGGAATAGAAGAATGAAGAAGATAATTGCTATAGCCAAGACAAGAGCTAAACCAATTTCAGGCATTAGTTCCTCTGTGTTGCTATACTCGCCTCCTCTTGCGACACTCATTCCGTCGGGAACATGAACACCCTTGATAGCATCCCAGACAGCACTTGTTCTGTTAAGGACGTTAGCATTTCGCTCCACTTCTGCAATGATAGTGATGGTTGGAATGCCATTACGGTCGGAGAGTTTGGAGACATTCCACTCTGGATCAACATTGGCAAACTGACGAAGAGGAGCTGAAGCAACAGCCATTACAGGCATTGTCTCATCGCGCAGGTCGTCAATAGTAGAGCGTTCTGCAGTAGGGGCCTTTAGTACCACAGGAATACCGTAATCCCCTTCCCACACTGTGGCTACCGGCACCCCGGATGAATATCTCATTGCCAATGTAGCCTCAGTTCCGAGATTGGTCTGCCCGAGTCGTGACGAGTTGACTGCATCGGGAGCTACCTTTGCAGCAACATAAGCTATGCCATTGTTGCTTCTCACCTCGCGTATACCTGGCACAGTAATCATTCGAGCCATTATTGAGTCGCTCACAGCTGCAATCTCTTCACGGTTTTCGCCACTGACGCGGATTTCAATTGGAAATTCTGCGTTGGAATAGCTCAACTGCTTGAATCGAACAATTGCATCAGGAAAGTAATATTCATATTTCTCTGTATATTCATTAAGCACATCGACAGTAGCATCATTGCTCTTGGTGTTGACGATGAACTGAGCAAAATTTGGACCTCCTACTTGCGGAGCATATGTAGTCTGGAATCGCGGTGAGGAGCAGCCGTGGAAAGAAGCAATCGACACAATGCGATCGTCTTTTGCGAGAATAGCTTCAAGAGAATCCGCCACTTGCGAAGATCGTTCCACCGATGAGCCCTCCGGGAGGAAAATTTCCACCGTAAACTGGTTTCGCTCTGAAATAGGCATCATCTGCATCGGGCGTGTCATAAAAGCTATACCTCCTATCGCGATTGACAAGAGAGATAGTATAAGGGTTGAAGTTGGATGAGCGAAACAAAGAGTAAGCAATTTATCGTAGCCTTTTTGCATCCAGCCAAAGAAGGAGAATTTCTTTTTGCCACTTGCCACAGCTTCCTGCTCAAGTTTATAGATAGGTTTCTTGATAAGCTTATACTGAAGATAGGGCACGAGCATCTCAGCCACAATCAACGAAATGAACAGAATAAGTGTCAAAGCCCAAGGGAAATCATTCATAAAGTCACGAAACATTCCTGACAAGGTGAACAAAAATGGAAAGAAGGTAATGGAAATAGCCATTGTAGCCGAGAAGATAGCCTTAAAGAACTCCGTTCCTGAACGAAGTGTGGCTGTCTTATGATCTACACCCTCGGATATAAGTTCCACATAGTCGTCGATAATCACAACCGAGTTATCGACAATCATACCAAGGCTTAGAATAAGGCAGGCAAGCGTCACAGTATTCAATTCGATTCCGAACGCATAGAAAAAACCAAGCGAAATAAAGATTGCAATAGGGATTGTGCTCGCAGCTATAAGAGCGACCTTTAACGGAAGAAGTAGAAGCACGACTATTGCAACAGCCACAATAGCAATCAGTAGTTCCTGAAGGAAGTCGATGACAGAATCATTCACTACAGTTGGCTGGTCGGTGATAGTGAAGAGTGATACTTCTTCTGGTAAAGCCTTTTGGAAATCATCAAGTACCTTATTAACTTCCTTACCCATTTCCACAACATTATAGCCGTCTTTCATCTGAATGCTGAGCAAAAGACTCTTCTTGCCATTGTTTGTAATGTAGGAAGTAGGCTCAGGATACTCTTTCGTTATAGTCGCAATATCACCGAGACGAACCACCGATCCGTCAGGAAGCGACATGACAGTCATGTTCTGAATATCGAGTAAAGAGTTGACAGACCTTTCGACATATATAGGCATTGAATATGTCTCGCTCTTAACGGCACCACCAGTGGTCTGGAATCCTTTTGCAAGCAAAGTCACAGCGAGTGTTTTCTCATCGAGGGCGTAGTGTGCAAGCTTCGCGGGGTCGAGAGTTACTGAAATCTGCTCATTTTGCTTTCCATACACATCCATTGTTCCAATCGACTCGACTCGCCGCAAGCGATTACGAAGATCATCAAGATAGTCACCCATTTCGCGATAAGTCTTCTCTTCACTACTCATAGTCAGAAGTATGGATGATGTCTCGCCAAAGTTAGAAATAGTTTCCACGGCAAGAACACCCGACGGTAGCTTCAATTTCTCATTATCCATGCCGAGTTTGAACTCATTCCAGAATGGTTTTGTATCCGTCATATTGCTGTTGAGCTCAACGAAAATCATCACCATTCCGTCAGTGCAGTCGGCATGTGTCTTTCTCTTGTCTACTTCCTTATAGGAGAAAATATAATCCTCAAGAGGTTTCAGCACTTCCTGCTCAATCTGTTCCGGGGAGGCTCCGGGATATACGGCCACTACCACACCTTCACGGATTGTGAAATTTGGGAACTCGTTTTTATTCATCATCTTCAGCGCATAGATACCGAATGCGATAAGCACGGTAGTGAGTAGAATCACCACCCTATGGTATTTCATTCCTATTCGAACTATAGGCGCTGGTTTCCAATTTGCCTCCTGTTGGGGCGAAGGGTTTGTATTATTGTCTGTTGCCATAGTTTTCAGTATTGAATTTTAGTACCATTGCAAACTTTCTGCATGCCAGCAACAATCACGCTGTCGCCGCGAGCAATCCCTCCAGTGATTTCTACACCTTGTGGGAGCAAAGTGCCCGTTTGTACAAAACGACGTTCAGCTTTTCCTTTTTTTGCGAGCCATACAAAATGCCTGTTGTCTGCACTTAGCAAAACGGCGTTCGCTGGTAGTATAATGCTCTCAGACACCTCTTCCGAAGATGCCGGAATATCGACCGTCACCTTGCAAAGCATTCCGGGTCGAAGTGCGCCGGAGGCATTGGACACCTTGAATTTGACATCATACGTACGAGAAAGAGGATTTGCTACTACACCCTGTTCAGTTAGTGTACCTTCAAGATTTCCGGTTTCGACTGACTCTGCTGAGACATTAGCCTTGATGCCTGGTTTCATCGCCCCGATTTCTGATTCAGGGACTGATATGTTTACCTTAACATCTCCGATAGATACGATTTTTACAACTGGGACTGCTGGAGCTACAGTCTGTCCTACTTCGGCAAGTTTCTCGGAAACAATGCCACTTACAGGAGCATAAATTCGTGCATCTCCAACTGCTCGACGAGCAATGGCTGCAGCATTTTCTGCCTGACGCAGTTTACTCTGCACATCTACCCATTGGATGTCGGGGAGTGCATTTGCGTCATGAAGTTTCTTGAGTCGATTATAGGCATCCTGTGCCTGTTCAAGAGTAGCTTCTGCAACTTGACTTGCATTCTTAAGGCTTGCAGCATCTATCTCAGCCAAAAGCTGTCCCTTGTTGACCTTCTGCCCTGGCTCCACATATATGCCTTTAAGTGTGCCTGCCACAGTAAAACTCATGTCTGCGCCGTCGCTACTTTCTACAGTACCTGAATATTGACGTGTTCCGGATTCAGCACCGCTTGCCGCAGCAATGACATCAACTTTAACACGAGAAATAGCTGTGGTCTTTTCCTTTTTAAAACCACAAGATGTGAGCATGGCACCCATTGTAGCCATGGTCAAGATAAGTGTCGTGTATTTCATTCTTCTAAAAATTTTTCAAATTATGCAAAAGAAGTTTACAGTTTATAAAACTATTTTAAGCTATTATTAGTTTCTATAATAAAGGCAATAAAATGTACTATTTGTACTCTTTGCTTGTCATTTTATCATATTTGATTTAATAAAATGGTTTAAAAGTAATATTTCAATATGAATTTCAATACACTCGTGACAAATATAGAGGGTTCTAAAGGACGCGAAATACTTACAAGTTTTGCCGACCATAAAAGTGGAATGCTTCTCTGCTTGACCGGTCATGCAAAATTTATAATAGGATCAAGACACCTTGAAATGAATAAAGGCGATATGCTCATAATTGTTCCATTTACAAATATTGATATCAGATATGTAAGTGCTGATTTCAAAGGAAAACTTTGTATTGTAGATTTTGAGTATGTATTCTCAGCCATCACTCCTGTGAGATTAATCTCCAATATGGAGTTTGTCATCATGCATCCACTTACCCACCCTTCTGATTCAGACACAGAAGTTATGATCTCTCTAATTGACATCATAGAGCAACGAAGTCAATATGTAAGCATGCGTCCGCTCGCTGAGATGACAATAGGAAATCTACTGCACGTATTAGCCTATCTTGTTTTGGATTCTTATTTGAATGTCAGTCAGAAAGAGAATAAGATAAGCGACACGAAAGAGTCTATCATGTTGGCATTTCACACAAATCTCTCTAAAGATTTCCTAAATCACCGTGAAGTGGCTTATTATGCTAAATTGCAAAACCTTACCCCCCGATATTTCTCAACGACAATAAAGAAGATTTCAGGAAACACACCTCTTTACTGGATAAATATAGCAGTTGCAGGAGAAGCGAAGAAATTGATGCGTAATTCAAAAATGAGCATCAAGGAAATTGCCTATAAACTCAATTTCGCCTCCCCGACATTTTTCACAAGATGGTATCGCCAATTCACTGGCGAAACTCCATCACAATACCGATCTAAATACCGTATCACACTTGCTGAAAACAACTAAAACACAAAAAAGAAACAATAAATAAGGGTGCAGCTTCTCAGCTACACCCATCTTATAAATAATTA
>DAAK01000009.1 GCA_001701075.1 Bacteroidales bacterium GP3 | reverse complement strand
ATTAGTCAAAATTTCCGATATATAAAATAGTTTGGCATAAGAGAAAAGCCCGCTCCGGCTTTCCGGAACGGGCTTATTCTTATTTTGATCTTAATCGATTATTTCTTTACTGCTGTGTATGTAGCAGGGTAAGTAGAAAGATCAAGGGTGATTGTGTAGGTGCCGGCATCAAGTGTGATGTTGTCGCCGTTTGTCCACAAAGCATCTGGCTGACCTCCGAGGTTAATTGCCCAGTCGCCGTTAGCACGGAACTTCCAGCCTTGTCCAGCCTCTACGGTAAGTTCTGCGGTCCAGATGAGAAGGTTTTCGCCCTGAGTCATCTCGATATCGCCACCCCAGCCGTTGAAGTCGCCAATAAGACCCCAGCTGTTGATGCCCTGAAGTGAGAGATTCCAAGTTGCGGCATTCAAGCATGCGAAATAAAGACCGGCATGTCCAATCTGAATGTTGTCAGAAGCACGGTTAAGTTCGCCTGAATAATTGAAAATTCCATTATTGTCAGTCTCTTCAAGAGCTTCAGATGATCCAAAGTCACCACCCCAACCTGCCTGAGGAGCAAACTTAAATTGGTTGCCTAAGTTGAGGAAGCCATAATATTCAGTGTAATTGGTGGTGGTAAGAGGCATCCAGTGTTCACCCCAGCTTGCCCAACCGTCGCCTGTAGCATAATAAGTCTCTACTGCAGCCTTAGATTGATAGGTAAGACGCTGAGCATTGAATGTTATTTCGCAAGGAACGCCAAGAACAGGAAGAGTAGCAGCATCTAAAGTTCCTGAGTTTGAATTCTCGAAATTACCATAAGAGACTCCTTCTTCTTCACGATTGAAGACAGGCATCAGATAATCTACGCCAGAAAGACCGGAAACCTTTGCCTTTTCAAGACCCTCTTGTGATATGACAATCCACTTGTCGCCTACAGATGAGCCACTTCTTACAACTACAGTAAATACAGGATCGTCATATTGATTGGCTTCTGAATGCTCCATTGCTACAGCACCTGCAAAATCCCAAGAAGAGCCATCTCCCATCACCACATTATATGCAGGAGCAATGACATGGTCAGGAGCTGCCGGAGTAAAGGCATAGCTACCTACTCCATAATATGTATCTACGGTTCCAAGACGCACTTTGTCTGTGCCATTAGTGGCGGTCAGAATAGTACGTCCATGCATAGTAATTGTCGCAGGATTCTTCGTGAAATTATCAGTGTACTGAGCTGCAATATCAGAGATATTTGCATAAAGGGCAGTGCCATTGCTGGTAAGTGGTGCTTCTATCATCTTTGAGAAATCCTCATATGGCGAAAGCTCAAGAGTACCGCCAACTACGAATCCTTCTGGAAGACCTTCTGCTGTATAAGTAGCCACCTCTACGTCGCCAGTCTCAGGATTGCTCGCGTTGATAGCGGAAACTGCATTATAAGTGATAGTTGCGCTATTAAAAATTGGCTCCTGAGGATTGGTGATGGGCTTTGACAGACTCTCCTCAATGTTGTCGCAAGAAGCAAGCGCGACAACAGCGAATAATCCGAGTCCCAGGATTGATATGTTTTTTGTATTCATATGTAAAATTCAAGTTTTCAGTCAGGATGCCCCTTTTGGGAGCATCCCTACTGTCGGTTATTATTCAAGTCGTGCGCTGTATGGCAGCGTTGAAAGATCGAGAATTACTGTGTGGGTACCGCCATTCGGGATGTTTGGTCCATCCTGAGTAAGGGTTGTCATCGGATCACCGCCAAGGTTGAGTGCCCATTCTCCGTTCATACGGAACTTCCAGCCTCCGTCACCAAGGTCTACGTTTTCTGCTTTCCAAACTGTAAATCCAGATTCTGGGGTCATCCATACATCATCACCCCAACCATTGAAGTTTCCGACAATACCAATCTTTGTTATTGGTGTCAGCTTGACATTGCCGGCTACATCGTCTGCTTGAGTATTAGTATTGGTGATGGTCACCTCAGCCCAGTAGAGACCTGCTTCTGGTCCTGAGAAGTTTCCTGCATTCTCAACAAGTTCGCCGGTCCAGACGCCCTTATCATCCTGTGCAAAGCCTTCGCCGCAACCGTAGTTGCCCGGAGTGTCCCAGCTTGCACCGTGAGTGAACTTGAAGTCACCGTCAATGACCATATAGCCCTTGTAGACATTTTCTTCTGATGCAGGTATCTGCATTGCCTTGTCAAAGCTCCAGCCATTGGCACTTCCAGGAGTGTAGAGAGCGTCGACTGTTACGTTCGATTCAAGAGAGCAATATTCCTTCACATACTTCAATTCTATTACATTTGATGTGATGTAGGTTGAAGGTTGGTTGCCTACCATGGATGTGGCACGCACATAGAGAGGACGGGGATCCTCATCGGTATAGTCATCTGCATTGCCTATACCTCTCATAGCACACATTGCTGCTGCAAGATTGCTCTGTTTTACTACCAGCACTGCACTTATCTGGCTTTCAAGTGGGATGTTCACGAAACCAGGTATTGTCACTTCCTCTCCGTCTACATTGGTGTAGCTTCCATTGATTATTGGAGTGAAATCCTGATTCAATGAAACTTCAAGCCCATAGGTTGGAGCGAGTGTCAGTCCATAATTTGGCTGTGACACAGAGAATGTATAGGTTCCTTCAGGAGATAGAACCAATGTCTGTTCGGCCAACGGTGGTGTGTTGAGCACGAATTCAGTGGCGGTGGAAATTTTCGGATCCTGATCGTCCTGACATGATGCCAGGCCTACAACCGCAAGAGCCGCC
>DAAK01000069.1:1482-4697 GCA_001701075.1 Bacteroidales bacterium GP3 | reverse complement strand
CAAAGAGTCAAGAGTGTAGAGTGAAGAGTGAAGGCGGCGGAGCCGGGGCGGCAAGTCGGGGAGTCGATGAATCGGTGAGTCGGGGAGTCGATGAATCGGTGAGTCGGGGAGTCGGGGAGTCGGGAAGTCGGTGGGGAAAACGAGGATTGCTTTAACATTATTTGGGAATGTTTTGGTCATTTTTAGTCAACTTATTGCAACACTGTTGTGTTATCCTTTAAATAATTACTAAGATAAACACACTATGAAAAAGATGATGAAATTTTTGCCTATGCTGCTGATTGCAGTTTTGGGCATCGCAGTCGCAAGTTGCGATAACGATAAGGATGAACCTGTAGCTTCTTCTCAACTTCCTTCAAAGGCTACTGAGTTTATAAGCCAATATTTTCCTTCTGCAAGAGTCATTTCTTCTGTTAAGGATAGGGATGAGTATGACGTGATGCTGTCTGAAGGGACAAGCATCGATTTCTACAAGGATGGGGAATGGAAAGATGTGGATGCAGCTAACGGTAAGGCGCTTCCGACCGGTTTTTATCCTGCTGAAATAGACAGTTATGTGGCTCAGTATTTTAAAGGGATCGGCATTAACGAGATTTCGAAGGTGAAACGTGGATATGAGGTTGAGCTGACAACTGGGACTGAGATGGTGTTTGCAGCAGATGGAAGTTTTATAGAAATAGGAGTTGATAGATGAAGCCGGAGCTGCGAGGCTTCGGTCTTCAGTCTTCAGTCTTGAGTCTTCAGATTTCAGATTTTGATGATACTATAAAGCGCCTCTCCGAGAAACCCACAGGCTGAAGCCTGGGGCTAACCAATCATTAAGCGCCTCTCCGAGGCTACAGGGCATTTCATATATATACCCCAGACTGAAGTCTGGGGTTTCTGCATTATTATCAGGTCTCCGACCTTACCTTAATACTGCTAATCAGGTTCTTTTGTGGGGCGGTTAGGAATTGGCTACGCCCAAGCTAAAGCAAGTCGCCCTTCCATAGGGTGGGATTAGGAGCCACCCATTTTTTCTTCCATGAGATTGAGCATTTTGATTGTGGCTTTGATGGCGGCTTCTGTCTGGTCGGCATCAAGGCCTCGCGTGCGATATATCCTGTCGTTCCATTCCCAGGTGATGATGGTCTGCACAAGTGCATCAGTACGTCCTCCGGGTGGAATGGACACTACATAATTGGCAAGATGTGGGAAACGACGGGCCAATTTCTCCTTATATAACTGTTTGAGGGCTTTCATGAAGGCATCAAACTGTCCGTTGCCCGAAGCTGTGACTTCATGCGTCTCTCCATTTATATCTATCTTGAGTGCTGCCATTGGTTTCAAACCATAGGCAGTACTTACCATATAACTGAGCAGCTTGACATGCTCAGCCTGCGAAACGCTGTTCAGGACATCGGAAACTATATAAGGAAGGTCTTCCTGTGTGACCACCTCCTTCTTATCTCCAAGCTCTATGATGCGCTCCGTTACTTTCCGAGTCTGTTCGGGAGTAAGCTCGAGACCAAGTTGCTCAAGATTCTTTAGAATGTTAGCTTTTCCGCTATTCTTTCCGAGTGCATATTCCCTTTTGCGTCCGAAGCGTTCAGGAAGCAGGTCGTTGCAATAAAGATTGGCCTTATTGTCGCCATCGGCATGCACGCCAGCCACCTGAGTGAACACACTCTCCCCCGTGATAGGACGGTTTGGAGGAATCGGGATACCGGAATAATTCTCAACCAAATGACTCACGTCATTAAGTCGCTCCTCCCGAATGTTGGTATGAGCATTAAACTGATCCTTCAGTATCGCCTGCACACTTGCAAGGGGAGCATTCCCAGCCCTTTCACCAAGTCCATTGACAGAAGTATGGATACCCTTGCATCCTCCGAGCACCGCTGCCAATACATTTGAAATGGCAAGGTCATAATCATTGTGGGCATGAAAATCGAAATGGACACCAGGATAGAATTTCACCATTTTCCGCATGAAGAGCAGCAACTCCAAAGGATTGAGTATGCCAAGAGTATCGGGAAGCATGAATCGCTTGATGCCACAGTCTTTCAAAGCATCCATCATCGCGAAGACATAATCGGGAGAATGCTTGATGCCATTGCTCCAGTCTTCAAGATACACATTCACGCTGATTCCCATATCATGCGCCATCTGAATGTTTCTCCGGATATCCGCGAAGTGCTCCTCAGGGGTCTTCTTCAGCTGATTGCGGCAATGATTTTCCGAACCCTTACAAAGGAGATTGATATTGACACATCCACATTCATTGATCCAGCTCAAGGATGTGCCATCATCGACAAAACCGAGCACCTCAACGCGATGAAGACAGCCTTCCTTACGCGCCCACTTGCAAATGCGGCTGACAGCATCCTTCTCCCCTTCTGAGACACGCGCCGATGCCACCTCAATGCGGTCGACATTCAGGTCTTTGAGCAGCGCACGCGCCACCATCAGTTTTTCGTGAGGCACAAAACTGACACCAGAGGTCTGTTCACCATCGCGAAGCGTGGTGTCCATGATCTCGACATAAGCGGAATGACTATTCATTCCTTTTTTAGAAGTGGGTGTTGTCACGCCTTTGACGCCTCCTCCCAGGCTTCAGTCTTTTCCTTATTCTCGAGAAGGAAATCTATATCATCAAGGGCATTCATAAGGCAATATTTCTTATAGCCGTTGATCTCAAATTTCTCTTGCTCACCAGTTGCCTTATTAGTAACAGTCTGATTCGGCAGATCTACCTCCACCTCCATTTTCGGATCTTTTTCAATGGATGCGAAGAGATTTGCCAAAAATGATTCGCTGACCACCACCGGGAGCACGAAATTGTTGAGTTCATTATTCTTATGTATGTCGGCAAAAAAGCTGCTGATGACTACGCGGAAACCATATCCGGCAATAGCCCATGCGGCATGCTCACGGCTTGAGCCGCTACCGAAGTTCTTACCGGCGACAAGAATCACGCCGGAGTATTTAGGATCGTTGAGCACAAATTTTTCATTTTTTGTGCCATCGGGATTATATCTCCAATCGCGGAAAAGATTTTCTCCAAAGAATTTCTCCTCTCTTGTGGTGGCCTTAAGGAAACGGGCGGGGATTATCTGGTCGGTGTCGACGTTTTCGAGAGGAAGGGGCACGCAGGTGCTGGTTATGATATTGAAGTTTTGTTTCATAGTTTTTTTTAAGTTTTCAGTCTTCAGTCTTCAGATTTCAGTCTTCAG
>DAAK01000069.1:0-1442 GCA_001701075.1 Bacteroidales bacterium GP3 | reverse complement strand
AGGTGACGGCGGCGGCAGCGGCTACAAGGGGACTTGCAAGAACGGTGCGGGCACCCGGACCCTGACGACCCTCGAAGTTACGGTTGGAGGTGGAGACGGCAAGTTTTCCAGCTGGAATCTTATCATCATTCATGGCAAGACAAGCGGAGCAACCGGGTTGGCGGATCTCAAAACCGGCCTCTTCAAGCACCTTGTCGAGACCTTCCTCCTTAATCTGGTCGTAGACCATCCAAGAGCCAGGCACAAGCCAAGCCGTGACATTCGGAGCTTTCTTGCGTCCCTTAGCAATCGAAGCAAAGGCACGGAAATCTTCAATGCGGCCATTGGTGCAGGCACCAAGGAACACATAATCTACGGGAGTGCCAAGAAGTTTCTGACCCGGTTTGAATCCCATATAATCAAGGCTCTTGAGATAGGAAGCCTTACCAGCCTCGGGGATAGTATCAAGAGTCGGAATAGATTCAGTTATACCGATTCCCATTCCAGGGTTTGTACCGTAAGTCACAAACGGCTCTATATCCTCAGCATGGAAAGTGAGTTCCTTATCAAACACTGCGTCATCGCCACTCTTGAGGGTTTTCCAGTATTCCACTGCCTTATCCCACTCCTCACCTTTTGGAGCATACTCACGACCCTTTATATATTCAAAGGTGACTTCGTCGGGGGCAATAAAGCCACCGCGGGCTCCCATCTCTATCGAGAGGTTGCAGAGCGTGAGGCGACCCTCCATCGACAGATTGCGTACTGCTTCTCCGGCATATTCCACGAAATATCCTGTTGCGCCGGACGTAGTAAGCTTCGACATAAGATAGAGAGCGACGTCCTTGGCAGTCACATCCTTGCCAAGCGTCCCCTCTATATTAATACGCATCGATTTTGGTTTCTGCTGAAGGATGCACTGTGAAGCGAGCACCATCTCCACTTCAGATGTGCCGATGCCAAATGCCACAGCACCCATAGCGCCATGAGTGGAAGTGTGAGAGTCACCACAGACAATCGTCATCCCTGGAAGTGAAAGACCTCTTTCCGGGCCAACAACATGAATGATGCCATTCTTGGGATTCATCATACCGAAGTGCTCAAGACCGAACTCCTCGGCATTGCGGGCCAGAGTGTCTACCTGAGTCTTGCTGACCGGATCTTCGATTGGTTTATCTTGATCGTGAGTGGGAGTATTATGGTCGGGCATACAGAAAATGTTGCCAGGTCTAAAACATTTAATGCCACGTTTGCGCATACCTTCGAAAGCCTGAGGGCTTGTCACCTCATGGCAATACAACCGATCAATATACAGTTGCTCGGGACCATCCTCGACATGCTGAACCACATGTCGATCCCAGATCTTATCAAATAATGTGTTAGCCATTTACTTATTGTTTATTTAAATTTCGCAAGCGAAATTTAAGGGTTATGGGGTTATAGGGTTATAAAGATTCTTCAGA
>DAAK01000191.1:548-3490 GCA_001701075.1 Bacteroidales bacterium GP3 | reverse complement strand
CCCTGTGAGGGGAGTGGTGTGCCTACGGTCTCTAATTATTAAATGGTTCTTCCGAACGTTTTTCTTTATTCTTCAGTTGCCGGCAGATCGGCAGCTTCTTCCTTCACTTCAGGTTTTGGAGCCTTCGGTTTCTGTTCCTGCTGTTTAGGAGCCGGTTTCTTTGCTCCGGCTTTCAGAGGTGCCATCATGATAGTCATGCGCTTACCTTCCAGAACAGGCATCGACTCAAGGCGTCCGTAATCCTCAAGGTCGTTGGCAAATCTCAGCAACAATACTTCGCCTTGCTCCTTGAAGAGGATTGAGCGGCCACGGAAGAAGACATAAGCCTTCACTTTTGATCCTTCCTTAAGGAAACCGATTGCATGCTTCAGCTTAAAGTTGTAGTCATGGTCATCAGTCTGCGGACCGAATCGTATTTCTTTCACCACAACTTTGGCAGCCTTAGCTTTCTGCTCCTTCTGGCGCTTCTTCTGCTGATAGAGAAACTTCTGATAGTCGATTATTCGGCATACAGGAGGATCAGCTTGGGCTGTGATCTCTACAAGGTCAAGTTCCAGTTCGTCGGCAAGTCTGCGTGCTTTCTCGATAGGGTAGATGCCGGGTTCGACATTGTCGCCTACAAGGCGCACCTCACGCGCGCGGATCCTTTCGTTGATGACGTGCTGGTCCTTGCTGTTGTTGTTTCTGTCTCCGGGCGCAGGTCTCTGTGCCGGTTTCGGACGATTGGCTCCCATCGGGGGGCGTGATCCGTTAAATTGGGGTTTTTTCTCCAAAGTGTGGTTTTGTTAGTTTAACTTATGTTTTAATTTGGTTTTATCACTGTCACTCATCTCTATGAGTTGCTTCTTTTACTTCTTCGTTGACGAGGGCTGCGAAATCAGCTATGCTCATCACGCCCTTGTCGCCTTCTCCCTGCTTGCGAACTGCCACAGCGCCTTCTGCAGCTTCCTTTTCTCCCACGATAAGCAGGTATGGGATTTTCTTCAGCTCATTGTCGCGGATCTTCTTGCCGATCTTTTCATTGCGGTCGTCGATGATGGCGCGAACACCATCCTTGTCAAGTTTCTTCACGACCTCACGTGCATAATCGTTGAATTTCTCTGAGATCGGAAGCACTACACACTGGTCTGGGATAAGCCAGATTGGAAGTTTTCCGGCAGTGTGCTCAAGAAGCACAGCCACGAAGCGTTCCATCGAACCGAAGGGTGCACGGTGGATCATCACCGGACGATGCTTCTGGTTGTCAGCACCTGTATATTCAAGGCCGAAACGTTCAGGAAGATTGTAGTCTACCTGGATTGTACCAAGCTGCCAGCGGCGTCCGATAGCATCCTTCACCATGAAGTCGAGTTTCGGACCATAGAATGCAGCCTCGCCTTCAACTTGCTGAGCCTTCAGACCCTTTTCAGCGCAAGCTTCGATGATTGCATTTTCTGCAAGATGCCAGTTTTCGTCAGATCCGATATATTTCTCCTTGTTATTAGGATCGCGGAGTGAAATCTGAGCCTCGAAGTTCTTGAAGTCAAGAGCCTTGAAGATGTAGAGGATAATGTCCATCACCTTCAGGAATTCACCCTTGATCTGCTCTGGAGCGCAGAAGATATGAGCGTCATCCTGCGTAAATCCGCGTACTCGTGTCAGACCGTGGAGCTCACCGCTCTGTTCATAACGGTAAACGGTTCCGAATTCTGCGAGTCGCAGAGGCAGATCACGGTAGCTACGTGGATATGCCTGATATATCTCACAGTGGTGAGGGCAGTTCATCGGTTTGAGCATATACTCTTCGCCCTCTTCCGGAGTTTTGATGGGCTGGAAGGAATCCTTGCCATATTTTGCCCAGTGTCCGGAGGTGACATAAAGAAGCTTGTTGCCGATATGCGGGGTGATCACCTGCAGGTATCCGTATTCCTTCTGAATCTTGCGGAGGAACTGCTCGAGGCGGTCGCGGAGGGCTGCACCCTTCGGGAGCCAAAGTGGCAGACCCTGACCTACGCGGGGAGAGAAAGCGAAGAGTTCCATTTCCTTTCCGAGTTTGCGGTGGTCGCGTTTCTTAGCCTCCTCAAGAAGAGTCAGATACTCGTCGAGCATCTTCTTCTTTGGGAATGAGATGCCATATACGCGCACGAGCTGATTTCTCTTTTCGTCGCCTCTCCAGTATGCTCCAGCGAGCGATAGGATCTTGACAGCCTTGATAGGAGCCGTGTTGGGGATATGTGGGCCGCGACAGAGGTCGGTGAAGTCTCCTTGGGTATAGGTGGTGATATGTCCGTCTTCAAGTTCGCTGATAAGCTCACATTTATATGTCTCGTTGCGGTCGCCAAACATCTTCAGGGCGTCAGCCTTTGAGATATCTTTGCGCACGATGTCTTCCTTACGGGCTACGAGTTCCTGCATCTTCTTCTCGATCTTTGGGAAGTCTTCTGATGTAATCTTGTGTTCTCCCGGGTCGATGTCGTAGTAGAAACCGTTTTCAATGGCCGGCCCGATGCCGAATTTTACACCTGGATAGAGTTCCTGGAGTGCTTCCGCGAGAAGGTGAGCGGAAGAGTGCCAGAAAGCGTGTTTGCCCTCGGGGTCGTCCCATTTGAAGAGCTCGATTGTAGCGTCCTCGTTGACAGGACGGGAGATGTCCCAATCCTGACCGTTGATTTTGGAAGCCAATACATCTGCAGCGAAACGTGGGCTGATGCTTTCAGCTACTTGAAGAGGGGTTACTCCTGCCTCAAATTCCTTTTTCGATCCGTCTGGAAAGGTTATGGTGATCATATAAAATGTTCTTTTTTATTAGTTTAATAATTTGTCAATCACGCACATAAGTGATCCAAAAGCGGCAATGAACCATTCTTGGGCATGATTTAACGCGCAAAGTTACAAAAAAAATCGCACATACACAAATAATTATTCAACTTTCAAGTGCGAAAATTGAGGGATATAAGTTAGGA
>DAAK01000191.1:0-374 GCA_001701075.1 Bacteroidales bacterium GP3 | reverse complement strand
AACTATGATAAAAGAAGAAGTAAAAGCTCTCCTTGAAGAGTATCTTGATGCTCCGGAAGCATGGAGCGACAATGTGATGATAGAGGTAGACCCTAAGACTCTCGACTGCCGTCTCTACGACGAAGAGGATGCCGATGTCGAGACATCGGAAAAAGACTACTGGGAAGTGATGGATCTTTTGCAGATGGCCTCCGACGATTCCGGAGCATGGGAGATCGACCCGGAAGCCCTCGAAGAGCTCGCTTCCACCTATCAGTATCAGTAAGATAGGTGAGGTCCTGAAAAATCGGCGAGAAAGGGCTAAATAGCAAAAAAGCTTTGAATCAAACGATTCAAAGCTTTTTTTTAGTGTCCGAAATGAGACTCGAACTCAC
>DAAK01000016.1 GCA_001701075.1 Bacteroidales bacterium GP3 | reverse complement strand
AAAATCTAAACTTAAAAATCTAAATTATAAAAAATATAGCCTTATGGAACAGCATACAAATTACACAAATCCAGCGCCGGATCCGACTGAGGTGAGCGCAAAAGAGAAATCTTTGATATTTACTATCGTAGTGGTCCTCCTCATCGTAGCAGCGATGGCAGTAGTAGGATTCATATTCATCAAGCCGGCTCCCGACACCGTGCAGGGCATGGGAGAAGCAACGGAGGTCAGAGTATCCGGCAAGCTTCCAGGACGCGTGACTAAACTCTATGTAGAAGAGGGCCAGCGTGTAAAAGCAGGTGATACCCTTGTGCACATCCACTCATCTTTGGTAGAAGCACGCATGGCACAGGCAGAGGCCATGGAAGAAGCCTCAAAGGCAACCGACCGCAAGGTGGATTCCGGCACGCGCAAGCAAATCATCAACTCCGCACGCGACGTGATGAACCAGGCTTCCGCAGCTACAGGCATAGCAAAGAAGACCTATGACCGAATGGAGAACCTCTATGCAAAGGGAGTCGTCAGCGAGCAGAAGCGTGATGAGGCAAAGGCCGCCTATGAAGCAGCGAAAGCCGGCGAAGCAGCAGCCCGCAGCCAGTATGAACTTGCAGTAGCAGGACCACAAGCAGAAGACAAGGCAGCAGCCGCATCGATGGTGAAGGTAGCTCAGGGAGGTGTCAGCGAAGTAGGCGCAATCCTTGAAGACCAGTATCTTCTTGCACCTGAAGACGGCATTATCACAGTGATATATCCTAATGAGAGCGAACTCGTAGCTACTGGCGCACCGATCATGAACCTTCAGAGAGATGATGACCACGCAGTATTCAACGTGCGTGAGACACTTCTGAAAGACATCACTGAAGGAAGCAAGATCAGAGTCAAGATTCCAGCACTTGACAAGGAAGAAGTGATGACAGTGTATTATATCCGCGACCTTGGCACCTATGCTAATTGGCAGGCCACCAAGTCGACAGGAGATTACGACGCACGCACATTCCAAATCAAGGCAAGACCAGCAAAGAAAATAGAGAATTTCCGTCCGGGCATGAGTGTCGTATACCTTGGAGTAGAGAAGTAAGGAGTTGAAGATATGAGTGGATTCAAGCAAATATTCAAAAGGTCGGTTATAGAGCTGACCGGGCGCCCGATTTATTGGGTAGCCATGTTTGTGCTGCCTCTCTTTCTGATGCTGATGCTCACCAATATGATGGAGTCGGGACTGCCAGACAAGGTGCCGGCCGCCATCGTAGACAAGGACGGGACTGACCTATCGAGGGAAATCACCCAGAACTTAGGGTCGCTGCAGATGGTAGACCTCGTAGACCAAAGCAATTCCTATACAGAAGCTCGCCACAAGATGCAGGAGGGAAAGATCTTCGGCTTCTTCATGATACCGGAGAACTTCGAACAAGACTTGCTGGCAGGCAAAGGTCCGACGATCACATTCTACACCAACATGACTTATTTCGTGCCAGCGTCGTTGCTATTCAAATCGTTTAAGACAACGGCATTGATGTCGAAGGCAGGAATCATGCTGAATGTAGCCCAGACGGCAGGAATGTCGGAAGAGGAAGTGGTGCCGATGATGCAGCCAGTGAATATCGTAAGCCGCGGACTTGGCAATCCAGGACTGAACTATGCGATATATCTTTGCAATTCGTTTGTGCCCTGCGTATTCCAGCTAATGATAATGCTGATGGTGTGCTTCTCACTTGGAGAGGAAATCAAATATGGCACATCGCCCAAGCTGCTTCAGATGGCTCATGGCAATATCTATGAGGCAATAGCGGCAAAGATACTTCCGCAGACAATCGGATGGTGGATCATGATACTCTTCATGCAGTCGTGGCTTTACTTCTGGCAAGGCTATCCGATGAATGGCAGTTGGTGGTGGTTTACAGTCTCAGAGCTGATGTATGTAGTAGCCTGCCAGGCAATGGCGGTATTCTTCTTCGGAGTGCTACCTAATCTGAGATTCAGCCTATCGGTATGCTCACTGCTCGGCATACTCTCCTTCTCATTGGCAGCATTCTCATTCCCAGTGGAAAGCATGTATGGAGGGATTGCAATCTTCAGTTGGGTAATGCCGATACGCTATAACTTCCTCATCTATATCGACCAGGCCCTGAATGGCATCGACATATGGTATTCCCGCTGGTGGTATGTGGCATACATAGTGTATATGCTGTTGCCGCTGACGCTGATGTGGAGGATAAAGAAAGAGTTTGAAAAACCGGTATATATACCCTAATATCAATGCATAATGCATAATTAGCTACGCTCAAGCTAAAGCAAGTCACAATGCATAATTAAAAGCTATGTATTATGAAGGCATCAAGCGAATTTTAATTGGCAAGCAATTATGAATTATGCATCATGAATTATGAATTGAAAGAATTATGGGAATATTTTTAAAGTCATATATAAAGGAGCTGAAGCTGATGACGCATGATGTGGGCATCATCCTCTTCCTGGCGTTTCTACCGCTCGCCTACCCTATCATATACTCTCTGATCTATAATCCGGAGCAGGTGAGAGATGTAAGGATGGTGGTGGTAGACCATGACCGGAGTGCCTTGTCGCGAGAGCTTGTACGCAATCTTGATGCGACACAGGAAATACGGATAACCGGTTATGCGGCAGACCTCGGTGAAGGGAAGAAGGCGATGAACAGCCATGAGTGCTACGGCATCCTTGAGATTCCTGAGGGATTCGAGAAAAAAGTAGGACGAGGAGAGGCATCCCCGGCAGTTCTCTACTCAGAGATGAGCCTTCTGCTACGCTACCGTGGATTCTTAGTGGCTACGACGAATGTGGCACAGGCAATGGGTAGCGAGATCTTGACAGAGAAGATCAATGAGAGTACACCTATAGCTGAAACTCTTATCACAGGAGACCCGTTGGGAGTAGAAAACGTCACAATGGGTAATCTTGAGTCAGGATTTGACTCGTTTATCATGCCAGGCGTGCTTGTGCTAATCCTTCAGCAATGTCTGATCTTAGCGATCGGAATGACGGGAGGAGCAAAGAGAGAGAAACCATGGCTTTATGCAGATATAGACAAGGCAACTGCAGGAGGCACTTTCAAGTCAATGTCGGGGGCTATGCTTGCCTACTTGACCATCATTATAGTGCCGTGCATCTATATGCTGCATTATGTGCCGATGATGTTCCGGTTCCCGATGGCAGGCAACCCGTGGGAGATTCAGATGTTTATACTCCCGATGGTGATTGCCTCGATAGCAGTAGGAATGATATTCCAGGCAGCGTGTCGGGAAAGAGAATCGGTGTTTGTGCTATGGGTAGTGACCTCTGTAGCGTTCCTCTTCCTGTCAGGCTTGACATGGCCGAGATATGCCATGGGACCGTTCTGGCATACATTGTCAAATCTTGTTCCAGCTACTTTCGGCGTGGAAGGATTCATAAGGATGAATACCAATGGCGCGACCTTGGCTCAGGTGAGCGGAGATTATATAGCACTTTGGATTCAGGCCGTAGGATACACCATCATCGCATTCCTTGTGCAACGCTTCTACGTAATGCCTACACGCATCAAGGCGTTGAAGCTTGTCAACGATTAACGATCAACGATAAACGATCAATGATTAATGATTAATGATCAATGATCAACGATCAACGATTATAGAAAAAAGCGGATCAGGCAATTCTGGTCCGCTTTCTTTCATCATACAATAAGGATCAAAAATCAATAAGCTTGATTGTGGACACCAGCGACTGCGCGGCCACTGGGGTCGTTTAGATTTCGGAAGGATTCATCCCATGCAAGAGCTGTGGCTGTAGAGCAAGCTACGGAAGCTTCGTGAGGTACACTTTTCGCTGCACTGTCGCTTGGGAAATGTTCTTCGAAAATGCTGCGGTAGAAATATTCCTCCTTATTGAGAGGGGTATTGATAGGGAATCGCTCGGCTGCATGCTCCATCTGCTCGTCAGAGACAGCCTCGGAGGTGATTTTCTTAAGAGTATCAATCCAGGAATATCCGACACCGTCGGAGAACTGCTCTTTCTGGCGCCAGACAATCTCCTCAGGAAGCATATCCTCAAATCCTTCGCGAAGGATTTTCTTTTCAATAGCACATCCAGAGCACATTTTGGCCTTTGGATTAGTGTTCATCGCCACTTCAAGGAAATCCTTGTCGAGGAAGGGGACACGTCCCTCGACACCCCATGCGCTGAGTGCTTTGTTGGCACGGAGGCAATCATAGAGATAGAGTTTTCCGATCTTCTGAACAGTCTCGTCGTGGAAAGCCTTTGCATCAGGAGCCTTATGGAAATAAAGGTAGCCTCCAAAAATCTCATCGGCACCTTCGCCGCTGAGCACCATCTTGATGCCCATTGACTTAATGACACGCGCCAGAAGATACATAGGAGTTGATGCGCGAACTGTAGTGACATCATAAGTCTCAATGAAATATATCACATCGCGCAAGGCATCTATGCCCTCCTGAACAGTGTAATGAATCTCATGATGGACAGTTCCGATATGGTCTGCCACCATCTTGGCCTTAGCCAAGTCAGGAGCACCCTCGAGACCGATTGCGAATGAATGAAGACGAGGCCACCAAGCCCTTGTCTTACTGTCATCTTCAATACGATGGTCGGCAAAAGTCTGTGTAATAGCCGAGATGATGCTACTGTCAAGCCCTCCTGAAAGAAGCACACCATAGGGCACATCGCTCATCAGCTGACGCTTGACAGCAGCCTGCAATGCCTCCCTGATTTTCCGACTATCAGCAGCATTGTCTTTAACTGCGTCAAAGTCTTTCCAAGCAGGATTATAGTATTTTTTAATCTGCTTGTCTCCACTATAATAGTAATGCCCAGGAAGGAACGGCTCGAACGATTCACATTCACCCTCAAGGGCCTTGAGCTCTGACGCCACGTAAACCGTGCCGTCAGAGTCTTTGCCAATGTATAAGGGAATGACACCAATAGGATCGCGAGCGATGAGGAATTCATCTCTTTCCTTATCATAGAGAGCGAAAGCGAAGATTCCACTGAGACGATCCATCATCTTGGATATAGCCTCCGGAGTTGGATTATCCCGTATTTCATTCCAAAGAGCGAGGACCACCTCACAGTCGCTGCCAGTCTGGAAATCGTAGGCCATGCTGTCTCGTATCTCCTTATGATTGTAGATTTCACCATTGACGGCAAGCACTACGTTGCCATCAGGAGAATATAGAGGCTGTCCACCCGATTCCGGGTCTACAATACTAAGACGTTCATGAGCCAGAATAGCTGAGCCGTCGCAGAAGATGCCGCTCCAGTCAGGGCCACGATGCCTGATTTTCTTGCTCATCCGAAGCGCCTTTTGTCTTAATTGAGGAGATTGCTGAGGAATGTTGAATATACCTACGATTCCGCACATGGTAGTTGTCAGTTTTCAGTTTTCAGTTTTCAGATTTCAGTTGCCAGCTTTCCGCAACCGAATATCAAATTTCTTGCAAAATTAGTAAAAAGAAAACTAATTGGCAAGTATTTTTCAAATTTTATTGCCAAGGTTGAAGAGAAAAGCCAACAACAAAAGCAGCTTTCTGTGTTGAAGGATTAGTGTTTATCGCCGCAAATATTGGAATAGCAAAGGAATCAGTGACCTTGATGTCGTAGGAAGCAGAAAGCGAAGCGTTGATTACAGCAAATCCGTTGGCATCTGCATAGAAAGAAGTGGCATAAGGGGAAGCGCCGACCTTTGCACACCAAGACAATTTCCCAAGTCTGAAAGGAGCCGCTATTTCGACATAAGAAGAATATGCACGTTTCCCATTTTTATTCACTCCGTCATTACCAGCAAAATTAGTGAACCAATTAACAGACACGGGGCCGAAATCATATCCAATATTCGCCTCGAAGACATGCGAAGTATCATGTGCAGAGTAATCAAAATATTTAGGATTAGGAGAATTAAACCAATAATCAGTGATTCCCACATTGAATCCACCGACATTATATCCGAGAGTAAGATCGAACTCCTTGGTATCATCAGGATTGGAAATTCCGACACTACCCCAAGCAAAAAGGGACAGCCCTTTCCATGACACACCGAGAGTGGGCTGCACAGAGAAATCACCCAGATCCTGACCGCGCCAGATGTATTGACTGACAAAATCAGCTTTGATTTCCGCTTCAACATTGTCTTCTGCATACAAACTTGCAGGAGATGCAATTGTCATTACTGACAGCAATATGATATAAATGAATCTTTTCATAACTAAGAATTTTTACCTGTAGAATTAATATTAAAAAAAAATTACTCAAGAAACTGATTCACGACAACTTTTAATCATTACGCCAAAATCCTATCCCTCCAGCGTATCGATATAATCACAACAAAAGGTAAGAAACTAAAATGAGAATCAGAGTCTTGAGTAATTAATACATTTTATATCAGCGGTTAATTATAGCATGATTCGCCATGCTCATATACATCGAGACCTTCTTCTTCCTCTCTTCTGCCACATCTAAGACCAGCAGTCTTATTGATAATGGTGAACATTATGTAGCCGGCAACAAAAGCATAAGCCACAACAGCGAAAGTCCCGAGAGCCTGAACTCCGAAAGATACTCCGGCATCTTCAAATGCAAAAACGGCAGTCAGAAGAGTACCCACGATACCACCGACACCATGGACACTGACAGCACCGACAGGATCATCTATCTTGAGAGTCTTGTCGAGGAAAGAGACAGAAAGACACATTATTACAGAAACCACAATGCCGATAACCGCAGCAGCCCAAATTGGCACACAATCGCAACCTGCGGTTATTCCTACGAGACCAGCGAGGACACCATTGCAAACCATCGACAGAGAAGGTTTTCCATCCACAATCCAAGTATAAGCCAACGCTGCAAGACCACCGGTAGCAGCCGCCATGTTGGTAGTGATGAACACATGGGAAGCAACGAAAGCGCCTTCACCAGTAAGGGAAAGAGTAGAACAAGGGTTGAACCCGAACCATCCAAGCCAGAGGCAGAACACACCTAAAGCACAGAGCGTTAGATTATGACCTGGGATAGCTCGGCTTTTCTTATTCTTGTCGTATTTACCGATACGTGGACCGAGAACCATTGCACCGGCAAGAGCAAGGGCTCCTCCACAGGCATGAACAATAGTGGAACCGGCGAAATCATGAAATCCCAATTCGGCGAGCCATCCGCCACCCCATCCCCAGTGACCGGAGATAGGATAAATGACAGCTGAGATGATGATAGAATAGATCATATACATCGAGAACTTTGTACGTTCGGCCATAGCACCGCTAACAATTGTAGCAGTAGTGGCGCAAAACATATTCTGGAATATGAAGAAGGCTGCAGGCGGAAGATTGTCGTTGCCAAAGTTTGACATGGCAAAGAAGCCATCCCAGCCGATAAAACCGGTTCCAGCGCCAAACATTATAGAGAAACCGAGAATCCAGTAAAGCACGCTACCGCACATGAAGTCGCAGAAATTCTTCATTAGAATGTTGGCAGTATTTTTAGCACGAGTGAGGCCAGCCTCCACGAGCGCGAAACCCGGTTGCATCCAGAACACAAGCATAGCACCGAGCATTACCCAGAGAGTATCTATGCCGCTAATAGAATCTAAAATATTTGTATCCATTACCTTAAAATTTTAAAAATAGCTTCCTAATCCCTTATTTTTCAATAAAGGACATCATTAGAAACCAATAAGTTAAAAAAATGGGAAGTAAATGAAATTAATCGCTGTAAATTGGCATTAGAGTTGGTCAGCGATCACTTCTTCGCCGTGTTTTCCAGTGCGAATGCTATAGACATCGAGCACCTCGCTAATGAAGATGCGTCCGTCGCCCACGTCGCCTGTATGAGCAATGTCGAGAATAACCTTGACGGTAGGCTCTATAAACTGGTCGCGGCATACAATTGAAAGATGCACTCTTTCAATTACGTCGGTGCTATACTGCACACCACGATAGATTCTCTCTTGTCGCGCCTGTCCTATTCCATGGACATCATGGTATTCAAACCAATTGATATCCGAATCAAGCAAAGCGGCTTTTAATTCCTCAAACTTAGTCTTTCGGATAATAGCTTCAATCTTTTTCATAATCTTTTACCTTAAGAATTTTTATTGGGGGTCTCCGCTGCTGGCGCGCACTGCAGCGGAGACCACTTGTAATCTAATTAGCTGATGAAGAGGAGCTCACGATATTTCGGGAGAGGCCACATATCGTTGTCGACCACTTCCTCAAGTTTGTCGATCGGACGACGTATTGCGAAGAGCGATTCAGCAATGTCGTAGTATGCCTTTGCCTTCTCATATTCGTTGTCGATCTTATTGGCTGCCTTACGGGCATTGACCATATCGGAGACACGTTCCTGGATTTCCTCTACGAGTCTTGTGACTTTCTCAAGAAGCGTCATCTCAGTCTTAGCCATCACCTTGAAATTATCAGGATATACATCCTTGATCTGAGTGATAAGGTTGAGAAGTTTAGCCTTGTAATCAAGAGCAGCTGGAATAATATGGTTGATAGCCATTCTTCCGAGTACACGAGCCTCAATCTGCACCTTCTTGACATAAGTCTCCCACTTCACTTCGTTGCGGGCCTCGAGCTCAGCCTTGGTGTAGACACCAGTGCGAGTGAACATCTCAACAGCCTCCGGCTTGGTAAATTCCTTGATCATCTCGGGCACACTTACTTCAGTGTCAAGGCCACGACGTTTTGCTTCTTCTTTCCATTCCTCGGTATATCCGTTGCCATCGAAACAAACAGTGTCGATAATGTCAGCGATCATCGGTTTCAGCACATCCATGATAGCCACAGTCATCGGTTTGCCGGAAGCCATTTCCTTGTCCACGTCAGCCTTGAAAGTCATCAGCTGGTCAGCCACGGCAGCGTTCAGTGTTGTCATAGCGCCTGCGCAGTTAGCACTTGAACCCACAGCACGGAACTCAAAGCGGTTGCCAGTGAAAGCGAACGGAGAAGTACGGTTGCGGTCGGTGTTATCAACGAAAATCTCAGGGATTTCGATGAGACCTACCGATGCGCCCTTCTTTCCAGCTATCTCAATAGGAGTATCGGAAGGCATGACAAGGAGCTTGCGGAGCACCTCAGTCATAGTCTTGCCAAGGAATGAGGAGATAATAGCTGGAGGAGCCTCATTAGCACCGAGACGGTGAGCATTGGTAGCAGTTGCGATAGAAGCCTTAAGCAAAGCATTGTGTTTCTGCACTGCCATCAGGACATTAACGAAGAAAGTCACAAACTGCAGATTGCCCAATGGATCCTTGCCAGGAGCGAGGAGCAGAGTGCCGGTGTCGGTGCCAAGCGACCAGTTGTTGTGCTTACCGCTTCCGTTGATTCCAGCGAATGGTTTTTCGTGGAGCAGGAGCACGAATTTATGCTTGCGGGCGATATCATTCATCAGATTCATTATCATCTGGTTCTGGTCGTTGGAGAGATTTGTCTCGCCATAAATTGGAGCGAGCTCAAACTGGTTAGGAGCCACCTCATTATGACGTGTCTTCAAAGGAATACCGAGACGATAGCCGGCAATCTCGATGTCGCGCATGAAAGCAGCCACACGAGATGGAATTGCTCCGAAGTAATGGTCGTCGAGCTGCTGGTTTTTCGAAGACTCATGTCCCATAAGAGTGCGACCGGTGAGCATGAGGTCGGGGCGAGCAGCAAAGAAATCTTCGTCAACGAGGAAATATTCCTGTTCCCAACCAAGATAGGAGTAAACTTTCTTTACGTTGGGGTCGAACATCTGGCATATGGGAGTGGCTGCATCACTGACAGCCTTTAGAGCGCGTTTAAGCGGAGTCTTGTAGTCAAGAGCCTCACCAGTGTAAGAGATGAATACTGTCGGGATGCAAAGGGTATCACCCTGGATGAAAACCGGTGATGTCGGATCCCAAGCAGTATAACCACGAGCTTCAAAAGTGGCACGGATACCGCCATTAGGGAATGATGAAGCGTCTGGCTCCTGCTGGAAAAGTGATTTACCGTTGAACTCCTCGATCATACCACCTTTGCCATCATACTCCATGAAAGAGTCATGCTTCTCAGCAGTGCCTTCAGTCAGAGGCTGAAACCAGTGGGTGATATGCGTAACGCCATGTTCCATTGCCCACACTTTCATACCTTCAGCCACTTGGTCGGCGATATCGCGGTCAAGAGCCTTGTCACCTTCGATACAAGCTACCAGCGCATCGTAGGTAGAGGGCTTGAGATACTTACGCATCTTGTCGCGGTTGAAGACGAGCTCGCCGAAATATTCGGAAGGGCGAGATTCGGGATTCTCTACGTCGAGAGCCTTTTTCTTGAAGGCATCCTGAACAACGTCAAATCTAAGTTTACTCATAACTTAAATATTTTGATTAATTACCTGATTATTCTAAAAATTCAAGAGGGTAAATCTAAAAATGGAGAAGAGGCTAATTTCCCTAAGGGGAAACCAGCCTCTTTATATTTCCAAGCTTGCCTTGCATCAAATTATCATCACCGGACTGGTGCGGTGAGAAAACACAGACAAGCGAACCTGAACATTATTCAAGTTCTGCTGCTGATTTTGTTGCTGGGCAATATTAAAAAATGATCTTACCATAAGATTTTCCTGTTTACGGCGCAAAATTACAGAATATTTTTTGAATGTGCAAAAAAATCTTTAAAAATTTTTCAAAAATTGCAAATTTTTCAACAAAAAGATGATTTTATGGCATAATTCCAACAAATATTGAGATTCGCGGCATATTGAAAGAGGTTAGATTTGTTTGCGGAGGCGGGCCGGGGGGATTCCGAGGCGGTCACGGTATTTGGCGACTGTGCGGCGGCTTATGTTCAGGCCATCGGCAGTCAGCATCTGGGTTATTTTTTCGTCGCTTAATGGATGTTTGCGGTCTTCGGCATCAACAACGCGACGGATTTCAGCTTCAATTTTCCGATTAGTCAACGCATCGGTATCTTCTTCACCGGCATTGTCGCCGACTGTATCGCTGAAGAAAAAACGAAGTGGAAGGATTCCCCAAGGAAGCGCCACATATTTATTGGCAGTGCAACGGGAGATGACGGAAGCATCCTGCCCTGTCAATTTTTCAATATCCTTGATCATCATCGGGCGCATACGGTAGATGTCTTCCGTGTCGAAATATTCGCGCTGCAACTTCACGATGGCAGTGACAACCGAAAGCAAAGCTTGCTGACGGAGCTGCAGGGATTTGATGAAATCGCGGGCATCGTAGAAGCGATTAAGGATAAACTCACGGTCGGCATTGTTCTTGAGTTTCTCCATCCGTTTCTCCATATCTGTTTCTGCTTGAGAGAAAGTCTCGCTGATTCGGAGCTCTGGGATGCGATTATTAAGTGTGATTACGGGTTGGTCGCCTGAGGTGTCGATGATAACGTCTGGGATTATGGTGTTTGTGCCAACGGCTGAAGAATCAACGGAGGCTCCAGGTTTGGGATTGAGTGTGCGTATGAGGCCGATGGCGGCATCAACCCTTTGCTGAGAGATACGGAGACGAGAGACAAGGAGATGGGTATGCAACATAGAGAAAGCCTCATATTGCTCATTGAGGATTCGGAGAGCGTCATCGCGTTCTTGGGAAGGAGGGAGGAACCCGAGTTGAATCGAAAGGCAATCGGCAAGGGAAATGGCGCCAACGCCATGTGGTTCGAGCGTACGGACGACGGCCAGTCCATGGTCCATGACCGATTGCGGGAGGTCGATACCCTCTGAGAAAGCAAGGTCGTTGACAAGGAAAGCGGGATCGCGTTGCAGACGACCGTTGGAGTCGAGGTTACCGACGATGAAGCGTGCCGCAGTGAGTACGTCGGGATCAAGATGCAACTGACCGAGTTGGGAGAGCAAGGAGTCGTAGAGTGACGGAGCTGCGTCGGCAACCGGCATTTCGGTTAAGTCGTCGGAAGAGGAGGAACGCATGTGAGAGAGCGGAGAGCGGAGAGCGGAGGGTTCGGGGTCATGGTATGACTCACCATCGACAGCCTCAAGAGCGGGATTGGCTTCCATCTCACGCTCTACTTCCTCGTCGAGTTCAGGCGCGGTCATCTCAAGCATCTTCACGAATCGAAGTTGCTGTTGTGTGAGGCGCTGTGTGAGGCGCTGCTCCATTGCGATGTTCTGGCGACTCTTTTCCATAATGCAAAATTACTAAAAAACTTTCAAAGTTGATCAATAATTTGTAACTTTGCAAAGATTATCAATATCAGAAATATGAAAAACAAGAGATACATTCAACAAAAAGAAAATGATAAGATAGGAATATTGTTTGTGTGCTTGGGGAATATATGCCGGAGTCCGGCGGCACAGGGGGTAATGGAGCGATTGGTAGAGGAACGAGGAGTAAAAGACAGGTTTGAGATTGACTCGGCAGGGCTCTATGGCGGACATGCCGGTGATCTGCCCGACAATCGAATGCGAGTGCATGCACAGAGACGTGGTCTTAATCTGACTCATCGGTCGAGACAAGTCAGGGAGTCGGATTTTGACAGATTTGACATAATCGTGGCAATGGATGATTCGAATTATGATAGACTTAGAGCCATGGCACCAACTCCGGAAGATGAGAAAAAGGTAGTCAAGATGGCCGACTATTTCACGCTTCATCCTTGGGCTGATTGTGTTCCTGATCCATATTACGATGGGGCTCAGGGGTTTGAGAATGCACTGGATCTTATAGAGGATGGATGTGAGGGGCTTTATGAATCAATTAAACTATGAGTTATAGAAAGGAATATGGGACGCTGTTCATGTTGGGGATGCCGGTGATGGCAACTCAGCTTGGAATCATTGCGGTGGCATTTGCTGACACCGCAATGGTGGGAGCGTATGGAGTGGATGAACTGGCGGCAGCAGCTTTTGTCAACTCCATGTTCATGATTCCTGCGGTGATGCAGATTGGTTTTGCATCCGGAATCACGCCTCTCATAGGAGCATTATTTGGCAGGAATGACCATGAGGGTGCAGGAAGGACGCTTAGAGCGGGTATGCAAGTAAATTCATTTCTATCGGTTGGGCTGACTGTAGTAATGGCAATACTTTATTTCTTCCTTGATTGTTTCGGACAACCGGAAGAACTTATGCCGTTGATCAGGGAATATTACCTGATAATATTGGCCTCGCTCTTCCCAATGGCCATTTTCAACTGCTCTCAACAGACAGCAAACGCTGTCAACGATACAGCAATGCCAATGTGGATCATTTTGTCGGCAAATGCGCTGAATATATTGGGAAACTATGTACTAATCTATGGGAAATGGGGATTTCCGGAAATGGGACTGAATGGAGCTGGCATCTCAACACTAACAGCTCGGATAGCTTCGGCAATTGCCATTCTGATGGTATTCATGATTTCCAAGCGATATCGTCCCTACAAGAAGGAAGCGATGGGAGCCAGCCATGTTGGATATATCAGGGTAATAGTCTGGCGAACATCATGGCCAGTTATGATTCAATCTGGCATTGAGTGTGGGCTATGGAGTCTCGGCGCAATAGTGACCGGATGGTTTGGCAAAATTCAGTTGGCTGCTTATCAGGTGATCAACACAATCTCGCAGTTGGGTTTCATGATATTCATGAGTTTCGGGATTGCCGTGTCGATACGCGCCTCCAACTGCACTGGCACCGATGATATCCCAGGTGTGAGGCGCATCACAATAGCTGGATTGCATCTGAATATGATCCTTGCAGCAATAGCTTCAGTTGTATTTTTGGTTTGGGGAGACAATCTGGCAGGTTTTTTCACACCTGATGGTGAAGTGCTCGCATCAGCCCAACTTCTGATAATTCCATTGGTATTGTATCAGTTTGGAGACGCAACTCAGCTGACATTTGCCAATGGTTTGAGGGGAACCGGAAATACGAGACCATTCTTATGGGTATCTCTGATAGCCTACATTTTGATTGGAGTGCCAGCTATGTTCTGGTTAGCAACCGGTCTCGATATGGGGAATGTCGGAGTGTACTATAGTTTTTCGTTTGCGCTCTTCGGGGCTGCGATACTATATTATTTGTACTTTAGAAAGACCATTCGCGAGATGCGTGGCGCGTAATGCGTAGCGCGTAATGCGTGGCGCGTGGTGCGTAGAGAGATATAAGAGTAATTAAATATATAACAATACTATTATGAAGAAGGGAATTTTGACAATTTTGGCAATTGTATTGGTTAGTATTACTGGGTTTGCTGCTCAATTAGAAGAAGGGCGTTATACGCAGACTATTGTGGTGGCTCAAGATGGTAGCGGGGATTATAAGACGATAAATGAGGCTCTAAAGAAACTTAAGGGGGATTCCGAGGATGCGGTCAGAATCTTTATCAAGGATGGAAAATATGATGAGAAAATTCTGATGAATTATACCCTCAATAATGTCACTCTCGAAGGTGAGAGCAGGAAAGGTGTGGTAATTTCTCACAGTGATTATGCCCAGCTTAACAATATGGGAACTTCCGGAAGCTACACACTGCGTATTGACGGAAACAATATCACTTTGAAGAATCTGACTGTGGAGAATACTGCAGGACAGGTAGGACAAGCTGTAGCTCTTCACACAACTGGAGATAAAATCCATGTCATTGACTGCGATATACTTGGCAATCAGGATACGCTCTATGCCTCGGGCAGAAACTCTCGTGCTCTGTTTGACAACTGCTATATCGAGGGGACAGTAGATTTCATTTTCGGAGCAGCTACGGCTCTCTTCCGCAACTGTCACCTACATGCCAAGAGTGACTCATATCTTACAGCTGCCTCAACAGCCAAAGAGAACCCGGTCGGATACGTGTTTCATAAATGCAAAGTAACGACGGCTCCTGACGTAAAGAATGTGCACTTAGGACGCACGTGGCGCCCCTATGCATCGACTTTCTTCATTGATTGTGAGCTACCGGAGGCTATCAATCCTAAAGGATGGCACAACTGGGGCAAGGCAGAGAATGAGAAGACAGCGCGCTATGGGGAATATAAATGCACGGGGCCTGGCTCCGACGAGAAAAGTCGTGTAGGATGGCGTAAGACCTTAAATGCATTGGATGCTGCGGAACTGACCGATCCAGGGCGCATCTTTACCCAGGGATCAGCATGGATGCCGGATTAACGATCAACGATTAACGATCAATGATCAACGATCAATGATCAACAATCAACGATTAATGATCAACGATCAACGATTGATGTGGAGATTTGGAATTTAACTTTGGGATGGTTTCTTTGTCTTATAGAGTATGAAAGGAATAATAAGAATAATAATCGTGAGCCTTTGCGTGGCATTGGCAGGCGGGAAGGCATCAGGGGAGACTAACTTCGCAAACGAGACCCTGCGGTATGTGATCACATATAAGTGGGGGCTTATTACGAAGGATTCCGGGGATGCAACTCTTTCTCTGAAGAACCAAGGGTCGAAATATTATATCCAACTTACAGGAAAGACGAGGCCGTGGGCAGATGGTCTTTTCAAAGTGCGCGATACGTTAGTGTCTGTGATGGACAAAGCGAAGTTCCGCCCCATATCCTACACAAAAGTGGCACATGAGGGGGATAAATATGCCAAGGATGTCATAGAATACACATATACGGGTAATCACGTAAGCGGGAAGGCCACCAAGTATAGAGACAAGAAAGGGAAAATAAGCACCGATAACATTGATCTCAATGCTGATGGGGATACTTTTGATATGCTAAGTGTATTCTATTGGATACGCAGCATTGATCCTGCAAAGATGACCGATGGGAAAAAAGTAACCGCTACCCTATTTTCCGGATCACATGAAGAAACTGTAAAAATATGGAAAGTTGGGGAAGGGCAAGTGAAGATGCGAGATGGCACAAAGAGAGATGCTTGGCATATCCGCTTCACATTTACTTCAAAAGGTGGCAAGAAGACGAGTGATGATATAGATGCTTGGCTATCAAAGGACTCAAAGCGGATACCGCTTGAAATAAAGGGGTCGCTTCCGATAGGACATGCTTGTGCTTACTTAGTCAACGATTAACGATCAACGATCAATGATCAATGATCATTGATCATTGATCAATTAAGATACCATAAAGCGCCTCTCCGAGGCTACTATGATTTTTGAGTGATGCCCCAGACTAAAGTCTGGGGTTTTAGCATAATCATCAGGTCTCCGACCTGATTTCTTTTCAAAAAAATAGAAGAAGAGCTGAGAACCCTAATAAATAATTATTATTTCGGAATGATGGTGAAAGTGATGGAGCCGCGGGTAGAAGTGGCTCCTTTTTTTGCGCTCCAACGGGCCTGCATTGCAGCCTGCTCGCATTTTTTACGTATTTCGCGTGTGGCCGCACCAGAAGCTGTGGCCGTCATTACCTTACCTTCGGCATCAACTGTTATCGAGACTGTCACAGTGGTCTTGTGAGCAAGAGACACATTGGGAAGTGGGCAGCCAAGGAATTGACGACCGCTCATCTTGCCGGTCACACCTGAGCCGACACCATCGCTACCGCCAGTAGAATCGAATTTACCCTGCACAGAACCGGGTTTGGTGGTGAATTTTCCAGCCATCGAAGTGGCCACCTTATCCTCTCCTTTCTTCTTGTTAGGAGCAACAGTCTGGACAGCGCTTTCGGCATCTGAAGCGATGAGAGTCTGCTCGGGAGAAGGATTAGTGTTCTCTCCAGAAATTACAGTATGGGGTTGCTCAACGGGAGCAGGTGCCGGATTACCTTTTATCTCGGGAGCAGGAGTATCGTTGGCAGTGGCATCGGGTTCACCAATGCTCTTATGGGTTTCGAGCAGAAGTTCCGGATCGAGAAAAATCTCGTCTTCCTCAAGTTGAGGATTCTCGGAATGAGCAGCCAATTTGTCGTCGTAGCGCAGAGTGGTCAGTAACAGCCACACGAGCACACCGCCTATCGCCAGAAAAGTGACGAAGGCCGCTATTAAGGAATCTCTGCGTTCAGAAGCGTTCATAGATAAAAATTAAATGCATAATTGACTTCGTCCAAGCTAAAGCAAGTCATAATGCAAAATGCATAATAATTAGACACTGAGAATCAATGCCAGGAATCTCGGATCAATTACTTAGTGTCTGAAGGGGTTTCTTGAAGAGCCTTTGTGGCCAGGACCATCTTCATTTTACGACGGGCAGCCATATCAAGGATTTCAACGATTTTGCCATATTCCACTTTTTCATCAGCGTAAAGGGCAATACCTCTGGTGGAATCCTGCTGCTGAATCAAAGTAAGAGCAGCAATCAGCTCATCGCGAGAGACAGCTCTGGGAACCGAATTAGTTGGCACAGAGTCAGTACGATCCATTACGATGAAGAACTGAGAGAGAGAATCGACATACACTTCAGTCAAAGGTTTTTTCGAAGTCTGCTCAGAACTTTGTGGCAGGTTAACGTCGATAGCCGCTGGAAATATGAGAGTAGAAGTCACCATAAAGAAGATGAGCAGAAGGAAAATCACATCTGTCATCGACGACATGGAGAAAGTGTCGAGAGTATTGAAGGAGCGTTTGAGGGACATGCGGGGGAGTTGTCAGTTTTCAGATTTCAGTTTTCAGATTTCAGTTTTCAGATGGCTGGTGTCTGATGGGGGATTGTGGGTTAGGCGGCGGGTTCGTTGAGGAGGTCCATGAATTCCATGGTCTTAGATTCCATGCCAGTCATCACTCGATTGACACGGCTAACGAGGAAATTATAGGCGAAAAGAGCGAGGATGCCTACAATAAGACCAGCTACGGTAGTCACGAGCGCCTGATAGATACCACTTGAAAGGACAATGATATTTGCACCTGTGCCAGCCATGGCAAGAGCATAGAAAGCCTCAATCATACCAGTCACTGTTCCAAGAAAACCAAGCATCGGAGCGCCGGCGGCAGTGGTAGAGAGCCAAGTGAAACCTTTACCCAGTTTAGCCACTTCAATGTTTCCGGTGTTCTCGATAGCTACAAGCACGTCTTGCATAGGGCGTCCAATTCGAGTGATACCTTTAAGAATCAGTCGGGCGTAGGGAGTATCAGTTTTCTTGCAGAGCTGTTCTGCACTTTCAAGATCACCTTCATGCACATAGTCGCGGATACGCTGCATAAAAGAGCTGTCTTCTTTGCTTGCGCGCGAGATAGCAAGACATCGCTCCACGAAGATGTAAATGCTGACAATCAGCATAAGGGCGAGAGGGATCATAATGTAGCCGCCATCGATAACGAGCGACCAGAGGGATAGGGTTTCCATATATTTAAGTTGTCAGTTGTCAGATTTCAGTTGTCAGATTTCAGTTTTGTAGGGACATCAATTCTTGAGGCAATCGAGATAGCGATGGATAGTCTCTTCTATGCCGAGGTAGAGGGCATCGCATATGAGGGCGTGACCGATGCTTACTTCGTCGACCCAGGGAATCATTTCGTGGAAATATCGAAGATTCTCAAGGCTGAGGTCATGGCCTGCGTTAAGGCCAATTCCACATACCTTAGCTACAGTGGCAGCATCAACGAATGGGGCTATGGCATGCTCCTTATTTATAGCATACCGATCGGCATATCCTTTGGTGTAGAGTTCAACACGATCGGCACCTGCAAGTTTAGCCTCAAGCACCTGAACAGAATCAGGGTCAACAAACAAAGAAACCCGGATTCCGGCATCCTTAAATCTTTTTATTATCTGAGTCAGCATCTCGGAATTTGCCATCACGTCCCATCCATGATTAGACGTAAGCTGGTCGGGAGCATCCGGGACAAGAGTCACCTGAGCGGGCATTGTGGCCAAGACGAGATCAATGAAGTCGTCGGAAGGATAGCCTTCTATGTTGAGTTCTGTGGCAATGGCAGCCTTGAGCAAGGGGAGATCCGCATGACGAATGTGGCGCTCGTCGGGGCGAGGGTGGACAGTAATCCCCTGTGCCCCTGCCTTCTCGCAAGTCAGAGCGAAGTGAACCAAATCGGGGTTATTTTCCCCACGTGCGTTGCGTATTGTCGCAACCTTGTTAATATTGACACTAAGTCTTGTCATTTTCTCATTTTCTATTGTTATATCTATATAAACAATTAAAGAAAATAAAAATATTATGCAAAATGGCTATTTAAGCAAATTCGGCACAATATTTGCAGATATATGAGGCAAAGATAGTGAAAAACATTGAAAACACCAAAATAAAAGTAACATTGACGACACAAGAAACCCTCATACAGCGCGATGACTGCAGCATGGTGACTCTACTTTGCTCACCGAAAGACTACAGTGCCTCCATCCTCACTCATGCATGCGAGGATGCAGGCGCACCGGTCGTAGACCTACTGACCAAGCCGGCCGACGAAAGGAGCATCCGTGTGACCCTTCGTCTACGGTGTGATGACCCGACACCAGCGATACATAATCTTGAAAGATACGGCTATGAGATTTCTGAGGCTGAAGGCAATAACTACACAGACTCAATGATAGCTGCGGAACGGCTACTTGAGCTGCAGGTGATGCTTAATGTATAATTCAACTTTCGCGAGCGAAAATTGAATTAAGAGTCAAGAGTTAAGAGTCAAGAACCAAGAGTCAAGAGTCAAGGGTTATAAGTTATAAGTTATAGGTTATAATTTATAGGGTTATTGGATAGGGGATTTTAAAGATTTAGAGCATATGAGACAGAAGAGATTAGCGCTGTATGGAAAATCCCGTCAGGATGAGAATCTGACAGGAATAATGAAATTTATGGCCGAAGCCCGGATGAGAGGATTCGGCCTTTTGTGTCATGAAAAATTTGCAGCCTACCTGTCACGCTTCGGTGAGAATCCTGATTTTATTCCACCAGTATTTACGGGAATACCAGATGCGGATGTGGCAATAAGTTTCGGAGGAGACGGCACATTCTTACGCACTGCGCGGCGCCTTGAGGCAACTGAAATACCAATAGCGGGTATCAATACAGGCAATCTTGGTTATCTTGCCCACTTCTCGCTTGATGATATCAGACTGCTTCTTGATGGGATACAAAAAGAGACCCTAAAAATACAGCCAAGAAAGCTTATAGAGGTATCGGGGAAAGGGATTCCAGAAGATTTCCTATGCTGTGCACTCAATGAGATAGCAGTACTGAAGGATGATTCGGCCTCGATGATCAATGTGAATGTGGAGTTGGATGGATTTTTTCTTGCCGACTACCGAGCAGACGGTCTTATAGTGTCGACAGCCACCGGAAGCACGGCATATAATCTCTCAGTAGGGGGCCCGATACTCCAACCGGAACTTGATTGCATGGTGCTTTCACCAGTAGCGCCTCATTCACTCACACTGCGACCTATAGTGGTAGCAGGGAGTTCGGTGTTGCGACTTGTCATGTCGTCACGAACTGGGTCGTATAGGCTTAGTGTGGATGGCTACAGTGTGACAATGAAGGATGGGGAGGTTCTTGAGCTGAAAGCAGCTCCCTATGTAGTGAATTTGCTTTCGCCGCGTGATGATACGTTTGCGGCGTCGCTGAGGGAAAAGTTGCTATGGGGAAGGAGATGAATTAACGATTAATTATTCAAATTTCGCAAGCGAAATTTGAGGGTTAT
>DAAK01000026.1:1195-4231 GCA_001701075.1 Bacteroidales bacterium GP3 | reverse complement strand
GAAGACCTGCGTCATCTCCGCAATGTCTATGATGTCTTCATCATGAATCCACAGGTGCTCGTGGAAGATTATTTCCGCATCACTGCCGATCGCAAATCGCAGGCTCTTCCGGAATCAAACCTCGTTATCGGTGACATGGCCGACAATCAAGGAAGGCCTATGATCTTCATAGAGGAGGGTGCCGAAGTGGAAGGTGCCACATTCAATCTCAAAGAAGGCCCTGTATATATTGGTAAGGATGCCGCAGTGATGGAAGGTTGCTGCGTCAGAGGTCCTATCGCTTTCTGCGATCATTCAAAGGCTCGCATGGGAGCCAAGCTTTACGGAGGAAGCACATTCGGTCCATATGTGAAGGTGGGTGGAGAAGTCGACAACTCTGTGATATTCGGCTATTCCAACAAGGCTCACGATGGCTATCTCGGTAATGCCGTGGTAGGGGAGTGGTGCAATATCGGAGCCGGAGTAAACTGCTCCAATCTCAAGAATGATTATTCCAAGATTCGTCTTTGGAACTATCGCCTGCGCTCTTTTGCTCGTACCGACCTCCAGTTCTGTGGCCCGATCATCGGCGACCACTCAAAACTTGGTGTCAATGTAATGCTTAATACAGCTACAGTCATCGGTGTGGGAGTCAATGTCTATGGTTCCGGCTTCCCCAGGGTCTTCGTCCCAAGCTTCCAGGAAGGAAGTGCCAACGGTGGCTTTGTCGACGTCCCCGTCAAGAAATTCCTCACAGTCGCCGAGCGTGTCATGGCACGTCGCGGCATCTCCCTCTCCGATTTCGACCGCGTCATCTTCGATCGCATCTTCGAATACGCCTCCCATCTCAAATAATCTCCTCTTCTGAACTCTGAAGACTGAAGACTGAACTCTGAAGACTTCAAATTATAGTTTCTACAGGTAATAATAATTATGCATTATGCATTATGCATTATGCATTATGAATTGTGAATTGTGCATTATGAATTATGCATTTATGAAAAAGATTGACTTCCACCCGAAAGCCTTTTCGATGTGGAAAGGTTATGATTTGGCTCGCTTCAAATCCGATCTCATCGCCGGCATAGTGGTCGGCATAGTTGCTCTCCCTCTCGCCATTGCTTTTGCCATAGCCTCTGGTGTATCTCCTGCCATTGGTCTTATCACTGCTATCATCGGCGGTTTCATTGTCTCTGCCTGCGGCGGAAACTCTGTCCAGATTGGCGGCCCTACAGGCGCTTTCATCGTGATTGTCTATAGCATCATCCAGCAGTTCGGTCTCACCGGTCTGGCCATAGCCACTGTCATGGCAGGTCTTATCCTCGTCCTGATGGGTCTCTTCAGACTCGGCACGGTCATCAAGTTTATCCCTTATCCTATTGTAGTAGGTTTCACAGCTGGTATTGCAGTGACTATTTTCTCTACTCAGATCAATGATTTCTTCGGATTGGGCCTTAAAGACTTGCCAGGTGATTTCCTCTCCAAATGGGGCGTCCTTTTAGTTAATTTCTCAAAGACCAACCTTCTTGCGCTTGCCGTAGGCATTGTCTCCCTCTTGATTATCACCCTCACTCCGAAAATCTCACAAAAACTCCCCGGTGCTTTGATAGCCATCGTTTTGGTGACAGCCGGTTGCTGGCTCTTGAGTATGTTGGTGCCCGATTTCCATGTGGAGACGATTGGCGACCGTTTCGGAAATATGAAGTCTGACATCCCGATGCCCCATGGCTTCTCAATCAATATGGCCACTATCAATGCCCTCCTTCCCTCGGCTTTCACTATAGCCATGCTCGGGGCAATCGAATCTCTGCTTTCCGCCACTGTTGCTGACGGTATCACCGGCTCGCGTACTAACTCTAATACCGAACTGTTTGGCCAAGGTCTCGCCAATATTGTGGTTCCTCTTTTCGGTGGCATACCTGTCACTGGTGCCATTGCACGCACTATGACCAATATCACCAATGGAGGCCGCACTCCGCTTGCAGGCATGATTCATTCAGTGGTGCTCCTGCTCATCTATCTCTTCTTCATGCCCCTTATCAATCTTGTGCCTATGGCTTGCCTCGCTGCTGTGCTTATGGTGGTAGCTTACAATATGAGTGGTTGGAGAACTGTTATCGCCATCTCTCACAATCCAAAGGGTGATTTCTCGGTGCTTATCGTCACTATGTTTCTCACTATTGTGTTCGATCTCACCATCGCTATCGAAATCGGTCTGCTTCTTGCCATGGTGCTTTTCTTGCGCCGTGTGACGGAGAATGCGGAAATCAAGGTCTATGGTCAGCAACTCGACGTGGCTGAGGGCACGGAGGTTCATTCCCACGAGGTGCTTCATGTGGAAAAAGGTGTCTCAGTATATGAGATTGATGGCCCATTCTTTTTCGGTATTGCCACAAAGTTTGATGAGATGATGCGCTCTACGATGCAAAATCGTCCTCTCGTGCGTATCATACGCATGCGAAAGGTTCCGTTTATCGATTCCACTGCAATTCATAATCTTGAGATCCTTATCAAATCCTCACAAAAGGAAGGCATACAGATTGTCCTCTCAGGTGTACAGCCCAGCGTGCATGAGGCGCTTGTAAAATCCGACATAGTCCATCTCATTGGCGAGCGCAATATCTGCGACCACATCTCAAAGGCCGTAAATCTTGCCAACACCATCGTCCGCGACCACAACGCTCTCCCCGAATGGCGCCGCCGCGGCCTCGATCCCGTCTGATCCCTCAAAACTGAAAACTGAAAACTGAAAACTCAAGACTGAAGACTCAAGACTGAAGACTGAACTCTGAAGACTGAACTCTGAAAACTCAAAAAATACTTGCATAATTCACTGAAATTTTGTAACTTTGCATCGTCTTAGGGTATAAAACGGCCTGCTGTTTCGCTAACAAATTAATACTTAATTTGTTGGTGTTATTCTATGGTGTGCGCCGCAACCTTAAGGCAACTCCTCAAAAGTGATTCATTTCACTCAGAGGCAACCCAAAAAGAAGTAATTAAACATAGATTTTAGATATTTTTTAATTTTTTAACAAACTAAAATGCCTACAATTC
>DAAK01000026.1:0-1078 GCA_001701075.1 Bacteroidales bacterium GP3 | reverse complement strand
AAAAAGCCTAATTCGGCTATGCGTAAGGTGGCTCGTGTGCGCCTTACCAACGGAAAGGAAGTGAACTCCTACATCCCCGGTGAAGGACACAACCTCCAGGAGCACTCTATCGTTATGGTGCGCGGCGGACGTGTCAAGGACCTCCCGGGCGTTCGCTACCACATCGTACGTGGCACTCTCGACACAGCTGGTGTCCAGGGCCGTACTCAGCGCCGCTCTAAATATGGTGCTAAGCGTCCAAAGGCAGCTAAGAAATAATAAGCTGTCAGTAAGTAATCATTTATCTTTAACCGGTTTTTGATTCTTTGACAGCTATATGGTTGAGTAAACGCCCATCCGGCGCTCCGAGAGGAGTTCCCAAAGTGCGTTGAAGTTTTCATCAAAGCAGCCAAAATCAAAACTTAAACATCAAGCAATGAGAAAAGCTAAGCCGAAAAAACGTGTGATCCTCCCAGATCCCGTTTTTCACGACGTGAGAGTGACAAAGTTTGTCAACCATCTCATGTACGACGGAAAGAAGAACACTTCCTACACTATCTTCTATTCCGCACTTGAAATCGTGAAGTCTAAACTCCCCAATGAGGAGAAGAGCGCTCTCGAAATCTGGAAAAAAGCGCTCGAAAACGTTACTCCACAAGTAGAGGTGAAGTCTCGCCGCATCGGTGGCGCCACTTTCCAGGTCCCAACTGAGATCCGCGCAGACCGCAAGGAGTCCATCTCTATGAAGAATCTTATCATCTTTGCCCGTAAACGTGGCGGCAAGACTATGGCAGACAAGCTCGCTGCTGAAATCGTCGACGCATTCAACGACCAGGGTGGCGCTTTCAAGCGTAAGGAAGATATGCACCGTATGGCTGAGGCCAACCGCGCATTCGCTCATTTCAGATTCTAATTCGGATTTAACAAATGGCTAAACACGAAAATCTCGATTTAACTCGTAATATCGGCATCATGGCTCACATCGACGCCGGTAAGACTACTACTTCCGAACGTATCCTTTTCTATACTGGCCTTACCCACAAGATCGGTGAGGTGCACGATGGTGCTGCCACTATGGACTGGATGGAACAGGAGCAGG
>DAAK01000221.1 GCA_001701075.1 Bacteroidales bacterium GP3 | reverse complement strand
TTCACTCTCGGCAATCAGAAAGTGAAAGCCACTTGCACCGCCACCAAAGTCTGGGATACCCCCAACATCTAAACCCCCAATCAGGTCGGAGACCTGATGATTATGCTAAAACCCCAGACGTCGGTCTGGGGTTTCTCTTATTATAGCTATGTAGCCTCGGAGAGGCGCTTTTTGGTAAAAGCTCGAAGATATCAATTAATTGCACTACCTATCCTCTCCATAATTTCCTTCAGAGTCGCTCGCGGTGTCCCCACATTAAGCCTCATCATCCCCTCGCCTTCCTTTCCAAACATAGCCCCGTCGTTGAGAGCAACACGAGCCTTATTCACGAATAGATCAATCAGCTCATCATGGCCCAGTCCAAGCCCCCTGCAGTCAAGCCATACTAAATATGACGCATCTGGACGCAATGCCTTGATTCCAGGGATGTTCTTATCGCAATAATCCTCCACATAGCGGATATTATCTTCTACATACGCGAGCATCTCCTTGCGCCATTCCTCTCCCCCGCGATAAGCTGCTATTGCTGCTATGTGCGAGAATATCGGAGCATCTCCAAACTCATTCGCAGCAAGCCAACCATAGAATTTTTCGCGTATTTCCTTATCCGGGACCACCGAGAATGAGCTGACCACTCCCGGGATATTGAAAGTCTTGGAGGGGGCGCAGAAAGTGATGCTGTTAGAGGCGGCATCTTCGCTTACTGTTGCAAACGGCACATGGCGATTGCCCCAGAGTGCCATATCGGCATGTATTTCATCCGAAACCACCAAGAGTCCTTTCTTCTTGCATATCTTCGCAAGTTTTCGAAGCTCATCAGCACTCCACATCCTGCCACCAGGATTATGAGGATTCGAAAGCAACAGCACTCCACCTTTCGTGTCAAGATTTTCAAGTGCCTCATAATCCATATGATAGCGATGGTTTGCATCTTCAATAAGTGGTACATTCACCACCTTCCTGCCATTTTCCTCAGCCGTGATGCGGAATGGATGATATACGGGAGGCATGATCACGACATCGTCTCCAGGCTTTGTGAACACATTGATCACCATTCCTATTCCCTTCACAATTCCTGGAATATAGCTTATCCATTCTGGCTTGATCTCCCATCCGTGGAGTTTTCGCTCCCAGTCGATAATAGCCGGTCGATAATCAGCTGGTTCGGCGGTGTAACCGAGAATGGGATGCTCAAGTCTCTTGCGCAAAGCTTCCATTATGAATGGTGGTGTGGCAAAATCCATATCAGCTACCCACGCCGCAAGGAGGTCGGGGCGCCCAAAACGTTCCTCTAAAAGATCTGTCTTTATTGCGCCACTGCCATGGCGCTCAATTATCTCATCAAAATTATATTCCATAGTTGTATTGTTGTTTTAGTGCCGATCCCGGTCACTCCGATATCCTTATAATCCATTACGGTGTAGCGAAGCTTCCGAAATGGCATGTGTGGCTTTCACAATAAGGACCAATCCCGAAATCGGAGACATCTGACCGGCATCCATTCATTTATTCGGGTTTCAACATTATAACAATCGAAATAACTTTTGGTTAGCTTTTTTATGTTACAAATTTCTTGCATATTTAAAAATTATTGTTTACCTTTGCGATTGTTCTCAGAGAGACGCCATGAATAACCATTTTATATAACCCCGACAGGAGCAATCCGGTCAAACAACAAAAAACTACGCTTATGAAAAAGTATTTAGCTGAAATGTTCGGTACATTCGTGCTGACATTGATGGGCTGCGGTTCTGCAGTCTTCGCGGGCATCGGCCTGGGAACAACCGGTTACGGAGTATCCACACTCGGCATCGCTTTTGCCTTTGGTCTTGCCGTTGTAGCAATGGCTTACACCATCGGTGGCATTTCTGGATGCCATATCAATCCCGCAATCACTCTCGGCGTTTGGGCCAACGGCAGAATGTCTGGCAAAGACGCATGCAACTACATGATTTTCCAAGTGATTGGTGCTATCATCGCTTCTGCTGTGATATATCTCCTTGTGCATACAGGAATCGAAGGCGGCGTATCTGCTATCTTCAACGACACTACCACTACCGGTGCCAACTCATATATTGAAGGAAATGTAGTTCCAGCTTTCATCGCTGAATTCATCTTCACATTCATTTTCGTCCTTGTGGTTCTCGGCACTACTGATTCAAAGAAAGGCGCAGGCAATTTCGCAGGTCTGGCTATCGGCCTTGCTCTCGTGCTCGTTCACATCGTCTGCATTCCTATCACTGGCACATCAGTTAACCCCGCTCGTTCAATAGGCCCGGCTATCTTCGCTTGCATCGAAGGCAACTGCACTCCTATCTCTCAGATCTGGCTCTTCATCGTAGCTCCGATGCTTGGTGCACTCCTCAGCTCCGCTGTATGGAAAGTGCTTGCTTCCGACAAAGACTGATCTGAATATCTAAAGAATTAAGTCATTTCGGACTGCGTCCTCAACATTGTGTTGAAGTCGCAGTCCGAACTCTTTTTTGCATATTTCCCCAATTTTATATAATTTTGCAATCAATTCTGACAATTTGACGAAAATGACATCAAAAGAGAAATTAAACGCCGGCACCATATGCGTGCAAGGTGGCTGGAAACCAGAAAACGGCCAGCCACGTGTGCTCCCTATCATCCAGAGCACGACCTTCAAATACTCCACTTCTGAGCAGATGGCCCGTCTCTTCGATCTTGAAGAAAATGGCTATTTCTATACCCGCCTCGCTAATCC
>DAAK01000144.1 GCA_001701075.1 Bacteroidales bacterium GP3 | reverse complement strand
GTGAGTTATCAGTTGTCAGTTTTTCAGCTGTCAGTAGTCAGGGAATTAGAATGTCCATCCGAGAGCCACGAACACTGCCATCACGATAAGATTGACGAGAGCGAAAGGCATCATGTATTTCCATTCGAGAGCGAGCATCTGGTCGATACGCACGCGTGGGAAAGTCCATTTAAACCAGATGATGATGTAGCTGATAAAGAAAGCTTTTGCAAGGAACCAGATAGGACCTGGAATCCAGTTCATCACCATATTGAATCCGTCCCAACCTTCGATGTGGAACGGCATCCAGCCACCGAGGAACATCAGGGAAGCAATGCCGCTGACTATGAAGAGGTTGAGGTATTCAGCGAGGTAGAAGAAACCGAAGTGGATACCGGAATATTCAGTGTGGTAGCCTGCTGTAAGCTCATGCTCAGCCTCAGGAAGGTCAAACGGGCCACGGTTGGTCTCAGCAGTAGCTGCAATCACATAGATGATGAAAGCCACTACAGCAGGCAGCCATCCCTGGAAGATAAACCAGCAACGCTCCTGCATAGCCACGAGTTCAGTAATGTTCATAGTCCCTGCAAGCACTACTATCGACATCAGCGCCAGACCGAGTGAAAGCTCATAGGAAATCATCTGGGCACCGCTTCGCATTGCACCGATAAGTGTATACTTATTGTTGGAAGACCAACCTGCGAGTAGGATACCGAGAACGCCTACGCTGGAAACTGCAAGAATGAAGAAGATACCGATATTATAGTCGATGATCTGCAGACCGCGTCCCCAAGGGAGGCATGCGAGCATTACTACTGAAGAGGTGATGATGATATAAGGAGCAAGCTTGAAGAGGAACTTGTCGGTGCCTTTAAGGGAGATAAGCTCCTTGATAAGGATCTTAAACATATCCGCAAACACCTGAAGGAGTCCCCAAGGACCCACACGCATAGGGCCGAGGCGGCACTGGAACCATGCGCAGAGCTTACGTTCGTAGAGAATATAGAAAAGAGCGAGCACCGTATAGGTGAGCAATATCAGGACTCCGATAATGACACATTCGATAAGGGTGGCAGCCCAGACAGGCATGCAACCTACCAGAAGGTCATTGATCCAGTGAGTGATAATACCAAAGTCAAACATTTCGATTCAGTGTTTTAGTTAGCGGTCAATATCTGGAATTACGAAGTCAAGAGCGGCTCCGATGGTGATTAAGTCGGCAATCATATTGCCACGGCAGCAGAGATCCATGACTCCTACGAGGTTGAAGCAAGGGCTCTGGAAGTGAACGCGGAAAGGATTCTTGCCTCCGTCGCTTTCGATGTAGACACCGAAAGTGCCACGGGAAGCCTCCACCTGGGTATACCAGTGTCCGACGGGGAGTTTCACAATCTTTGGCACCTGTGCGCGGATATCGCCTTCCGGAATATTGTCGACGAGTTGCTCAAGAATGCGGCAGCTCTGTTCGATTTCTTTCATTCTCACCATATAGCGTGAATAGGAATCGCAGCCGTCGAGAAGAACCTCATCAAACTCAACACGATCATAAGCAGCATACGGATGCTTCTTGCGGCAGTCGCAGCTCCAATTGGATCCGCGTCCTGAAGGACCTGTGATGCAGTAGTTGATAGCGTCTTCCTTGCTGAGATGGCCTACATGCAGACGGTTGTGGGCTATGATGTTGCCGGAGAATACTGTGTGGTATTCCTTAAGGCGCTCAGGCATGATGGCGAGAAGAGCCTTGACGTCTTTTACAAAGTCTGGATGAAGGTCGGCAATGACGCCACCGATTACATTATAGTTCATCGACATACGTGCGCCGCAAGTCCTTTCAAAGATATCAAGAACCTGCTCGCGTTCGCGGAATCCATAGAAGAATGCTGTAGTGGCACCAAGGTCCATTGCCGTACATCCAAAGCTCAGCAAGTGGCTTGAGATACGCATCAGCTCGTCCATCATAGTGCGGATGACGACAGCGCGTTCCGGAACCACGATTCCCATAGCCTTTTCGATACACATGCAGAGGCAGTGGCGGTTCTGATGGGCACTCATATAGTCCATACGGTCGGTGAAATGGAGAATCTGGGGATAGCCGAGGCTTTCGCAGAGTTTCTCTATACCACGATGGATGTAGCCTGAAACCACGTCGATTTTCTTCACTTCCTCGCCGTCGATAGCAGCGCGGAAACGCATGACTCCGTGGGTCGATGGGTGCTGGGGACCTACGTTGACTACATAGTCGCCTTCCTTGAACACCTTTCCAGGGATGCCCTTGATAGTGCCATCTTCCTGCTCTACATAGGAAATGGTGTCATCCTCGTTCTTTTCGTCTTCTGCAGGAATCGGATTGAGTTTTGGATCTGCGTCATAGTCCTTGCGCAGAGGGAATCCTTTCCAGTCGTTGCGCAGGAAGAAGCGACGCATATCGGGATGGTTGATGAATTTGATGCCGAAGAAATCGTAAACCTCCCTCTCCTGGAAGTTTGCGACTTTCCAGAGGTCGGAAACGGTGTGGATATAAGGATTCTCACGGTCGGCAACAGCTACTTTTACCGAAATCATCTCCCAGTTGTGGGAAGTAGCGGTCAAGTAGTATACAACGCCCAGAGACTCCTTCCAGTCCATGCCGACAACAGCAGTCAGCACATCGAAATTGAGCTCGGGATTGTGTTTGAGTTCAGAAGCAAGCGCATACCAGTCTTCAGCCGGCACATTTACAAGAAGGATATCCCCTTCCTCGAAAGTGGCTGACGGGCAAATCTTGCTGATACAGTCTTTAACGCTCATTATATATAAATGTGTTTTCTTTTACTCAGATATCGCATTAATACTCGCCAACTTCAGTTGGATGCTGACGGAAGAAGTCCTTGATCTTCTCCTGACGGTTGACGCCACCGAAGAATTTCTGAACCTTTATCTTACGCTGCAGCTGCATCAGGCCGTAGAACATAGCTTCCGGGCGTGGAGGGCAGCCAGGGATAAAGACGTCGACCGGGATAATTTTGTCGACTCCATCTACTACGCAATAAGACTTCTTGAAAGGGCCGCCGCTGACAGCACAGCCGCCGCATGCGATGACATACTTAGGCTCTGCAAGCTGTTCGTATAGGCGGACAAGGGCAGGAGCCATCTTATGGACGATAGTGCCCTGCACCATAATATAATCGGCCTGACGGGGAGAGTTGCGTGCAACCTCAAAACCGAATCGGGCCATATCGTAGCGTGCAGCACCGAGGCTCATAAACTCGATAGCGCAGCAGCTCGTGCCGAAGCAGAGAGGCCAAAGGGAGTTGGAGATGCCCCAGTTGATGAGTTGGTCGAGCTTGCCGACTGCAACGTTAGCACCAGTGGCGTTAAGTTCCTCTACGAGTTTGTCGATGTATTCGTTGTCTTTGAAGTCTTCATGCTTCATCGACTTGATAGATGGTTCTTTTACTGCCATTTGAGTGCTCCTTTCCGCCAAGCGTAAGCGAGGCCTAAAATAAGAATGAACATGAAGATTGCGACGCAAAGCAGACCTGTTGGACCGAGGCTACGCATGATAGTGGCCCAAGGATA